>JBJXFS010000357.1:0-5969 GCA_046155625.1 Verrucomicrobiales bacterium | reverse complement strand
GAGACCTCCCGGGCTCGTCGGCGGTGGGAGCGTGGTGAAAGAAGCTCCCTTCCGCCTTCTCAAGCGGTGCCCACAGCCAGAGAAATCGATGAGCCCAGATGCTGTCATCGGGAACTTTCCGGGTGGCACCACGTGCCCCTCCCTCGAGAATTGATGACCCTTCCCCAGGGGACGTCTTCACCGCCCACGAGCCCGGGAGGTCTCGTCCCACCTGAAATCGGCCTTCCAGCATCCGGTTGGAGCCTCGTTCCGTGAATGCCAAAGCACGAAAAACGGACAATCTCCAGGTGTCGCGATACAAGAGCGATGCCGGGAGGAGTGGGGACTTTTCCCAGCAGCCCAATGGCCTTCGGCACCCGATGGGCGGAGGGATTCAGGCAACTTCCCGTGGGCGGGTCCGCGGCAGTGATGAATCAGGCCGACGACATTCCGACCAGGAGGCGGACGATATGTCGGGCGATCTCGAGTTTTGGAGCCCGGGGTAGCGGACGCGACTCGCCGCTGGGAAAAACGAGGACGACCTCGTTGTCGGCCGCATCGAATCCAACATCGGGGCGGCTGACGTCATTGGCAACGACCAAGTCGAGGCCCTTGCGTTGGAGTTTCTCGCGGGCATTGGCCAGGAGGTTTTCGGTCTCGGCCGCGAACCCGACCAGCACGCCGCAGAACCCAATGGGCGATCGCATCGACCCGAGGATATCGCGGGTGCGCTCCAGTTCCAGGACGAGGCGGGCCGACTGCTTTTTGATTTTGTGCGCGGCCACGGTGAGCGGTCGATAATCGGCCACGGCCGCGGCGAGTACCGCCACGTCGACGGGTGGCGTATCGGCGACGATTCTTTCGACGGCTCGGAACATGTCATCCGCGGATTCGACGTCGATCCGGGCGACGCCGGGCGGCGAGACCAGGGAGACCGGGCCGGCGACGAGGGTGACGCGGTGGCCGTCCTCGACGGCAGCTTGAGCGATGGCAAACCCCATGCGCCCCGACGAGCGATTCGAAAGAAACCGAACCGGGTCGACCGCCTCGCGGGTCGGGCCGGCAGTGACAAGGAAATGGAGCGGGCGGTTCATCTACGCGGCAGGTCGCGGGCCAGCAGGAGAGTGGACAGGGCCAGCATCAGGGTTGCCCCTTGCAAAAACACCTTCGGTTTCATCGCAGACGGACACCCTAAGCCGCGTGGGGAGGGTGAGGGAAGCGGATTCTGGTGAGCCATGGAAGTCAGCCAGAGCGCATTCATGTATGAAGACAACTGCTTAATAATAGGCGCTTTGTTGAGATTGAATCTCTTGCGGACGCCGCAGGCCCTGGGACTGCAGGAAAAACTCCAGCTCTTCGGGCGGAACTCCCCCTCTGCGAAAAGTATTCGCCTTAAACGCGCGAGCGAACGCCTCTGTTCAGAAGGGGCAGTCAGCTTCGTGTAGACGACCGTCGTCCATTCGCCGCCGCGGGCAGGGTGAGATCGACGACCAATCCACCCTGGCCGTCGAGACGCGGGCGGGCGGCCACCGTGCCGCCGCAGGCCTCGACGGCGCTTTTGACGATGGCCAGACCGAGACCGACGCCACCCGTCTCGCGGGTGCGCGCCGCATCGACGCGAAAAAACGGATCAAACAATTTGGGCAGTGCCTCCGCCGGAACACCGGGGCCGTGGTCGGCGATTGAGATAACGACGCGATCTTCGGTGGATGATCCGGAGTCGGCGGCCGGAAGAGCGGCCGTGATTTCGATGGAGCCACGGCTGCCCGCGTAGTGCACCGCGTTGCGCAGCACATTGCCCAGCGCGCGATTCAGAAGTGCGGGGGCCGCAAGCACGCTGAGATCCGCGGGGACATCGACCGTCACCTGGTCGGCCGCGCCTTCGCGGGCCACGACCGATTCAATGAGGGGAGCGAGGGCCACCGGTTGGCGCACGGCGGTCGATTCCTGCAAGCCCGCTTTGGTGAAGGCGAGCAATTCGTTGACGAGACCGCTCATTTCGCGCACTTCCTCTCGCACGTCGCCGACGCGCGCGCGCAGGTCGTCGGGTGTCCGCTGTTCGAGGATGCCGAGGGCCATTTCCATGCGGGCGAGCGGCGAGCAGAGTTCGTGGGCGATGTCGCCGAGGAATCGTTTTTGGCCGCTGACATGACCCGCGAGGCGGTTGGTCATGGCATTGATGGCGTGGCCGAGCCGGCCGAGCTCGTCGCCTCGGGCATCATCGACACTCACGGAAAAATCGCCGTGGGCGACGCGCTCGGTGGCGCCGCGCATTTGCGCCAGCGATCGGGTCAGGCCACGCACGAACGGCCACCAGAGCAGGGCGGAGGCGCCCAACAGAGCGAGGCCGCCGAACAACCACGGTTTGGGGTCGAAGAGCAAAGCACTTTGCCCGAGCGATTCGGCCATGCCCACCAAAACCAGCGCGCGGCCGCGGCCGGGTCCCTCCGGCACGGGCGGGAGCCGCGCCAGGATCCAATAGCGAGGCGGATCATCGGAGCGCAGGGCTTCTTTGGGAAAGTCGGCGCGGCGGCCGTCGCCCCGCCACCCGCGATCGGCACGCGCGCCGACACCCGGCCCGCGATCGCGCCGCCGTCCGTCTTCGATTCCCCGCGCCGGTCTCTCCGAACCGGCGGGATCGAGCGGTGCGGGAAATGGGCCGCCCGGGCGGAGGCCGTTCTCTGGCGGTCCGTCGGGTGGCTGGCCCTCCCGGCCGCGACCGGGCACCCCACCGCGACCTCGGCCGATTGGCAGCCGTTCGCGAACGACTGGGGGCAGTGGCAATGGATCACCCGCAACGAGGCCACCGCCAAAGTCATACAGCGCGAAGGACAAATTTTCCTCTTCGCCGAGGCGCGCCAGGATAGCGTCCGCCTCGGACCGGCCCGCACCAGCCGTTTCCAGGGCATCCAGTGTCTGCTCGGCGCGCACTTGCAGCCGGGCGCGCCCGTCCCGCGTGAGCAGCAGGGTGCGGTCGAGGCCAAACTGCTCGCGGACCAACCAAAATGCCGCGCCACCGACGAGCAGGACATTCGCGAAAAACCACAGGAGGATTTTTCCGTAGAGCGGAAAAAACCGGCGTGGGGGCGCGAAAGCGCTGGGCGGATCGGTCATGGTCGCATCGGGGGTGCTCGGCGCTCGCGCCGCGGATCGATCATGAGGTAGCCAGCACTTCGGAGGGTGCGGATGAACCGTGGCTGGCGCGGGTCATCGCCCAGCTTCTTTCTCAGTGCCGAGATGTGCACGTCGACGCTGCGGTCAAACACATCGTAGTCTCTGTCCCGAATCTCCTCCAGCAACTGCTCGCGCGACTTCACCCGGCCGCACGAACGCGCCAGGCTGAACAACAGGTCGAATTCGACCGGCGTGAGCACGAGCGACGCGCCGGCCAGCGTGGCGGTGCGGTCGTCCGGGTTGATCATCAGATCGCCGACGTTCAAAGCCGTCTCGGTGACTGAAGCGTGCGCCGATCCCGGGGGCGTGGGATGGGCATCCGCTGTGGCTCGCGCCCGCCGCATCACGGCACGCAACCGCGCCAATAGCTCGCGGGTCGAAAAAGTCTTTGGCAAATAATCGTCGGCGCCGATCTCCAGGCCCACGATGCGGTCGGCCTCGTCGCCGCGTGCCGTCAGCATCAGAACCGGCACTTCGCTGGACATGCGGATTCGTTTCAGGACCTCGAAGCCATCGAGACCCGGCAGCATCAAGTCAAGGATGACCGCTCCCCACGGCTCCTGCGTGGCCCGCGCCACGCCTTCCGGGCCGCTGTGAACGTAACTCACGCGATACCCGAGCGGGTCGAGATAATCGGCGATCAGCCGGCACAACTTGCGATCGTCATCGATGACCAACACGCGCGGCGGCTGATCGGAATCTGGGGAATCGGCGCGGGCCACGCCGCCATCGTGCCGGTTGAGTGGTGTGGTGAAAAGCATGGCGTGAGGGAAATGTGCCCCCAGCGGCCCGGCGCGGCGCCACTTTTACAATACCTTTACAATTTTGGCCGCCTTCCCACACACGCTCTTAACATCCCTGGTGTCTGATTACCCGTGTGCTGACCGGCCAACGCCCGCCTCAGCCCGCCTCACCACCAGACAACCAACAAACCAACATCCCCATGAAACGCCACGCCCTGTGCCTCACCTATGCCGCGCTCTTCGCCGGCTCATCCCTCCTCTTTGCCCAACAGCCGGCAGCCCCGCCGGAAAACCCTCCAACCGAACGCCCCCAGCGCGGACCCCGCCCGATCCACCCCGCCGTCGCCGCCATCGATGCCAACAAAGACGGCACCCTCTCGGCCGAGGAAATCGCCAGCGCCCCCGCCGCCCTCAAGACGCTCGACAAAAATGCCGACGGGCAGCTCACCGCCGATGAACTCATGCCCGCCGGAAGGGGGCGCCCCGATCGGCCTGGTCGGCCCGGCGGCCCTGGCGCGCCCGACTCCAACGCCGCCCCCGATGCCCCGGTCCCACCTCCCCCCGGCCCCGGCGGCCCCGGCGGTCCCGGCGGTCCCGATGGCCCTCGCGGCCCTCGCGGCGAGGGCGGTGGACGTCCCAAACCACCGGTCCTGGGCGCGCTCGACAGCAATGATGATCGCGTCCTCTCGGCCGATGAGATCTCGAATTCCGGCACGGCTCTCAAAACCCTCGACAAGAATGCCGATGGCCAGCTGACGTCGGAAGAAATCATGCCGCGCCGGCCACGTGCCGAAGGCGGACCGCGCGGCGAGCGCGGCGGCCGCCGCGGACCCGGAGGTACTGGCGGCGAAGGCCGTGGGCCGAAGGGGGAGTAGCTGCGCCCGCATCGGTCCTCGTGGGAGCCACGAGGGTGAAAAGCGGCGGAGGCGGCGTTCTTAATGCGTGGTTCGCGTGACGGATGCCAGGATCACCGGTTGATCTCTTCCGGGCCAACGCCGGTCACACGCCGCAAGAAGGCCAGGCTCTCGCGGGCGATGGTCTCGGCGTCCGGGGTGTAATCGAAGACCTCGACCGATAGCCAGCCGGTGTAGCCGACGCCGCGAAGGGCGGCGATGATGGGTTCGTAGCGCACTTCGCCCATCCCGGGTCCACGGAGATTCGGGTCGTTGGCGTGGAAGTGCACGAAGTGGCCCGCGCTTTCGCGAATGATGTCGGGAATGGGAGTGGACTCGTCACTCATCGCTTTGACATCGAGGTGCAGGCGGCAGGCCGGGTGATCGACTCGGTGGATCAGGCGGATGGTTTCGGCGGCCGTCGTGAGGAAGTTCGTCTCTTTCCGCCCGAGCGGCTCGATGGCCAATTGGACGCCCAGTGGCCCGGCGGTTTCGCAGACGGACCGGAAAACCTCGGCGGCCCGGGCGGCGGCGGGGTCGTAAGCCCAGCCGTCGGCCAGGCTTCGCTGTTTCGGGCTGCCCCAGACCATGATGGTGCCGCCCATGGCGGCGCACAGACGAGCGAGGTGGCGGGCGAAATCGGTGGTGGCCCGGCGCACCGCGGCATCCGGCGTGGTCACATGCAGGCCGGGCGGCTGGACGAGCAGCCAGTGCAGGCCGACGACCTGCAGGCCGGCCGCTCGTGCGATCTCACCGCACCGCGCGGCATCGGCCTCAGTGAGCTCGCGCGGATCGTCGATGAGCGTGAAGGGGGCGACTTCAACCCCGGTGTAGCCGGCGGCCGCGATCGCCTCGCAGGTGCGGGCAAACTCGTCAGCCCGCAAACCGGTATGCGCGGGACGCGCGGCCCCCGGCTGCTGCCAAGTCTCATTGCAGATGGCGAATTTCATGCGTGGGGAATGGCGGACGATACACTTTTTTCGGCAGGGGAGATTCTAGACTTGGATGATCCGAAATCCTCAAGATGTTTTTTGTTGGCAGTGGCAAAGTGACGCTGAGCGACCACCGCGGTAACCTTGAATCGGCAGAGCTTGAGGCTTTTGAATACAGCCTTCCGCGAGTGCTTGCGGCTGGAGGTGGGACGAGACCTCCGGGCTCGTAGGCGATGGGAGCGTGCCGG
>JBJXFS010000350.1:0-31057 GCA_046155625.1 Verrucomicrobiales bacterium | reverse complement strand
TCCGCACGAACTATCGGGCGGCATGAAACAGCGCGTCGCCATCGCCCGCGCCCTCGCCGCCAGGCCCCGCATCCTGCTCATGGACGAACCATTCGGCGCCCTCGACGCCCAGACGCGCAGCCGCATGCAGTCGTATTTGCTCCAAATCTGGAAAAAAATCGACGTCACCATCCTTTTCATCACGCACGATCTCGATGAAGCCATCCATCTTTCCGACCGCATCCTGGTCCTCGGGGTCAACCCGGGCGGCGTCCGCGAACTCATCGAAAATCCCGTGCCCCGCCCGCGCTCCCCCGACCAATCAAACTCGCCCGAATTCCTCGCCCTCCGAGCCCGCCTCGACACCCTGATCCACTCCTCCACCACGCCAGCCACCGAAGACGGTGAAGACAGGTTTCCCATGACCAGACTCACCATGACTGGTGATGACGTCGAATAGATTTTGGATTTTGGATTTTGAATTTTGGACCCGACGACTGACTACTGACTACTGACTACTGACGACCGACCGCTGACCACCGACCACCGACCACCGACCGCTGACCACGCCCATGCCATCTGCCGCATTATTGGATTTCACGCTGAAGGGCGGCTCGCTTTGGTCGGGGCTTTTGGGACGTGGGAAGCGGCTGCGATTTACTGATTTGGAAGGAGGGGCGAATGTGGGGTTGTTGCTCTACAATGCGCGCGAGCGCCACGAGCGCTACAACATGCCAGACACGCTGAAGGGGCAGCATGTGTTTTATCTGCGCGCGCCTTACTGTCTGCATTCCGACATGGGTCGGCTGATGGCATCGATCACGGAGGACAGCGTGGGCTGGCATGACACAGTGTGCGGACACTCCACCGCGGCCATGGTGCGGAAGAAGTATGGAGAGCGATCGTACCAGCAGATGCGGAACGAGTTTTTCCGGGATGCGCGCTCTTGTTTTCTGATTGAGCTGGCGAAGTGGGGGCTCGGTCATCGTGACTTGATGCCGAACGTCAATTTGTTCAGCCAGGTTGTGGCGGACGACACGGGGACACTGCGTCACGTGCCAGGGCATTCGGCGGCGGGCGGAGTGGTCGAATTGCGGATGGAGATGGACTGTGTCGTCGTCCTGACCACCTGCCAGCATCCGTTGGACGAGACGCCGATATACGACCCCAAGCCTGTCCGCATCCAGGTGATTCCGGGTGTGCCGGCGGGACCCGACGATCCCTCATTGGCCGTCCGGCCTGAGAATCGACGGGCCTGGGAGAACACCTGCCGGTACTTCGACTTGCAATCATGAACTACGCCCAGGCCCACAGGCTGTCTGAAAGTCCGCGCGATCCGTCCGCCGCGGTTTACGACCGAATCGTTCCAGCCGGGGAACACTGGATGCACCCGCTCCGCGCCGGCCAGTCGCTGCGGATCGTCGATGTGGAGGGCAATCAGGCCGCGGACACGCTGTTTTACTGCGTCGACGATTTCACGGAACGCTACAGTGCCACGGACACGATCCTTGCCCAGCGCAATCTGTATCTCGGCACCGGCACCCGGCTCATGTCATCCGAAGGCCGAGCCATGCTCGAGATCACCGCCGACACCTGCGGGCGCCATGACACTCTGGGTGGCGCCTGCTCGAGGGAAAGCAACACCATGCGCTACGCGCACGACAAGCACGACATGCATGCGTGCCGCGACAGCTTTCTCAGCGGGTTGGCGGCTTGGAGACACGGGCTGAGCAAGCGTGACGTGGCCTGCAACATCAATTTCTTCATGAACGTGCCGGTCACTCCGGAGGGTGGGCTGACATTTGCCGACGGGATTTCGCGTCCGGGCGCCTACGTGGAAATGCGGGCGCTGCTCGATGTCGTGTGCCTGATTTCGAATTGCCCCCAACTCAACAATCCGTGCAATGCGTACAATCCGACGCCGGTACGGGTGCTGATCTGGAGGGCAGGCGACGAGGCTGAGGGGAACGTGAGGCAGGCCAAGGATGCAGGGGAGGGTTGTGGCGCGGATGTTTGAGTCGATACTCATTGCGAATCGCGGGGAGATCGCGTGCCGATTGATCCGCACGGCACGCGCCCTGGGCGTACGCACGGTGGCGGTTTACTCCGATGCGGACCGGGGAGCTCGGCATGTGGAGTTGGCGGACGAGGCGGTCCGGCTAGGGCCGGCGGCTGCGCGGGAGAGTTATCTCTGCGCCGAGAGGCTGCTGGAGGTGGCGCGGGCCACGCGCGCACAGGCCGTGCACCCCGGGTACGGCTTTTTGAGCGAGAATGCGGATTTCGCGGACGCCTGCGAAGCGGCGGGGTTGGTTTTTATCGGGCCGACGGGAGACCAGATGCGACGCTTCGGGTTGAAGCATACGGCGAGGGCGCTGGCGGAGGCGGCGCACGTCCCGCTGTTGCCTGGAACCGGGCTGCTGGAGAACGTCGCGGCGGCGGTGGCGGCGGCCGGCCGCATCGGATATCCCGTGATGCTCAAGAGCACGGCGGGAGGAGGCGGGATTGGCATGCAAGCGTGCCGCACGCGCGAGGAACTTATTTCCGCATTCGACTCGGTGGAGGCCTTGGGGCGCAATAACTTCAGTGATGGTGGCTTGTTCATTGAGAGGTTTGTCGATCGGGCTCGGCACATCGAGGTGCAATTGTTTGGAGATGGTGGTGGGCGGGTGTTGGCGTTGGGCGAGCGCGATTGTTCGGCACAACGTCGCAACCAAAAAGTGATTGAGGAAACGCCGGCTCCGAACCTGCCGCCGGTGGTGCGGGACGGGCTGCGGGTGGCCGCGGTGCGGCTGGCCGAGAGTGTGGGGTATCGCTCCGCGGGAACGGTGGAGTTTGTCCTCGACCCTCGGAGCGGGGAGTTTTACTTTCTCGAAGTCAACACGCGTCTGCAGGTCGAGCACGGGGTCACCGAAGCGGTGTACGGGATCGACCTGGTTGAGTGGATGATCCGATTGGCCGCCGATGGGGTGTTTCCGGAAGAGGTGCCCGAACCGCAAGGCCACGCCATCCAGGTGCGGCTGTACGCCGAAGATCCGCAGAAGAATTTCCAGCCGAGCGCCGGCCTGCTCACCGAAGTGCGCTTTCCCGAGGGCGTGCGCTGCGACCACTGGGTGAATGCCGGCACCGAAGTCTCGCCGTTCTACGACCCTCTCCTGGCCAAACTGATTGTGCACGGCGGCACTCGGGAGGATGCCATCGCAACGCTCGAAACCGCACTGGCCGATACGCGGCTCGAGGGTCTGGAAACCAATCGCGACTATCTGCGCCAGGTGGTTGCCGCGCCGGAGTTCCGGGATGGCACCGTGTGGACGCGGTTTCTTAACGGGTTCAGCTACCGCCCGCGCACCATCGAGGTCATGGATGGTGGCACCCAGACAACCATCCAGGATTATCCGGGGCGGCTAGGGTACTGGGCGGTGGGCGTGCCACCGAGCGGGCCGATGGATGCTCGTTCATTTCAGCTCGCCAATGCGCTGGTCGGTAACCCTCCCGATGCCGCCGGTCTGGAATGCACACTCATCGGGCCGGTGCTGCGGTTTCACACCGAGGCGGTGATCAGCCTCGTGGGCGCCGCGATGCGGGCCACGGTCGACGGAGTTCCGGTGGCCAACGAGCAGCCGATTTCCGTGAGCGCCGGCCAGGAATTGCGGCTTGGTGCCATCGATGGGCCTGGCGCGCGGACTTACTTGGCGGTTCGGGGCGGGCTCGATGTGCCGCTTTATCTCGGCAGCCGATCGACTTTTACGCTTGGCCGGTTCGGTGGTCACGGAGGGCGGGCGCTGCGCGTGGGCGACGTGTTGAAATTGCGGCAGCCTTCGGCCCATGCCCCGCCCGGTCAGGGATCAGCGGCGTGGGAGATGCCGGAATCGCCCGTTTCGCCGTCGCTGACGTCGGACTGGGAGATCAGGGTGATGTACGGTCCTCACGGCGCGCCGGATTTTTTTACCGACGACGACATCGCGATGATTTTCGAGGCGGAGTGGAAGGTGCATCACAATTCCGCGCGCACCGGCGTCCGACTCGTCGGCCCGAAACCGGCTTGGGCGCGTCAGGACGGCGGTGAAGCCGGGCTGCATCCGTCGAACATCCACGATAATGCGTACGCGATCGGGGCCATCGATTTCACGGGTGACATGCCGATCATTCTGGGACCGGATGGGCCGAGCCTCGGAGGCTTCGTCTGTCCGGCGGTGATTGTCGCCTCGGAACGCTGGAAGATGGGTCAGTTGCGACCCGGGGATGGGGTGCGATTCCGGCCGGTCTCGCTGGCGAATCCGGTCGTGCTGAACCTGCCATCCGAGGGCGACAAGCCGCGGTTGGTCGTTCGGGTCCAGGGGGATGAAAACCTGCTGGTCGAATACGGCCCGATCGAACTCGACCTCCAATTGCGATTTCGCGTCCACGCGCTGATGACGTGGTTCGAGCGGCACGCGCCACCGGGTGTCATCGACCTCACTCCCGGCATCCGGTCATTGCAAATCCATTGGAATCCGGATCGATTGGCCCGGTCCACGCTTCTCGAACTGATTCAGTCCGCCGACGCCGCCATTCCACCACTCTCGGAAATCGAGGTCCCCGCGCGCATTGTGCATTTGCCGCTGGCCTGGGACGATTCGCAGACACGTCTGGCCATCCACAAGTACCAGACTGGCACCAGGCCCGACGCGCCATGGTGTCCGAGCAATCTGGAGTTCATCCGCCGCATCAATGGCCTCGAGTCGATCGACGATGTGAAACGGATCTTCTTCAATGCGAGCTATCTGGTACTGGGGCTGGGCGATGTCTATCTTGGCGCACCGGTGGCGGTGCCGCTTGACCCGCGCCATCGGCTGGTGACGACAAAGTACAATCCCGCGCGCACCTGGACACCGGAAAATGCCGTAGGGATTGGCGGGGCGTATTTGTGCATCTACGGAATGGAAGGCCCGGGTGGTTATCAATTTGTCGGACGCACTTTACAGATGTGGAACCGATGGCGCGCCACCGCCGAGTTTCCTGCCGGCACCCCGTGGTTGCTGCGCTTTTTCGACCAAGTGCGTTTCTACGAAGTCAGCGAGCAGACATTGCTGGAATGGCGCGAGGATTTTCCACTCGGACGGTTCTCGCCTCGGATCGAGGAAACGTCGTTCCGGTTGGGACAATATCTCGATTGGCTCGCTGATCCGGATGTGGCTGCCGAGGCGAGGACGGCCAAAGAACGCCAAGTCGCCGCCTTTGACGCTGAACGCGACCAGTGGCGGCGAGCCGGACTCGATAGGGTGGTGGAAGAAGAGCCTTCCGGTTCTGGGGAGGGAGGGGGAGTTGACCGGCCTCCCGACGTTGTGGTGGTCGAAGCGCCGTTGATTGCGAACGTCTGGCAGGTGTTGGTGGTGGCGGGCCAGAGCGTCCAGGTGGGTGAAAGGATCGCGATCCTGGAGGCCATGAAGATGGAAATCGCCATTCATGCGCCGCGTGGCGGAACGATTCGAGATGTGTTCGCGGCACCCGGCCGGTTGGTCGTGCCCGGCCAAAACCTGTTTTGGATCGATCCCGGAGCGACACCCACTTCATGAACCTCCCGAGGCATTCGGATCCTTTACCCTCAAAGGAATGTGCTTTGATGGGTCGGCGCTGGGAACGGGCTGGCGGGTCAGATGGGAGTGAGCGGGGGGCAGACCGCGCTCGCCGGTGGATGAATCTGCCGCGGGGGCGGAAAAGTGCCGGTAAAAAATGAAAAATAGTCACGTTGGCCGACACCGTAGACCGGCTGATGGTTGGCGGCACGAGTTTCCATCGTGTTATCTGCGAACGCGCGCGGCCTCAGGGTGAGGCCGCGCGCAGGTGGACCAGGGACGGTCTGGCCACCCCTCAACGCACCAGAAACGGTTCCCAGTCTGGGGTGCCGTGCAGGTTCTTGATGAACGCGGTGACAGGCACGTCGCGCGGGGCGCGGGGCGGCTTGATCAGACGCAGACCGGCCTCCTCGGGAGTCCGAGCCCCCTTGCGGTGGTTGACCGGACGGTGGGCCAGCACGCAGTTTTCCCACGTCGTACCGCCCCCTCGCGAAAGCGGCACCACATGATCGATGCTCCCCTCGCCGGGGGCGAGTCGGCGGCCGGTGTATTGACAAAGCCCGCCGTCGCGCTCCCACAGGCCGCGCAGACCGAGGCGGGGTCGCCGCATGGGCACGCGATCGTAGCGCGCCAGCACGATCACGGTCGGCACACGAATCGCGCCCTTTACCGTGCGCGCCGCGCCGTCGCCCTCGCGCACGGGCAGATCGATCCAGCGTTTCCAGGGCGTCGGCTGCATCGCGCCGTCCGTCATGTCCAGCGCCGTCGCCTGCCCGGCCGCCATCATCCCAAACGCCTCCACCGGCGTCGTCGCATTGATCGCCTGCCAGTGGCGGTTGAGCACAAGCACCGTCGGTCTGTCGAGTAGAGTCATGGTTGTGGTTGGTTTTGTTCGTCTATTACTTGGATGTTCGAGGGTCAAAGTTGGGTTTTTGCGAGTTTGTTCATTTTCTAATTCCAGATCGGGCCTGGACAAAGTGGTGGACCGCCACGGTGCCGCCCCGTGCTCACCGGATTAAAAGTCCGGTGCATCGCTGCAATGCTTGCGGTCCGAAAAAGAGTGCCCACAGCAGGAGTTGCACCTGCACTGGCCGGTTTCTAAGACCGGTGCCTCTGCTGTTGGGCTATGTGGGCAAAAACTGGCAGCCCCGGACGGGGTCGAACCGTCAACCTCCTGAGTCAGAGTCAGGCGCTCCGCCAATTGAGCTACAGGGCAACAGGGGCGTGGGGAAAATGGTGCGGCGTCCTGGTAATGCTCCAGGCCGGCCAGGCAGGCGCTTGGGTTACAGCCAAGCTCGCGTCTTTAACGATCTACCACCGCATGGAGAATTGGTTGCGGAGCCCGGAGTTGCACCGGGATGACGTGGCTTATGAGACCAGTCCAGAGGCTGCTCTACCCCGCGATAAGAAGATGAACGAACACCGCTGCCACCTCTTTCGAGGCCGCACCCGCAGGCTTTTCTCGGCGGATGTTTCGGTGTTTGCGGGCACACCTCCCGAAAGGCCCTCCCGCGGATTGGTCAAAAGGGCGGTCCCGGATGACATCCGAGCTGGCTATGCTAGCTCGTCACTTGGGCATGATAGACGCGTCCCCTCTAGCATGAGGGTTGACTTGAAATGAATTGTCTGGTTCTTTGGATGGGGCTGAAACCCCGGTTTTGCAAGGTTGGTTGGATCGATATAACTAACTGGAAATGAAAAACCCTGCTGGCCTATTGGCGAGCAGGGTTCACAACGGACGGATGGTCGGTGGTGCGGGGCTAGAGGGCCCCCCTGCTCTGGGGTGGATGTGCCGTGTCGGGCATGCCGAGGTGTGATTTACTGCCTTCCAGACACAGCAAGGTTCCCTCGCGCCAGCAATAGCTGGCCGGGATCCGATGGCTGCGTTGGATGGAAAAATTCATGAAATGATAATAACCCGCGGTGGAGTTAAATCCATGTCTCTAACAGCGTCAATTAATTTTCCTGACAATTTTTTCGGTGAAGGAAACTGAAGTTATCGCGGCTCAATGAATTGACTCGGTCGATTGTTGGCTTGACGGCGAGCGGGCCGACGCGGGGCGAATTGTCTCAACCCCGCTTGCCTTCGACTGGCGGGTCGGTGATCATGGCGCATGACCCGCCGCCGGCTTGTTTCGAATGGTCCTGAGATTTCCCGTCTCGTGTTAGGCACGTGGCGGCTGCTTGATGATCCGGTGACGCGCACGGTGGATGGGGTGCAGGCCTTGCTGCGGGCCGGTCTGGACCGTGGCATCACGACGGTCGACACGGCGGAGATTTACGGTCGGTATGCCGTGGAGGCGGCTTTGGGCGAGGCATTGCGGCGCGATGCCGGGTTGCGGTCGAAGCTTGAGATCGTGACGAAGTGTGGGATCTACGTGCCGTATGCGGGCGCGCCGGATCGAAAGACGGCGCACTACAATGCGGGTGCCGATCAGATTGTGGCAAGTGCGGAGAAATCATTGCAATTGCTGGGACTGGAAGCGCTGGATCTTTTGTTGGTGCACCGGCCCGACTGGCTCACGGCGCACGAAGAGACGGCGGCTGGATTGAACCGACTTCTGGAGGCTGGGAAGATCCGGGCGGCGGGGGTGTCGAACTACACGGCGGCGCAGTTCGAGGCGCTGAGCGAGTTCGTCGACCGGCCCCTGGTCACGAACCAAGTCGAGTTCAGCTTGTTTTGCCTCGCCCCGATCCACGACGGCACGTTTGATCAGGCGCAACGGGTCGGTTGGGTGCCGATGGCGTGGTCGCCGCTGGGTGGCGGTCGATTGTTCGATCCCGCGGATGCGGCCGGCTCTCGGTTGCGCGAAGCCATGGCCGATTTGTCCGGAAAGTATGGCGGGGCGGCTCCGGAGGCACTGGCGCACGCCTGGGTGCTGGCGCATCCGTCGCGGCCGGTATCCATTCTCGGGACGAACAAGCCGGAACGGGTGGCCTCCGCCGCGCGCGCCGACGCAATCACTCTGGATCGCGAAGATTGGTATGCACTCTGGGAAGCGGGCCAGGGGCGGCGGATTCCGTGAGCCTGCCTACGCCAAGATGGGAGTGAGGACTTTGCCGGCTACGTCGGTGAGGCGGTAGTCACGCCCTTGGAAGCGGTGGGTGAAGCGCTCGTGGTGGATGCCGAGGAGGTGGAGCATGGTGGCGTGAAAGTCGTTGACGTGAATCGGGTTTTCCACGGTGTGGAAGCCGAACTCGTCGCTGGCGCCGTAGGTCAGGCCCGGTTTGACGCCTCCGCCGGCGAGCCAGAAGGTGAAGCAGTCGCGGTGGTGTTCGCGGCCGAACGATCCGCTGACTTTGGAGATTTTCCCTTGTGAGTAGCAGGTGCGTCCGAACTCGCTGGCGAAGACGACGAGCGTATCGCGCAGCAAATCGCGAGCGGTCAAGTCGGCGAGCAGGCCGGCGGCGGGTTGGTCGACTTCCTGGGCGCCGACGACGAATCCTTCGGGCAGCGATCCATGGTGGTCCCAGCCTGGGTGGAATAGCTGAATGAAGCGCACGCCGCGTTCGGCGAGGCGGCGGGCGAGCAGGCAGTGGGTGGCGAACGACCCGGGCTTGTCAATGTCCGGGCCGTAGAGTTTTTTCACATGGTCCGGCTCCTGGCTCAAGTCGGTGACTTCGGGCACAGCCATCTGCATGCGATAGGCCATTTCGTATTGGCCGATTTTGCCTTCGAGATCGGGCTGGCTTGACTGTTCGCGTTCGAGGCGGTGAAGGTCGTTCAGGGTGTCGAGCAAGCGGCGGGTGTCGTCGCGCGTGAGTCCCTGGGGATCGCGGAGGTAGAGCACGGGCTCGGCGCCGGCGCGGAATTGCACGCCTTGGTGGCGCGTGGGGAGGAAGCCCGCGTCCCAGAGCCGGGATGACAGCGGTTGGTCGACCATGCGTTTGGAGACGAGCGTGATGAAGGCGGGCAGATCGGCGTTTTCGCTGCCGAGGCCGTAGTCGAGCCAGGCCCCGAGGCTCGGGCGTCCGGGAAGTTGGGCGCCGGTTTGGAGGAACGTGAGGGCGGGGTCGTGGTTGACGGCCTCGCTGGTCATGCTTTTGAGGAAGCAGAGTTGATCGGCGTGTTGGGCGAGGTGGGGAAACCGGTCGCTGAACCAGGCGCCCGATTGGCCGTGTTGGGCGAATGGCCAGGGCGACCCAACCATCGGGACGGACGCCTGATTATTCGACATGCCGAGGAGCGGGGCGCCGCCGCGCACGGAGGGCGGCAGTTCTTCTCCCTGGCGCTCCTTGAGCAGTGGCTTGTGGTCGAAGCTCTCGAACTGCGAAAACCCACCCGTCATGAAGAGAAAAATGACGCGCTTGGCCTTGGGTGCGAAGTGCGGCAGACCGGGCCGGGCGGCGGTGCGCGAGGCCGAAACGGGCGCCGCCTCCGCGGCGGTCGACCGTGTTCCAAGGAGTTCGCCCAATGCCAGCGCCCCCAATCCGTACCCGCTGCGGGCCAGGAAATCGCGGCGGGTGAGCGGTGGAGCGACGCGGCCGCACGGGAGCCAGTGGCGAAGGATGGGCGTCATTGGAGTAAACTAATCATGGCGTGGTGGTGGTTTCGGAAAAATTGAACAGCAACCGGACGACGGAGGTGGTCGCGGCCACCTCGTTGGTGGGCAGGGCTGGATCGGGAGGCGGCGCTTCGCCGTTGGCGGTGAGCAGCAGGCGGGCGGCCTCGGGGTCGGCGGAGAATTTCTCCAGTTCCAGGCGGTAGTATCGGAGCACGGCCTCGGATTGCTCCGGGCTGAGCGAGCGGCTGATGAGGCGGCGGCTGGCTTCTTCGAGGCGGGCGGCGGGCGATTCTGGGTGGGAAGCGACGAGGCGCGCGGCGAGCACGCGGGCTGCCTCGATGAACTGCGGGTCGTTGAGGAGGACGAGTGACTGGAGTGGCGTGCTGGTGCGTTCGCGGCGCGGTTTGCAGAATTCGCGGGTGGGCGCGTCGAAGATCGTCATGGACGGAGGTGGCATCGTGCGCCGCCAGAAGGTGTAGAGGCTCCGGCGGTAGAGCGGGTCGCCTTTGCCCTGAACATAGGAATGTTGTGTTCCGCTGTCTTCCCAGAGCCCGGCGGGCTGGTACGGTTTGACGCTGGGGCCTCCCACGGTCGGGACGAGCAGCCCGCTGGCGGCCAGGGCGAGGTCGCGGATTTGTTCGGCCGGCAGGCGGCGGCGGGGACCACGCGCCAGATGTTGGTTATCCGGATCGGCCTCGAACCAGGCGACCTCGCGGGGCAGCGAGGCTTGCCGATACGTCGAGGAAAGCGCGATTTCCCGGCACAGCGCCTTGATGTTCCAGCCGCTGTCGATGAAGTGGACGGCGAGCCAATCGAGCAGGTCCGGGTGACTCGGGAGCGGGCTGCGGGTGCCAAAGTCTTCGCTGTTGGCGACTAAGCCGCGCCCAAAAAACAGCTGCCACAGGCGGTTGACCGCCACGCGGGAGACTAGTGGATTTTGCCGGCTGGTCAGCCACTGGGCGTAGCCGAGCCGGTTGCGCGGGAAATCGGCTGGCAGCGGGCCGAGGGAGGTCGGCGTGTCGGGCGCGACCTCCTCGCCCGGTTGATTCCACGTGCCGCGGCGCAGAATGTGAGTCGGTCGACGCGGGCCATCGAGTTCTTTCATGACCATAAGGTCGATGGCGTTGGATTCGATTTCGTTGATGGCCGAGCGCGTTTCGGTGAGTTCGCGATGCAGCGTGATCCAGGCGTCGTCTTTCTCGCGCAACCACCAGTCGAGCCAGGCATCGTCGGCAAAAACAGCGGCCGGGTCGGCTAGACGGGCAACCTCGGGGGCGGAGAGGCAGCCGAGGAAAAATGCCAGATCGTCGATCGTGCCGTCCGTGAACGACGCATCGTTGAAGCGGGCGCCCAGACTGAATGGCAGGATGCGATCGCCGCTGTCCTTTTCCGTGCTGTCCCCCCACTTTTCGCGGTAGACGATGTCGCGGTACAAGTGGTCGCGCACGATGCGTGTCTCGGCGGGGCGGCCGTTGAAGTAGAGTTTGAGTCCACTGGCGCGACTGGACCCGTCGTAGGTGACGGTGAGATGCGTCCACGTATTGACTGGGAGCGCCTGAGTGGCGGCGATGCGGATTTCGTTGCCCGGCGAAAAGTGGACCAGGGCGAACGACGGTCGGTTTTCCTCAAGGATGAGCTCGACGCCGCGCATGGCGGAGTCGACGCCGGAACGGCTGCGGTGGGCCAGGGCGGCGCGCGAGTGGATGCGACTGGGTTTGACCCAGAGGCCGAAGGAGAACGCATCCTGCCGGTGCAATTCGGGTACGGCGTGGATGTTGACGGCGTTAAAGCCGTCAAAGTGAAACCCAAGGCCGGCGTGACCGGGAGCCGTGAGCTTCGTCTTGGACTTCATCTCGGCGGGCTGCGCCGGATCCGCGTCATTCGGAATCAGCTTTTCCTCGGCGGATTCGAACCGGATGAAGGCCACAGGTTTGGCCGGGGCCGCAGCCGGGGATGAAGTCGGCGTCGGGGTGGCGGCAGGGGCTGACCGTCCGCCAAAAACGCCGGTGATTCGCTGCCACCAGGTGCGGGGCGGGGGAGCGGCGGTGATGGCGGGTGAGGCGGGTGCGGCGGGTGCGGGCGGACGCTCGGACTTCAGCGCCTCGGCGAAACGGGGGACGGCCTCGGCTCGATGCCGGGCGATCTTCGTTTCCAAGGCCTGCTGGCGGGCGCGCCAAGTCGCGAGTTGTGTCTCCTCGTCCGGGGTGAACAAGAGCATCGATGGCGGGGGAACGCCGCCGGTAAACACGGCGAAAAGGCCCAGCTCATCGATGTTGTTCAGAAAGGCCGCGAGCGAATAATAATCCTTCATGGTGAAGGGGTCGAACTTGTGGTCGTGGCAGCGCGCGCACTCCAGCGTAAGCCCGAGCAAGGCGGTGCCGTTGGTGTGGACGCGGTCGGCCACCTGTTCGATCCGAAATTCCTCCGGATTGCTGCCGGCCTCGTTCGACTGCTGGGCGAGCCGGTTGAAGGCGGTGGCGATCATGTGGTCGCGGGTGGGACTTGGCAGCAAATCGCCCGCGGTTTGCCAAGTGATGAATTGGTCAAACGGCAGGTTTTCGTTGAACGAGCGGATGACCCAGTCCCGGTACGGCCAGACGATCATGTCTGCGTCCTCGTGCCGGCCGTAGGTGTCGGCGTAGCGGGCCACGTCCAGCCAGTCGGTGGCCAGCCGTTCGCCATAAGCCGGCGACGAGAGCAGGCGGTCGACGACTTTTTCAAATGCCTCGGGTGCGGTGTCGGCCAGAAAGGCGTCGATGTCGGCCGGGGTCGGCGGCAGTCCGGTCAGGTCCAGCGTCACCCGCCGCAGCCAGGTTTCGGGGGTGGCGGCTTCCGCCGGCCGCCAGCCGCGCGACCGCAGGTGCTCGAGCACGAAGGCGTCGATCGGCCCCCTCACGAAGCCGGCTTCGATGTCGGGCTCGAACGACGGGACGACCGGGGCGCTTGGTGGGACAAAGGCCCAGTGCGCGGCGTAGGGCGCCCCAGCGTCGATCCATCGCGTGAGCACGTCGATTTCCGCGGCGGTGAGCGAGCGCCCTTTTGAAGCCTCGGGCGGCGGCATCACTTCATCCGGATCGGTTGAATGCAGTCGCTCGATCACCCCTGACTCAGCCGACTTCCCCGGCACAATGGCCCCTCCCGCCACCGCCTCCTCACGCACGTCCAGCCTCAGATCCCCCTTGCGGGCTTTCACATCCTGCCCGTGACACGCCAGACAATGCTCAGCCAGAATCGGCCGCACTTCGCGATTAAAATCCGGAGCCGCCACCGCCGCCCCCCGCGCCACCGCGCCCAGCGCGGTCACCCATCCCATGGCTATAAGCACGCGTCTCGTCATGATCGGTCGTCAACCGTCCAGCAGTGGTCGCGCCAGGATGAAGAATCCTGAGCGCACGGGGGAAAACGTGTAGCCATACGCCCGCGGTGTGCCAGTGGGAAATGCGGCGGGCGGAAGGCGGCGGTCGGAGGTCGGCGGTCGGAGGGCGGAGGTCGGAAGGCGGAAGGCGGAAGGCGGAAGGCGGAGATTCGGCGGGCGCGAATGGGTGAGGCGGTTTCGAGGCGGGGCTGGATGTCGCTTTTTGACCGCTGCCCACGTGGCGACAGAGTTCAGGCAACGCAGGGAGGACCGGTGGCCTGGAGTTTGTCCATTCTGGGTGCCGCTTTGGACGCAGAAGGGGCTTCGCCCCGAAGAGCTGGGAATTATCGCAGCAGTCCACGGGCCTGCGGCAGCCATTCTGAAAAGCTGTTGTGACAACTGCTTGCAGGCGACCCGGTCAGGATTCTGGGACTGCGGCAAGCATTGCCGCTCTTTCGGGCCATGGCCCCATCTGCGAGGGACGTTCCGCAACCGAACAGCATGGAAATGTACAAACTCCAGGCAGCCGTCTGCCCCGCGCGTCACGCGCCATTCTCCGGATGAGCGGTGCGAAACCGTCGAACCTCACGCAGCGCGAGACGCGCGTTGGACGTGGCGTGACGCCCCGTCCGGCGGGCGGGAAGCGCCGCCGTACCCGGGACCGACGCTTTTTATTCACGAGGCCGGGTTGACAGGGTAAGGCCTGAGGCATTCGCTTGCACGCTTAACGATCTCTTGCCACCGGAAGCTGGGCGGGCGATGATCTCCGGTGATGGCGCAACCGTTGAACCAGTGGATCCGGCTGGGCATGGTCGTGGTCGGGGCGGGGCTGGTCGGGTGCGCGAGTGACGAGCCGCCGCCGCCCGGGCCGGACACGCGTCCGCGCATCGATCAGATTTTAAGCCCGCAAGGGGCGAAGCCGAATGACGCGTACACGAAGCGCAGCCGGTACGACGGCCAGGATTTTAAATCCGGCTCGATCGAGAAGCAGTCGTTTGCCGGGGCGGGGCGCGGCGGGGAGGCGCGGGAGGGTGGCAAAGATTACACGAAGGCGGGCGGCCTGAGGGCGCGCTGGTCGGGTCGGGAGTCGCGGTTCGAGGATGCGGGTGCGCGGGAAGCGGGCCAGGAGGCGCGGACGTTTGCCAGCCGGTTTGAAGGACGGGAGGCGCGGACGAAGGCCTTTTCCGGCGCCGAGGACCGCTATCGGACCGACGAGGCGCGGGAGGCGGACGACGCCTTTTACACCGGTCAACCCCGGCAGTATTCGGCCCGCACGCTGGGCCCGACGCAATTGAGTTCATCCGCGCGGGAGACGGCCAACCTGTATCCGGTCGACAAGGCGGCCCCTCTGAACGAGGAGGATGTGCGCCGGGTCCTGAACAAACCGCCGCGCGAACGGTAAGGCCGGCCCACATTTGCCGTTTGCGGCACGGAGAATCGGGCTATGGCATGAGGGAGGTGGCCGATTTGCTGGTCCGCCCTAATTCCGACGTCACCCTTATTCCATGCTGCCCGCCCCCGACCAACTCGCTGTGCTCACTCGCGGATGCGCCGCCGTGATATCCGAAGATGACCTGCTGGCCAAGCTCCGCGAGGGACGACCGCTGAAGGTCAAACTCGGCGTGGACCCGACCGCGCCGGACATCCATCTCGGTCACATCGTGGCCATGGAAAAGCTGCGGCAGTTTCAGGATCTCGGGCACACGGCACAGCTCCTCATTGGCGATTTCACCGCCTTGATTGGAGACCCGACCGGACGCAGCGCGACCCGTCCGCCGCTCACGCACGATGAAGTCGAGCAGAATGCGGCCACCTACACCTCCCAGGCGTTCAAGGTCCTCGATCGAGCGAAAACCGAGATCGTGTGGAATGGAGACTGGTTCAAGCCGATGGACTTTTCGGGCGTCGTGCGTCTCTGCTCGCGCGTCACCTTGCAGCAAATGTTGCAGCGCGAAGATTTTCGCGCGCGACTGGACGCCGGTACCGAGATCCGGCTTCACGAAATCCTCTATCCGATCATGCAGGGGTGGGACTCGGTTGAGATGCGGGCCGATGTCGAGCTCGGCGGCACCGACCAACTTTTCAACATCCTGGTCGGCCGCGACCTGCAGAAGGCGGCCGGCCAGTCGCCGCAGGTGGTCATGACCATGCCCCTGCTCGAGGGCACCGACGGCGTGCGGAAGATGAGCAAGAGCTACGGGAATTACATTGGGGTCGATGAGCCGGCCTCGGAAATCTTCGGGAAAACCATGAGCATTTCCGACGACCTCATGAAGCGGTGGTATGTGGTGTTGCTGGGCGAGGAACTCGCGGCCGACGCCGCCCCGATGGAGGCGAAAAAATCACTCGCACAGCGATTGGCCGCCCGGTTTGCGGGAGCCGAAGCTGCGGCGGCGGCGCGCGCCGAGTGGGACACGCGCTTTAGTAAAAAAGACCTCGCCAGCGCCGAGCTTCCGATTTTTTCCCCGCCGGCTGGGGCCGGGTTGCTGGTGGTGCTCGGCGCAGCCTACGACCACTGCTTTGGGATCAAAAAATCCAACAGCGATCTGCGCCGGTTGGTCGAGCAGGGCAGCGTGCAAGCCGATGGCCAAAAACTCACCGATCCCCAGAGCCAGCCGTCGTTCGCCCCCGGCACGGTGCTCAAGTTGGATAAAAGGAACACCGTGCGCATCCAGTGATCCTAAGAACCGGGATGGGAACCACGAAACACACGAAAAACCAAGGCGTTGGCCAACCATTGCCGTCCACCTGATGGATGACAAGGCAGATTGTGTTAACTCAATGATTGTTAGTGTGTTTAGTGATTTTGCGTGGTTGCAGTGTCCCTTTTTGGCGTGATCGGCATCACTGCGGGCTCGGCATGCATGAGTGCCATCACCGATGGCGCCCGCTCACACGACATCATCACTTGGCATTTGGCCATCCACTTCCACAGTCCATTCATGGACGCAGCGCCGTTGTTGGCATCGGTGGGAAGGGCTTTGCGCGAGCAGAAGCTGGAGGCGGTGCTGATCGGCAATGCGGGCGCCGCACTCCATGGAGCCCCAGTGACCACGCTCGATTTCGACTTCATGTTTCGCGACACGCCGGCCAACATTTTAAAGTTGAAGCGTGTCGCTCGATCGCTCAGATGCATGATTTTGCGGCCGTACTATCCTGTTTACAAATTGTATCGATTGGTGGACGACGACCGCGGATTACAGGTCGATTTTATGCCGGTCATTCACGGGATCCGGACGTTTGAGTCGTTGCGCTCGCGCGCCGACACCATGCGCATTGGCGCCGAGGCCGTGCTCGTCGCCTCCCTCGCCGATATCGTCAAAAGCAAAAAGGCGGCGGCGCGCCCCCGCGATCGCGCCGTGCTCGACATCCTGGAGGCCACGCTGGATGAAAAGGCGAAGTGATCAAAGCCGGCGCCGCGCCGCGCCGCCGTCCCGCCGCGCCCAGCTCGCCGCCCTCAAGGCCGAGAGCGACCGACTCCTCCTCGAAACCATCCGCCGCCAATTGGCCCTGCCCGTGGAAAAGCGGACGCATTTCCTGCGCCGTCGACTACCGGGCGGCGGTTCGTGCTTATGAAGTGCCAAGGGGCGATTAACCCGCGGCCAGTCCGTAATCGATGAGGGATTGGGACTCGTCCCAGATGTATTTCGACGAGCTGCCGAGAATGATGGCGATGACGTGGCGGCTGCCCCTGGCGCCGCTGGAGACGAGGCATTTGCCGGCGGCGTGGGTGTAGCCGGTTTTCATGCCTGTCACGTACGGGCAGCGCTTCATCAGTTTGTTGGTCGTCTGGAGCGTGATCTGGCGGCCGTCGGCGTACCGGAACGGCAGCGATTCCAGTCGGACGATTTGCCGGATCACCGGCACGGCGTAGGCGGCTCGGGCAATGAGGGCCAGATCGCGCGCCGACGACCGCTGGCCTGGCGCCGGCAATCCGCTGGCATTCATGAAGCGGGACGTGCGACAACCGAGCCGTGCCGCGCGAGCTGTCATCGCGGTGGCGAACCGGGATTCGCTGCCGGCGTGATCGCGCCCCAACGCCCGCGCCACGTCGTTGCAACTGCGCACCAGCATCGCCTGCATCAAGTAGCCGCGGCCGTATTTCTGCCCGGTCTTCAGCCCGAGTTTGGTCGGCTCGACGGCGAGGTCGCTCGCCTGCACGACCAGCCGTTGGCGCAAATTGCCGCGCTCGCAGAGCAGAAGTGCGGTCAGCAGCTTTTGGGTGCTGGCGATCGGGCGCACGTCATCGGCGTTCTTTTCAAAGAGCACTCGTCCCGTGCGGGCGTCGATCAACATCGCGGCGGGCGAGGCCACTCGAGGAGCCGGACGTCCGATCGCAAACACCGTGGGTCCGGTCAGACCGAGCCCCAGTCCAGTGGTGGCCAAACGGGAGAAAAACTGTCGGCGGGTGGAATGCGGCTGGCTCATCTTTCCTGGGACTGGCGGCGGGTGGTACCGCTGGGTCGGGCGTTGGGCTTGGCTTTCGGTGGGACGGTCGGCCGGCCACCCTTCGTCGGCGGGTCGGGCGTGGATTGGGCATCCGCCGAGGCGGCGGATGCTTCGGATTTATTGATTTCCTCGGATTGGCCATCATTCAACTGTTTTTCGACCAGTTCGTCGCGGGGCGTGCCGAGTTCCACGGCATGCAAATAGTGACGGCGGGCCAGTTCGATGCTGGGCGGTCGGCGTTCCAGGTAAATGAGGGCGAGGTTAAAGTGGGCTTCCGCGTATTCCGGATCAAGGTCGAGCGCCCGCTGCAATTCCGACTCCGCGGCGCCATGCCATCCGAGCGCCTTCGCCGCAGCGGCCAGTTGGTTGTGGGCCCGCGGGTCGTCTGGCTTTTCCGCCACGGCCCGGCTGATGGCGCTCAGAGCTCGGAGTGGGTCGTTGCGTTCGTAGTGGACCATGCCCAACGTAAGCCACGTCTGCGCCAAGGAGGGCCTGAGCACAACGGCCCGCTCAAGGTGCCGGATGGCCGAGTCGTATTCCTTCAGCCGGTATTCGACAGCCCCCAAGTTCGCGAGGGCCGGTGGGTTGTCCGGATCCGCTTCGACCATCTCCTGGTACGCCGCACGCGCCGACTTCCAGTCGCGCTTGGAGACCGCCGCCGCCGCCCGCTGCGCCAACTCGTTGGTTAGCGGGGGCAAGGTGCCACCCTCGCGGCCGTCCACGGCGCCGATCTCCGTCACTTTCGCCGCGCCTCCGTCAGGGGGTGATTGAGCTCTCAGACCGAGGCATCCGAACACTGCCCCCAACATCCCTAGCGTCCAGATCCACACTGGCTTTTCCCACGCTGCCAGGCGGCCCCTCCGATGGACTTGTGAATGGTAAATGAAAACCGTGTGAAATTTCCTTGCCATAGAGTAAAAAATGTGTCTGTTCCACCGAACACTCTCATATACTAATGCTCACTGCACGACAACAACAACTCCTCGATTTCATCCGCAGCTACCATCGGACCACAGGGGTCATGCCCTCGACGCGCGAGATTCAACAGCATTTCGGATTCGCGAGCCAAACAGCAGCGGTCAGTCATTTGCGGGCCTTGGAACGCAAAGGTGCCATCAAAAAGCTCGCCGGCAAGGCGCGAGCCTTGGTTTTTCCCGAAGACCTCGGACGCAGCTATAGCTTCAGCGTCCCAGTGTATGGTGCCATCCCAGCCGGCTTCCCGACCACGGCCGATCCCGCCGCCGCCGACAGCCAGTTGGCCATCGACGCCGCGCTGCTCGGTCTATCGGAAAACGCCGCGACCTTTGCCTTGCGCGTTCGCGGTGACTCCATGATCGATGCCCATATCGTCCCCGGGGATTTTGCGATTTTTGAAAAACGCGAGGCCCGGGACGGGGACATCGTGGCCGCTTTGATCGACGGCGAAACCACGCTCAAACGCCTGGTCCATCAAGAGGGCAAAGCGTTTCTCAAGGCGGAAAATGCCGCCTATCCCGATCTCCAGCCGGTGAACGAGCTGCTCATTCAGGGAGTGCTGGTGGGATTGGTGCGAGCAGCCAGGCGGGCCTAAGGACTGGGGTAAGGGGTAAGGGGTAAGGGGCAAGGGGCGATGGGCCTGTGGGAGATAGGCCCTTTGAAGCTCGCACTGTGAAGCTCGCAGGGCCTATGGGGCCACCAGCTTCCCCCTTTCCACTCTGTCCCCCACCCCTTCTCAGATATTTCTTTTGCCCGGAGCGCGTGGCTTTTTAGCCTGACCGGCTGATGCATTTTTTAGTGACAGGGGGGGCGGGCTTCATTGGTTCGCATGTTGTCGACCGGCTGCTGGCGGACGAGGCCGGTTCGGTGACGGTGCTGGACGAGTTTAACGACTATTACGATCCGGCGATCAAGCGGCACAATGTGGCGCAGTTTCGTGGGCCGGTGGCGGTGGTGGAGGCCGATTTGCGCGATCGGGCGCGGATCGACCGGTTGTTCGACGAGGGCAAGTTTGATGTGGTCATCCATCTGGCCGGGCGGGCGGGGGTGAGGCCCTCGATTTTGGATCCGGAGTTGTACCTGGATGTGAACATCAAGGGGACGTTCAATGTCCTGGAAGCGGCGCGGCGGACCGGAGTGGAGCGGTTGTTATTTGCCTCAAGCTCCTCGGTGTATGGAGTGAACCCGAAGGTTCCCTTTGCCGAGGACGACGCGTTGTTGGCGACCATTTCCCCGTATGCGGCGACCAAGCTGGCAGGCGAGCAGCTGTGTTCAAACTATGCGTACCTTTACGGCCTGCGGAGCGTCTGCCTGCGGTTCTTCACCGTTTACGGGCCGCGCCAGCGACCCGATCTGGCCATTTCCAAATTCTGCCGGGCCATTCTTGAAGGGCGGCCGGTGGACAAATATGGCGACGGCACGACCTGCCGTGATTACACGTATATTGAGGACATCGTGGACGGAGTGATTGGGGCAGTGAATTACGAGGGACCGGTCTTCGACATCTTCAATCTCGGAGGCTCCCAAACAGTCTCGCTCAATGACCTGATCGCGGCGTGTGAGGAGGCATGTGGCCGCCCGGCGATCATCCGCCAAATGCCCATGCAGCCGGGCGACGTGCCGCGGACCAGCGCGGACGTGAGCAAGGCGCGCCGGTTGCTTGGATTCGAACCGCACACATCGGTGCACGCGGGTGTCCGTCGGTTTGTCGAATGGTGGCAAGCCCTGGACACCGGCACCGCCGAAAAGCACGGCTGAGGCCGGCCTCAAGATGGTTACTCGGATTGAGTCGACGTTACAGGAGCGTCCGGGGCAGCCTCGGGTGGCGGAGTGGCCTCTTGAGGCGAGGCAGACTCGGGAGTGGAGGAAGCGGGCTCGCTGGGCGGCGCTGAGGCTGGTGCCGCCGACGCGGGGCGGGTGGGTTCGGCGGTCCGGGCTGCCCTCGCCGATGGCTGGATCCAAAGGGTAAAGGCGCGACCGGGGAGGCGGATCCAGCGGGGGGGCCGGGCGGGGAGGTAGGGACGAGTCCAGAGGGTGAAAGCGCGTCCGAACAGGCGCAGCCGGCGGGGTAGTTGGAGAATGATTGGTTTCTCGTGGCGCTCGAAGACGCGGAGCTGGCCGTTGGCGAATTCGGTCACATAGCCTTCGCGGATCAGCCAGCGCAGATCTTGCAGCAGTGCGATGCCTTCGCGATCGGCCTGAGTGGGTTCGGTGGGCGTTTCCTCGGCAGCACTCTGGTCCGCGGCATCCGGCGGGGGGCTGGCGGCTTCCGCGGATGAAGCCGGGGCTTCGGGTGCGGAATCAAGGGCGGTGGTTGCAGGTTCGGTTCCTTCGGTGGTGGCGGGCGTTTCCGCACTGGGCGCCGCGGCGGGTGGTTCGGCGGGTGGTTCGGCGGCAGCGGCGGCGGCCCGCGCGGCGGAAGCGGCCGCGGCGCGTTCGAGCAGCGCGGCCCCTTGCGGGATCAGGCCGACGACGACGTCCTTGTACGTGCAGAGCGGCTGTTGGCGGATGAATTCGACGATGCCCTTGACGCGAGGCGAAACGGGGACGCCAGGATCGAGCGGCCGCGGGCGCGAGCGCGATACAAAAGTCTCTCGCTTATTCTCCTTGAAGAACCGAAGCCCCTGGACCTCGAATTGCCGGCAGAGTTCCTGCACGAGCTCGAGCGGAAACCGCCGTTGCCGGTCGACCGTTTCCCGAAAGAGAGTGACCAGTCCGGGCGAGAGCAGGCTGAATTCGAGCGAGCCCGGAACGGTGGCCGCCGGCGCCTCGGCAAAAATTTCCGACTCGCGCGTTTCCAGCAAGTGGCGGGCCGCTTCTTCAGCGCTGGCAAACGTGGGGGCGTTCTCGCCGCCATCCAGCAGAGTGTAGTGAGTTTGAGTGCTCTGGGCTTCGGTCCATTTGCGCACCGCCTCCTCGTCGCGTTCCATGCGGATGCGAGACTTGTACCGCTCGATCGGCATGTTCTTGAACCGCTCCTGATGCAGGTGGACGATGGTGCGCTGGTACCCGTGGAAGTTCGGAGGCCCGAGCACGGTGCCACTGAACCCGCAGATGGCGACGGTGGTGAAAACGCCTTTCGGCGGGTCGACCGCGATCTTTTCCTCACGGAAATAGTGGCTGAGTAACCCGGCCTTGATGAAATGACGCCGGGCTTCCTCGCGCGTGAGCCACAGTGATCCGTCCGGGGCGCAGAGGATCAAGGGATCGACCTTTTCGCCGCGCCTCGGCTCGAAGCGCACACGGATCCGCTCGTTCTTGCTCAGAAACAGCCGTGCCAAGTCGAACACCTGATACGCGCGTCCCGTCGATTTGA
This sequence comes from Verrucomicrobiales bacterium, assembly GCA_046155625.1. GTDB lineage: Bacteria > Verrucomicrobiota > Verrucomicrobiia > Verrucomicrobiales > V1-33 > CAJBME01. The sequence continues at coordinate 8,926 of JBJXFS010000350.1, read as the reverse complement.
TCTGGATCGTCAGAGTCTCCACGCCCGCCGGTTCCGGCAACACCACTGCCGACCATCCGCGGGCCGGTGGCACAAAGGCAGGCCGCTCGTCCGGCCGAGGGAACCGTCCACCACCGCGCTCGTCGCGCCGCGGTCCCCGCGGGCCATGGCTGTCTCGTCCAAATTCTCTGGGTCCTCCGCGTTGTTCCTCGCGGGGAGGACCATCCCGACGCGGTCCGCGGGGACCGCCCGGACCTCCCGGTCCGCCCGGACCCCGAGGGCCCGGTCCTCCGGGACCGCCCGGTCCGCGAGCTCCGGGCCGAAATCCTCCGCGGTCGTCCCGGCGCGGTGGACGATCGTCCCGTCGCTCACCGCCCCGTCCTTCGCGGCGTGGGCCACGGACATCCACCTGGCCCCAAACCACCTGACCAGAGGGTTGGTCACGCAACTGGGAGGCCCAGTCCGGCGCGAGGTCCAGCTCTGAGAGCGAAATGGAGAGCGGTGAGGGATTGGCGGGGTCCATGGGAAAATGGGATAGGTTCGTCACGGCCGATGCCGCGCCGTGGGAATGGGCAATGGGCTATTTGGCGTAGGGCTGGTAGGCCTGGATTTTGAGGGTGGGCGGATCGCCAGTCTGCCAAGTCAGGGTGAGCCAGCAGAGGTGGCCGCGGGTCCAGCCCAGCTTGGATCCGAGTAGTTGTCCGGTTTCTGAGTCTTTATCCACAAATGCCTTGGGAGCATCTTCGGTGAGCGGCGGCGGCGGCATTTCGATGGTGAAGGCGTGATACTTGGCTTCGCCGCCGGCCGGCCCTTCGCCGCTGAAAATGTGCGACCGAGAAATCCCGAGCAGCGCGCTCACGCTGGTGCCCGGCTTCTTTTCGGAGAAGAAATCATTCAGATTCAAGTCATGACCGCGGAGGAAGGACGTCCAATCGACCCGAAAGCCTTCCGGGGTTTCCACCACGACCGTCACGAATCCCAGCGGGTTTTTGTCGGTGGCGACGAAATACGGGAAGAACAGGCGGTCCGGCACGCTTGGCGAGGTGACCTTTCCGAGGATCTGAATGCTGAGCGGTTTGAAGTCACGGTTCGGGCTTTCCGTGAAGTATTTGATCACTTCCGGTCCGTTCTTGGTGGCGTCCGCGACAAGTTTGGAGCGCTCCTCCGCCGTTCCTTCCATGTACTGCCGGAAAACTTCGCCCGCCTTCTCGCTTTTCTCTTGCGCCGTGATGGCCCGCACCAGCGCTTTGCTGCGATTCGCCGCCGCGGCACCCGGAAGCTGCGCTTCCGGGCTCGCCGCACCATTGGGTTTGGCGGGCGCGGCGGGTTTCGCCGATGGGCTTGGCTTGGACGCCGGCTTAGCGGGCTTTTTGGCCGCGGGCTTTTGAGCCGGTTTGGTGGCGGCCGGCTTTTTCGGTGGGGTGGCCGGTTTTTTTTCCTGTGCGGCCACGGGCGACCCGGGCGCCAAAGCCAGGGCCAGCACCAGCAGAGCGGGGATCGTGGGACGCAGTCGCATCGGGCCGGTGAATTGCCACAGATGAAATGCCCGCGCCACTAAAAGTTGCAGCCACCGCTGGCCAGTTGCCGGACGGCCTGCACCAGACCGGGAATGTCGTGGGTGGCGGCTTCGGCGTCGACGGGGAGGCCGTGGGCACGCAGCGTGGCGCTGGTGACCGGGCCGATGCTGGCGATTTTGGCGGTGGGCGGGATGGGGAGATGGAGGGCCAGGAAATGTTCGACGGCGCTGCCGCTGGCGAAGGTGAGGACGTCGGCCCCTTGCTCGCGAAAGCGCGCTTGGGCGCCGGTTTCATCGGTGGTTTCGGGCACGGTGCGATAGGCGATGGCGTTGTCGATGATGGCGCCGGCCTTGGCCAGTCCCGCGCTCACCGTGTTGCGGACTTCTTCCGGGCGGATGACGAGGAACATTCGGTTTTCGACCCCGCCATCGATTTTGAGCAGGGCGGCGAGCAGGCCGTCGCCCGTCATTGTGTCGGGGACGAGGTCGACGCCGAGACCGTACTCGCGGATTTTGGCGGTGGTGCCTGACCCGATGGCGGCGATGCGGACGCCGCCGATGCTGCGGATGTCATCGTATAATTTGCGAAAGAGGGTGAAGAAGCGCTCGACGCCATTCGGGCTGGTGAAGACGAGCCATTCGTATTTGTAGGCATCCTGGACCAGTTCACCGAAGGCGAGCCGGTCGACGGGGTCTTCGATGCGGATGGTGGGCAATTCGATGACCTCGGCGCCGAGGGCGGCGAGGCGGCGGCTGAGGTCGCCGGCTTGGGTGCGGGTGCGGGTGACGAGGATGCGTTTGCCGAAGAGCGGGCGTCGATCGAACCAGCGGAGTGAGTCGCGCAGGGCGACGACCGGCCCGATGACCGCGACGGCTGGCGCCTTAAAGCCAGTGCGATCGATTTCATCCGCGATGTTGGCCAGGGTGCCAGTGATGACTTGCTGGCGCGGAGTGGTGGCCCAGCGGACAAGGGCGATCGGGGTGGCGGGATCGGTGCCGGCGGCGATCAATTCGGTGGTGATGGCGCGCATGCGTTCCACTCCCATGAGCATCACTTTGGTACCAGGCGCGCGCGCGATGGCGGCGTAGTCGAGGGAAGCTTCCGCTTTGGTGGGATCTTCGTGGCCGGTGAAGATGGTGAGTTGGGTATTGAACGCGCGGTGGGTGACCGGGATCCCGGCGTAAGCGGGACCGGCGATGGTCGAACTGATGCCGGGGACGATTTCAAATGGGATGCCTGCGGCGAGCAATTCCTCGGCCTCCTCACCGCCGCGGCCAAAGACAAAGGGATCGCCTCCCTTAAGCCGGGTCACGGTCTTTCCTTCGCGCGCCTTCGCGATCAACAGCGCATTGGTATCGCCTTGTTTCAACGCGTGGTCGCCCGCCGTTTTGCCCGCATAGATTTTCTCGGCGCCGGATTTGGCGAACCCAAGGAAGGCGGGATTGGCCAGATAGTCGTAGACGATGACATCGGCGGCTTCGAGGCATTCCTTGGCGCGGAGCGTGAGCAGCCCGGGATCGCCCGGACCGGCGCCCACGAGAAAGACAGTGCCGGGCTCGGGAGCTGGCGGCGGGGTGGGGGAACTGGGTGAGCGGGCGGCGGAGCGCGAAGTGTCGGCCATGAGGCGATCATGCGCGAAAAGCGCGGCGTGGGAAGCGGCCAGTCAGGGTGATTTGACGCAGCGAAAGCCCATGTGATTGGTGCCGGTCGAGAGTTCGCCCTTGCCGCGGGTGCCGTTCATGTAGCGAGTGCAGTACTGGTCGGTGCAGAGGAATGACCCGCCGCGGTGGACGCGTTTCGGTTGGTCGGGTTCCGACGGGTCGTAGGGCGAATCAGGTCCGGTCGGATTGCGCACGACGCCGAGTTTCACGAGCAGGCTGTAGGTGTCGGGCCGGTACCAATCGCTGACCCATTCCCAAACATTGCCGGCCGTGTCATGCAGACCATATCGGTTGGGCGGAAACTGGGCGACCGGGGCGAGACCGGCGAACCCGTCGGCCCCCGTGTCTTTGACCGGAAACGTCCCTTGCCAGGTGTTGGCCATCCAGCGGCCGTCCGGTTGCAGGTCGTTGCCCCAGGAATAGCGTTCGCCCGCCTGACCACCCCGTTCGGCAAACTCAAATTCCGCCTCCGTGGGAAGCCGTTTTCCCGTCCAGGTGGCATAGGCGATCGCGTCATAGTGCGACACCTGCACGACGGGGAATTCCTCGCGTCCATCGATCGAGGACCCCGGGCCCTCCGGCTGCCGCCAGTGTGCCCCCGGCTCGTACCGCCACCAGCGGAAATGATTGGTCAGCGGAACCTCGGTCTCGGTAGGGGTGAACACCACGGAGCCGGCAATCAGGTTTTCCGCCGGGGCGTCGGGAAACTCCGTCCGCGTCGGCACCCTCTCGGCCGTCGTCACGTACCCGGTGGCCGCCACGAACCGCGCGAATTCCGCGTTGGTGACTTCGGTGCGGTCCATCCAAAATCCATCGACGTAGACGCGGTGGATCGGGCGGGCATCGGGCATGGCATCCGGGCCGCCGCAGTGGCCGCCGCGCGGGTCGTCGCAACCCATGGAGAATTCACCACCGGGGATCCACACCATGCCGTCGGGCGCAGGACCCGGTGCCCCGCCGGCGTTTTCACGGGTTGGTTCAAATGGCGAATCGGGTGAGAGCGGCGTCACTGAGGACGCCGACGGGTTGGATGCGGACCCCGCGGACGGTGCTCCTGCCCGCGCCGCCTGGATCTGCCGGATTTTCCACGCCGCTGCGGCTGCGACGGCCAGACAGACCAGGCACACGAATGCGGGCACGACCACAGAAGCCAATCCCGGCAACTTCGGGTCGCTCGCCTCCGATGTCTCCTCCTCCGGTGGGTCGTGGGGCATGGCACGAGTTTTCCCGCCTTTCAAGGCGCATTCACGGGCTCTTCAGCCGGCGCAAACGGCGGAGCGCCGGGGGGGGCTCCCGGAGCCGACTCTTCGGCCGAGGCCTCCTTGAGCAGGCGGAAGAGATCGCTGTCCGTGCTTAGAAGGAGCGTCGTATCCTTGCCAACGACGGCACGGAACGTCTCCAAGCTTTTGAGGAATTGGTAGAACTCGGGAGCCGCCGGGTTCGTGGCATAGGCTTCGGCGTAGATCCTCGAGGCCTGGGCATCCGCCTCGCCCCGCAGTTGCTGGACCTGCTTGTATGCGGCGGACTCAATCTGGTTCAAATCGCGTTCGCGGTCGCCATTGATGCGCGCGGCCTCCGCGCCGCCCTCGGAACGGAACCGCTGGGCTATTTGCAGCCGCTCGCTGGTCATCCGTTGGTAGACGCGCACCAGCACGTCATCCTCATAGTTGATGCGCTTGAACCGCACGTCGAGCAGCTCAATGCCGGGGTCTTTGAGCTTCGGGGCGGCGGCCTGCTTGATTTCTTCCTCGATCTTGGCGCGTCCGACACGGATCGGCGGCAGCACTCCGATCTTGCTTGTCCCCGTTTCGGTCGCCGCGACCTCCTTGAGCGTCTCGTCCGGCGTCGGTGTGCGTGTCTTGTCGGTGCGCACGATTTCGATGAGTTCGTTGCGGGCGATGGCGTTGCGGGTTTCGCTGCCCAGAATGTCCTCGAGGCGCGACTCGGCGCTGCGCAAGTCGCGGAATCGGATGAAGAACTGGGCGGGGTCGGTGATCCACCAACGGGCGTAGGTGTCCACCGTGACGTACGCCTTGTCCTTGGTCGGGATGGTGATCGGTCGGCCGTCCCAGTTGAGCAGGCGTTTTTCCAGGCGATTCACCGTGTCGATGAACGGCAGTTTGAACCGCAAGCCGGGCGTCGAGATCGATTCGCCCACGATGGCGCCGAAGCGCGTGATGATGACGTGCTCGGTTTCCTTCACCGTGTACACGCTGCCTAGGAACATCAGCAGCAGAACGAGCACCGTCGCGAATCCCAAGGATCCAAAAAGCGCTTTCATCGGCGGGCACCTCCCTGTATTTGGCTCGCCGCCGCGGGGGCGACCGCCCCCATTCCCGGCAGCAGCGGCATGATTTGTTTGACCGAATCGTCCACGATCATCTTGGGACCGGCCGCTGGAAGCACTTCCTTCATGGCTTCCAGATATAGCCGCGTGCGCGTGATGTCAGGCGCCTTGACGTATTCCTCCAGCTGCGCTTTGAAACTGGCCACGTCCCCCTCCGCTTCGTTGATGCGCTTGAGTTTGTATCCTTCCGCGGCACGGATCTTCTGGTCCGCCTCCCCCTTCGCCAGAGGCACCACCTGATTGTACTCCCGCGTCGCGTCATTCACCGCCGTTTCCCGGTCCTGCTGCGCCTTGTTCACTTCGTTGAACGAGTCCTGCACCGGCTCCGGTGGGTCGACGTCCTTCAACTGCACTTGGTTGATCGTGACGCCTATCTCGTAAACTTTGGACAGCGCATTCATCTTCTCCAAGGCCACCGACTCGATTTCCTGCCGCCCGATCGTTATCACTTCATCCACTGTCCGATCACCAATCACCTCCCGCATCACCCCTTCGCTCAAATCGCGCAACGTCCGCCCAGGGTTCTCGACATGAAAAAGAAACAGCCGGGGGTTGTCGATCCGATACTGCACCACCCAGTTAACCCATGCCGCGTTTAAATCGCCTGTCACCATGCTGTACTCCAACGAGGGCTCCGATCCCGCCTGATCCGGATTCGTATACCCTTCCGTCGAAAATCCAAACTCAAGCTTGAGCTGCCGCTCGACCGGTACAATCGACACCCGGTCCACCCCAAATGGCGCCTTGAAATGCAGCCCCGGCAGCACACTCGCGTCCAGCGCCTTCCCAAACCGCTGAATCACCCCCACCGACTCCGCCGGCACCTTATATACCGACGACCACACCCCCCACACCACAATGATCAGTATGATCACTCCGCGGAACAGCCCGGGCTTGAACTCAGGCAGATTGATCTCAACAGTCGGTGGCTTCGGGGGCGGCATACAAAGAACCATCAAACTCCCTCACCACCCCGCTGGCAATCCCTAATCTCTCCTGTGCCCGTCCCCGACAGGCGGCAGCGCCCCAGAGGTCTCGTCTCACCTCCACTTTTAATCCCTCACCCAATCCTGCCGTCAGCGGACCACAATGGATAGCCACTCATTGATAAAGAGGGAAGGCGTTCTTTGAATGGGTGTCCATCTTTCACCGGTCGAGGCCGATAAAGGACACCCACCTATGGTCAGGCTTGGCAGTCGTACTTTGAGTGGGTGTCCAATAATGGGGTCTCCAATAATGGGGTCGCAGCAGTGAAGTCTGTTCATAAGAACAATATCACCCAAATTCACTAAAAAAATCGTAGTTTGTGCTGGAATTGTAAAGAATGAAAGACTATTAATAATTCAGGATACTTCCCACATCTTGAGTTTCATGTCGACCTATTCACCACGTCACCAAGCGGCTTCGCCGCGAGCGAGCGATGATTTTCGGATTGAGTTTGAGGGGGATGTATTGCCGGCGCCGGTGACGCGATTGGCGAGCGGGGTGGATGACGGTGGGGAGGGGGAGGAGGATTTTGAATCGAGGTTGGCGCGGACGCAGGAGGAATTGCTTCAGTTGCAGCATCAGGCGCGGGTGGTGGAGCGGCGGAAGGAGGAGTTGGAGGAGATGACGCGGAAGGAGAGGGAATACACGCGTGGCCGGGCGGAGCTGCACGAGAAGCTATCGGCGATTCTGGTGATGCTGGAGCGATCGTCGGGTGAGGCGCAGCGGCAGCTGGAAGTTTTGCTGCAGGCCCGGGACGATTTGTCCCGGCACTATCGGGCGCTGACGGCGATTGTGATCGAAGACTGGAATGCCCCCGGAGTGGCGGAGCAGGCGGACCATGCCTTGGCGGTGATCAACGATGCGCGGGCGGACTACGAGCGGGTGAGCGCGCGGACGGCAGCCTGTCTTGGGGTGGGAGGCGCGGCGGCGATGGCGTCGTCGAGTGACACGGTGGGTCAGGATTTTCGTTACTGGTTGCGGAGCGGATTCGCGTTCACGCTGCCGCTGGTCGTGTTAGGGGCGGTTGCTTTGGTCTTGAGTCTTGTCCTCTAACCCCGTCATGCCTCGTCCTGCTGCCAAGCCTGCGTCTCCGCCGCGCTACATTCACAAGCTCGTCATGCACGACGGGGCGCCGCGACCGTCGGTGGATGTGGAGGAAATCGATTTGCGCGCCCGGATCAGCGAACTGGAACGCCTCCTGGCCGTTGCCCCCGCGACCGAACGCCGTCGCCGTGAACAGGCCCGGCTTCTTGTGCCGGCCGACGAAGACCAGGTGAACCGCTCCGTTGAACGCGAACTGACGAAACTCGAGAAACGCGCGATCGTGCGCGAGCGTCGACGCCAGATTCTCACTTGCTTTGTCCTCGTCGCCGCGCTCATCGGATTGCTCAACCTGCTGGCGCATTTGTTGCGAGTCTAGCGCGTCTCGGATCGAGCTCACCTCAGCGGGGCGCCGGGTCGGAGGACCCACGCCGATGGATGGGCTTCCATGCCGATGTGCGGGTAGTAGTCGACCGCGGCGGGAGCCGCGAGCAGAATGATCGAGCAGCGGGAGCCGAGGCAGGCTTGGGTTTGGGCAATGAGGGCGCGCCCGATTCCTCGGCCCTGGAACGCGCGGTCGACGGCCAAGTCGGAGAGATAACAACAGTAGACGAAATCGGTAACGGAGCGCGCCACCCCGACCAAGACGCCCTCCTCCCAGGCAGTCACCATGAGGTCCGCCCCTCTCACCATGCCCGCCAGACACTCCGGGTCATCCACCGGCCGGCGTTCCGCCAATCCCGAGCGCCGCAGCACATCGGCCAATTGGGCGGGAGTGTGTTTGACGTCGGTGCGGAATTCCATGGGACATGAAACCAAAACTCCGCGTTGGAAGCAAGGTCGGAGGTCGGAGGTTGGAGGGCGGAGGTCGGTATTCAGTAATCGGTATACAGTATTCAGACCGAAATGGGTGGGGCAGGATGGAGAGTCACAGGCGTGGGTGGCAGGGCGGTGAGCGGAGCGGCCATTTCGAGGACGAGGACGGTTCGAAGTATCCTGAGCATGACTTGTCCGCCCACGGGATTGTTCGTCGGCTTCAACAATCCACCCTCCGGGCCACTCGCCCTCGTCCTCATCCTCGCCGATAGCCCTCCATCGATCCCACCTCGCCCATTTCCCACTTCTGAGCAACTTGAAGCTCCAGTGGAACATTGAACGTTATTCGCCTGTCCATCGTGCCCCGCCCCTCTTAGGGTGGATTGCTTCTGAATAAAAAATCGGACATTATTCATCGGCAACTAGTTACAGCACACTATTTTACGGGTCGTGATCCCGGCCTTGGGTGCAATAAAGAACAGTCAGCGAGAGTTAATTGCAGCAAGACTGGTTTTTTCGAGTCCTTTGTGCACCAGGATCGCACATGTGAAGTCGAGGACGAGGACGAGGCCGAGGCC
>JBJXFS010000343.1:0-11265 GCA_046155625.1 Verrucomicrobiales bacterium | reverse complement strand
TCACCGTCCTCTCCATGGGCGAGCCGGAGCCGGTGAACATCGCCATCGGCCGGGACAACTCGCTTTATTGGACTTGCAAGTCCGCCGGCGTGATCCTGGAACAGGACAAGCGCGGCGAGACGACGCTGTTCCTCAGTGGCCTGACCCAGCCCAATGGCATCGCGGTGGACCGCGACGGCCTCGTTTACTTCACCCAACTCCCCACTCCCGGCGTGAACGGCGCCAACGGCGGCCTCAATACCGTGAACGTTTCCGACGGCGATTCCGTTCAAGTCCTGACGATGGGCGAGCCGGAACCGACCGACATCGTCGTGGCAAGAAATGGCGATGCCTATTGGACTTGCCAATCCGCGGGCGTCATCCTGGAACGCTCGGGCGAGGACGGCACGGTGAGTTTGCTCCTCGGCGGGCTGGACCAGCCGACCGGAATCGCTCTTTCCCGCAACGGCCGCAACCTCTACTTCACCGAGGTTCCCACTCCGGGCGTCTCCGGTGCCAACGGCGGGCGCAATAAAGTCTGGGAGCTCGATCTCCTGTCCGGCGTGCAGACGCTGGTGAACGAGGGTGACCCCGAACCCACCGACATCGCCGTGGCCGTAAACGGAAACCTCTTCTGGACCTGCACCAGCGCGGGCGTGATCGTCAAGGCGACACCCGGGCGCGGCAACCGACCCTGAACCGCACTGACCGTTCCACCGGCCGCCCCCGCGATCAACAGGGGCCTGAGGATTGTCCGCTTTCCGTGCTGGATCTGCCGTGTGAGCCCCCTCGCTGCCGCCCGCTAGTGCGCCACGATTGGCGCGGAAATTCCAAATTCCTCGCCCCTTCCGTCGGACGCATTCGCGACGAGTGATTCCGAAGAATTCATGGGTGGCATCGTTCTCGAAAAAATAAAACTCACCCCAGGGAATACGACTGTCGCCTCGCGGCTCTAAGAAGGACCTATGAAATCGCATCATCCCAAAAACTGGCACCCGTGGGCGGCCGTATGTCCGCTCGCCTTCTTCATCGCAACGGCGGATGCCGCCACCCTGCGGGTTACTATCACCAATCTGGCCGCACCCGGCGGACTCCATTTCACGCCGGTCTTTGCCGGATTTCACGACGGCGGGTTTGATTCATTCAATCCGGCTGCTCCGGCCAGCGCAGCGCTGGAGGCATTGGCGGAGGACGGGAACAACGCGCCGATGTTGGGCGATTTTCTCGCCACGTCTGGACGTCTGGGTTCGAACATCATCGGCGTGACTGGCCTGGGGCCAGGCATCTTCACGCCTGGCCACTCGTCATCGTTCGATTTCGGCGGCGTCGATGCCACCTCGCATCGATACTTTTCCTACGCCTCGATGCTTCTGCCATCGAACGACGCTTTCTTCGGCAATGCCAATCCACTGGGTCGTGAGATATTCGACGCAAGCGGCACGTTCTTGGGGGCCGATTTTACTATCCTGGGGTCCATGCTCTGGGACGCCGGAACGGAAGAAAACGACACGTTGGGAGCCCCCTTCAGCATGATCGGCGGCAGCAGCACACCGACCATCGGCGGCACCGTGCTCTCGCATCCCGGGCTTGATAATTTCGTCGGATCAGTGCTTGGCAACGGCGTCACTCTCACTTCCGCCTTTGGCTCCGACACGCCCGTCGTCCGCATCCAGGTTTCTCAGGTGCCCGAGCCCGGCGGCCTGTGGCTCAGCTTGATGGCGACCCTGGGCCTCGTGATCACGCGGCGGACTACATCGTGGCGGCGCGCATCGACGGATCGGTAGTTCGTCGCCCCGAAAGTTTTGGGGTTCACAGCGAGGCTGGCGCATATTTTCTCCTGTCGGACGCCGAATTTCGCTCATGGTGGGCGCGTGCGCCGTCCGACCAGCCATTCGCGTCGCGCCCCTCCGGAGATGGCGGGCCCTTCGGGCTGGCGAGACCTCCATCGCCTCGCCGGGTCCCTCGTTTTCGAACGGCACGACATCCAAGCCGAGCTCGACGCCTCCGGCCGCTATGACTTGCGGCTTCCGCCGGAATTCCCATTTCGCATCCGCCTCTTTCACTATGCCTCGAGCGGATTCACGCCCCATGTCACCTGGCACGAGCCGATGGAGATTTTCCTGCCTCTCGACGGGCGGGTCGACATGCAAATGGCCGGCCGCCTGGTCCATATCGCCGCCGGGGATGTCGTGATCGTCGAAAACATGAAGCCCCATCACGTGGTGGATCACCCGGGGTTCGACACGCGCGTGCTGGTGATCAGCTTTCTGCCCGAGTTCGTTTGCGGCCCCGGCGCGCTGCCGCACGCTTACGGGTACTTGATGCCCTTCGTCACGCGAATCGATGGCCAGCACCATGTCGTTTCGATCGACGATCCCGAGGCTGACGGCATTTATCGGGCCACGGCGCGGCTGGTGGAAGCGTGGCACGGGCCGTCCGGTCGTCGTGCCACCGGTTGTCTGGCGTGGTTGCTGGTCTTGTTGGACACCCTGGCCTGGCGGTTTCGCGAAGCGCCGTCGCAACGTGAGGCATTCCTTAAGCAGCAAGAACGCGCGGCCCGCCTGCGGCCGCTGCTCGACCGCCTCCATCACCGGCCCTCGGAGGGGATGGGTGTGGCCACCGCCGCTCGCCTTACCGGCATGAGCGAAGGCCGGTTCCGTCGCGAGTTCAGGCTCGCCACCGGACTGGGGTTGACCGCTTATGTGGCCAAAGTCCGTCTGGCCGGCGCGGCCCAGCGTCTCAAGCATTCGTCGCTGACGATCGCCGAGATTGCCGCCGAGGCGGGGTTTTCCGATCAAAGCTACTTCGACCGCTGCTTCAAAAAGGCCTTCGGCCAGACGCCGCGCGACTTCCGACAGGCGCGCTGACGGATTGTTCAAGTCGAGAAGTGAGCCTGCGCCCAGGATGGCCAGTCAGTCACCTTACGATCCTTTGGCATTCCTCGCCTCCCGCGAGAGTTTTTCCCACCGGCGATCCATTCTTTCCCCATCCTGTCGGCGTCGCGTTTGAATCCCCTCCAGCTTCACGTCCTTGTAGGTTGGCTCGCCGCCCTCCGCCTTTGCGTTTTTCTTCAAACGAATGCTTCGCGTACTTTGGTGAAAATCGACTATCGAATCGAAATCCGGTTCCCAGTCGGCGTCAATAATATCCAAATAGGGAACGATAACCACCGATCCACCCGCCTCGTCGATGTCCGATATGCTGATGAAGCCACGGAACTGCCACTCTCCTTTTTCTTTCTTCGCTCTGAGGACAATGAGTAATGCATCTTTTTCGTCGCTGATTACGGCTTCAGTCGCAATAAATGGGCCCGAAGGGGAGCACTGAAGCAAATCCGCTTTGCTTAAACGTCGCCCCATCCTTGCTATTATAATCTAATTCAAACGTCTCGAGCGAAGTGCGCCAACGGCCGACCAACGAGGTTCCCACCTTTCCGCGGTCGATCTCAACGATCTTATCGGGGCTATCGGCGCGCGCCGTAGCGATCATGCAAAATGCTGAAAAAGTTTGAAGAAGTGTTCGCAGATCCATATGAAGTATTTGGAAACGCTGGTATAGGAAAATCTTGAAATCCCAGATATTAATGCAGAGAAGTATAATTGGAGTTTCTGCCAGATCGCTGTCTCATGAGTGGGTGTACTTAATTCTCCCTGCTATATTTAAGAAATATCCTGGCGTTATTAGCAATGCTTGCATCTGGATCGTCGAGGTGGTCTCTTAGCACCCCCTCGGCACCTGGAACAATCCTGCGGTGCAATCTGCCAAGGGCCGTGCTAGCTGCAATTCTCAACGCCCGGGATCCAATACTGCCATCCGTTGGCTGTTCCAAGCACCCACGCAGGAAGCTAATTGCCGCGACAGGATCCAAGAGCTCAACTGGGGCGCATTCCAGCGCACCAGCTAAAGACATCGATGCGGATCGGCAACGGAAGTCCCAAGTCTGGATCGCTGCGTTGATTCGGTCGACCACCTCCGCCGTGAGACTGCTTGTTCGACTGTTATCTGATTTTAGCCATACGAAACATCCAAGTGTCCATGCCTGCTCCTTGGGAGACGCCATTGCCGCCTGAACAAGATCGCATTTTTGATTTTCAAGGGAGAATGCCTTCCTGTCCAGCCGCGCGCTAAGTGCGAGCAGCTCTTGATAGTTGCGCGGGGTAAAGACGGCCTTCATGCTATCTGTCTGGCAAGTGTGGCTGTTTTTGTTTACATTTACTGGCGGTGGACGTCGACGTTTCTCCACGACCAGTCTTACGCCGAAATCGCCGGTATTCCAGGCATGGCTGCGGACATCATCAAAATCCGCCCCCTCGGGGAGCTCGTAACGCCCTCCAGTAGATGCCGTTGACGAAAAGATGCACCCAGCGTCGCTGTCTTGAAGACCCTGACAACGGGCTTGATTCTTCACCGCATCACCGCATCACTGGATCAGCGTGCGAGAACAACCGTGACATTGGACGACGACGTGTTTGAAGCCGCCCGGGCTCAGGCCCAGGCATCGGGCAAGAACCTCGGCGAGGTGCTTTCGCACCTGACCCGACGCGGTTTGCGAGCCTCCACGCCCATCGCCAAACACGGCGGGTTGCCGGTGTTCAAGGTCCAGCCCGATGCCGACATCATACCGAGCATCCGCGCGAAGGAGTTGCTCGCGGAGGACGCGACGTGAAGCCCGCACTGCTGGACACGAACGTCCTGCTCGCGCTGGCCTGGCCAAATCATCAGCACCATGCGCAAGCCCACACTTGGTTTGCCGCCAGCGCGAAGAAGGGCTGGGCTACGTGCGCTTTGACCCAGCTTGTAACCTTTGAGACCCGTCTATCGGTTGCCGCGAAAATGCATCTGCGCTTGGATCTGCACAGCCTTCTGCCCTCCTTTGCCATCGTGGACACCGCTGGCGAACACGACAACAAGCGGGCTCGCGAAGTCTGCGCGAGCATTGAGGCCGGGGAGATTGTGGTTTTCGACAAGGCGTACGTCGATTTGATCACTTTTTGCCCTTGTTTCGGACCAAGGTGCGCCGCACTCGGAAGCGCATGTTGTCCTTGGCCCGCGTGACCCACCCGACGCCCCGTTCACATGACCCCTGCACCCCTTCCCAGCGCCAGCCCTCAGAAGGAAATTCCTTTCAGACGGAAATTGAAGTGATGAGAAAGGGTATTAAGGTATTACGCATGCCCACCCTTACCTTTAAAGTCAGCGAGGCCGAGGCAGCCCGCATCCGTCAGCGCGCCCGAGCGGCGCGACTGACCGTGTCCGCCTACCTGCGGCGTCAGGCATCCGGCATCGAGGACTCGCCACCAGTCCGCAAGATCCGATGTAAACTCACCGGAGCCACCATTTTCGCCCCACTGGAAGATAGCCCCAAACTGACGACCGCCAGTGTTCGACGGATGCTGAACGATTTCCCATGAAATATCTGGCCGATGTCAATGTGTTGGTGGCCTGGGGATGGGCGGATCACGAAGACCACCGGCGTGTCGCCCGTTGGATTGCCACTCTTAAAACGCGCCGCGGCACACAGCTGCTTACTTCGGCGATCCCCGAGCTGGGTTTCGTCCGAGTCTCGGTTCAGAGGGCCGCCGGACGGATCGAGGTGGAAGAAGCTGCACGCACGCTGGCCTCCATGCTCGAGGTGCTTGGACCGCACCATGGATTCCTCGCGGATGACGGGGACTCGACAGCCGGATTTCCCCCGTGGTGCACCTCGGCGGGACGGACCACGGATGCGCACCTGCTCTGCCTGGCGCACACGCATGGCGCCACCCTCGCCACTCTCGACGAGGGAATCCCGGGGGCTTTTCTCATCCCTGATTGACCTCTCCATCCGAGCGGTCGGCGCGTTGGAAGGCGTGCCTGCCCACCAAGCCAAATGATCGAACGGCCTTTGGAAAACAACGCGAGATGGATGCCATTAGCTCCTCCGCCCCCCATGAACGACTCGACGACCTCCGATGACGACAGTGATGAGGAATTGGATGACCACGAGTGACCGAGATCTCGCCAGGGCAATCCCTGTACTTTTACATCCTCAAGGACAAGGGTGATCTGCACGAATTACGCGAAGGTGACGTCATCGGCTTTAACGTTGAATTCGACGCCAATGACAAGGCGACTTTTGTGGGTCGCGTCACGCATGTGCGGTGACCGCCCACGGCTGTTCGCTGACTCCTCGCGTGCAGAATTTCCGGGTTTCTGTTGTACGAGGGATCGCGGTCCACCAACTCCCGGGCGGCGAGGGGCGGCGCTTGGATCCAGGGGCGGTAAGCATGGGAATTGTCCAAATTCTCGGCTGCAAATGTGCAAGCCACCCGGATCGACTGGCCGCAAGCTTGGACCATGACCCCCGTCATGGTTCACCTGCATCGGTTCGGCATCTTCGCCCTCGTGGCGGTCACCGCTTCCCTCGCGCCATCCGCGCCATCCGCGCCGATAATCGAGGCCACATCCCAGCAGACTTGCGGCCAGTCATCGCACTGTCTCGCCCTCAACGTCGAGGCGTGGGGGGCACACGGCGGTCCGGCCGCCCGTCCGTCACCGCGCGCGAATGTTTTCCTTTCCCGCGATTCCGATGAGGCTTCCGCGGACACCACGAAGAAAGAATCGCCCAAGGCGCCCTTGCCTTAAAATCCATGGATGTCTGCCATTCTTGTCTCGAAGACCCTGACAACGGGCTTGATTCTTCACCGCATCACTGGATCAGCGTGCGAGAACAACTGTGACACTGGACGACGACGTGTTTGAAGCCGCCCGGGCTCAGGCCCAGGCATCGGGCAAGAACCTCGGCGAGGTGCTTTCGCACTTGGCCCGACGCGGTTTGCGAGCCTCCACGCCCATCGCCAAACAGGGCGGGTTGCCCGTGTTCAAGGTCCAGCCCGATGCCGACATCATACGGAGCAGCCGCGCGAAGGAGTTGCTGGCGGAGGACGCGACGTGAAGCCCGCACTGCTGGACACGAACGTCCTGCTCGCGCTGGCCTGGCCGAATCATCAGCACCATGCGCAAGCCCACACCTGGTTTTCCGCCAACGCGAAGAAGGGCTGGGCTACGTGCGCCTTGACCCAGCTTGTAACCTTTGATACCCGAATGTCGGTTCATTCGCTGGAAGCCAGGGTGGTTGAAGTGATCGCGACTTGATTTTTAGTGTGTTTCGTGACTTTCGTGGTCGAAACGTCCCTTTCTAGGTTAAGGCCGACGGAGGTGTTTTCAGCCGACGCATGTCGTGGGCTGGTGTCCGATGACGAGAACTCCCAGGCGGCGACGGGCGGCGCTTGGATCCAGGGACGGCAGACATGGGAATTGTCCAAATTCTCGGCCGCAAATGTGCAAGCCACCGGCTTCCTCCGTCCGCAAGCTTGCCTCATGTCCCCCGTCATCGCTTCCCTGCGTCGGCTCGGCGCCCGCACACTCCTGGTCGCCGCAGCTCTCGCGCCGTCCGCGCCCGCCGCGCCCGCCCCGCATCCGATCCGCATCGCCGACACGGGCCGCCATTTGGTGACCGGCGATGGCCAACCGTTTTTCTGGCTCGGTGACACGGCGTGGGAACTCTTTCACCGCCTCGACCGCGAGGAAGCCGAGGCGTACCTCACGCACCGCGCCGCCCGCGGGTTCAACGTGATCCAAGCGGTCGCTCTCGCCGAACTCGACGGGCTCAACGTCCCCAATGTCTACGGCCATCGCCCGCTCATCGACAACGATCCGCTCCGACCCGACGTCAAAGACGGTTCGGACAACGACTACTGGGACCACGTCGATTGGATCGTCACCTGGGCCAACGAGCTCGGACTGACCATCGGCTTCCTGCCGACTTGGGGCGATAAATGGAATCGCGCGTGGGGAGCTGGACCGGAAATATTCACCGTCGAGAACGCCCGGGCCTACGGCCGGTGGTTGGGCGAGCGTTATCGCGACCGATCGATCGTCTGGATTCTGGGCGGCGACCGCGCGCCTGATCTGCCGGTCCATCGCGACATCAACCGGGCCATGGCCCAAGGGTTGAGCGAAGGCGACGGCGGGGATCATCTCATCACCTTTCATCCCACAGGCGGCCGCGGCGCTTCCGAATGGTTTCACGGCGAGTCATGGCTGGATTTTTCCATGCGGCAGAATGGTCATGTCGCCGAATTCACCGGACGCTATGACAAAACGGGGGAGGATTACCGCCGCCAGCCGACCAAGCCGATCATCGACGGCGAACCGATCTACGAAGGCCATCCGATCAATTTCAAGGCCGCCGAACTCGGCCATTCGCTGGCCGCGGACGTCCGGCGGCCGCTCTATTGGAATTTGTTTACCGGCGCCTTCGGCCACACCTATGGCCACCACTCGGTCTGGCAAATGTACGACCCGAAGCGCCACGCTCCGATCAACGCGCCCTTGATGTCGTGGCGCGAGGCGCTCGACGAACCCGGCGCCGCCCAAATGCAGCACGCCCGCTCGCTCATGCTTTCCCGGCCCTTCCTGGAATTCGTGCCCGATCCCACCGTCATCGTCGCCGACACCGTGCCTACCAGCGTGCCCGGCGCCGGTCGCTACGCCTTCGTCGCCACCCGTACCGCCAGCGGAAGCTGCGCGCTCGTGTATGTCCCGGCCGGTCGGCGCTTTCACGTCCGGCTCGATGCCATCACCGGTGACCCGGTGAAAGCGTGGTGGTTCGACCCCCGTCTCGGCACGGCCCAGGAAATCGGCACGTTCCCAAACACCGGGGCCAAGGCCTTCACCCCTCCCCAACACGGCGAGGCGCTCGATTGGGTGCTCGTACTCGATGACGCCTCGCGCGCGTTTGCCGCCCCCGGCCGGTGATTCCTCACCCCGTCATTGTCATGTGGCCCGCCTTAACTCGACTCGCTCATCATTCCCGCTTCTGCCTGTTGGCTACGGCCGCGGGCGCGTTCGCCGTCGCCGCACCCATGGCCGTGGGCGCGGACCCGTCCCCGGTTTTTCCATTGAAAGTGAGCGCTTCCGGCCGCCACCTCGTCGATCAAAAAGATCGTCCCTTCCTTTACTGCGCGGACACGGCCTGGATGCTCTTCCTCAAACTCACGCGGCCGGAAGCCGCCGAGTATCTCAGCGCCCGCCAGGCCCAGGGCTTTAACGCCGTGCAAGTCCAGCTCACCGGGTTTCTCGGCCAATCCAATCGCGACGGACACCTCCCGTTCGCCGGCACCCCGCCCGAGCAGGACCTCAGCCGACCGGTCGAAGCCTACTTCGCTCACGCCGAATCCGTGATCGACGAAGCCCGGCGTCTCGGTCTGCTCCTGGCGATCGCCCCGGCTTGGTCCGGCTGCTGCGGCGAAGGCTGGGCGGGCACCGACAAGGAAGGGCGACCCAAGCCATTGAATCAAAATGGCCCGGACCGCTGCCAAGCGTGGGGCGAGTGGCTCGGTCGCCGCTTTGGGAACTACCCGAACGTGATTTGGATTCTCGGTGGCGACAACGACCCTCACAACGCCCGCAACGAAATTCGCGCCCTGGCCACCGGGCTGAAATCGACCGCGCCGCACCAGCTCGTGACTTATCATGCCGCCTCCACCCACTCCAGCACCGATGTGTGGCCGGCCGATGAACCGTGGCTCGACCTCTCCATGGTCTACACGTACTTCCGCGGTTTCAACAAGGCTTGGAACAAAAACCAGCCCGATGTCCACGAGGTCAGCCATGCCGAATTCGCCAAATCGCCGGTCCGACCGTTCTTCCTGGGCGAGTCCACCTACGAAGGCGAGCACGGCGACTGGGGCAGCCCGCTCCAAGTGCGCAAGCAAGCGGCCTGGTGCCTGCTCGGGGGCGGCTGCGGCCACGCCTACGGCTCGCTCAATTGGAATTTTCCCGATGCCTGGCGCGATCACCTGAAACTCCCCGGCGCGACCAGCCTGCGTCACCTCCGCGACACCCTGGAGCGACGCCAGTGGTGGTCGCTCGTGCCCGACACGGCCCACGCCCTGCTCGCCGACGGGCACACTCGCACCGCACCCAACGACGCCGCCGTGGCCGCCGTTGCCAGCGACCAGTCGTTTGCCGTCGCTTATCTCCCGTCGGCCCGGCCATTGCGCCTCCACCTCCAGCACCTTCGCCCGGCCGGCGCCCCGCTCGCCCTCCGCTGGATCGAAGCCGCCACGGGAAAGATCCACCAGCCCGCCCGTCATTCCGCCGACTCCACGCTCAACATCTCGCCACCCGGACCCGGCGATTGGATTCTCGCCATCGATCCCGCGCCGTGAATCTGGTAGACCCTGCTCAAAAAACCACGAAACACACGAAACACACGAAAACCAAGGTGCTGGCCAACAATGGCCGTCCATCCGATGGATGACAAGGTCTCTTGTTCTAACTCAGTAATTTTTAGTGTGTTTCGTGATTTGCGTGGTTGAAATGTCCCTTTCTAGGTTTCGTGGTTCCCAACCCGGTCCTTAAGTTCATCCCATGCTCCCCGAGGCCGCCACCACCCGATCCGATGCAGCCGGGCTTCGTTTTGCCTTGTTTGGATGCGGCTTCTGGGCGCGCTTCCAGCTCGCTGCCTGGCGGGAAATTCCGGGCGCTCAGTGCGTCGCCCTTTACAACCGCACGCGTCAAAAAGCCGTCGACCTCGCCGCGGAATTCGGCATCCCCCGCATCTACGATTGCCCCGCCGCTCTGCTCGCCACCGAACCGCTCGACTTCGTCGATATCGTCACCGATCCGGTCGCCCACCGTCCGCTCACCGAGCTCGCCGCGCGCCACCGCCGGCCCGTCATTTGTCAAAAGCCCATGGCCCCCAGCCTGCTCGACGCCGAGTCCATGGCAACCGCCTGCCGCGAGGCCGGAGTGCCACTCCTCATCCACGAGAACTGGCGATGGCAGAGCCCGATGCGTGCCCTCAAATCGCTGCTCGCGCAGGGCGCCATCGGCTCACCCTTTCGCGCCCGCATCGATTTTATCACCAGTTTTCCAGTCTTTGACAACCAACCGTTTCTCGCTGAGTGCGAACGATTTATCCTCACCGACATCGGCACGCACGTGCTCGATTGCGCTCGCTTCCTGTTTGGCGATGCCTCCCGGCTGGTCGCCACCACGCGGCGCATCAATCCGAGGATTCGCGGTGAGGATGTCGCCACCGTGCTCACCGACCACGACGGATGCAGCGTGGTCACCAACATGAGTTACGCCAGTCGCACCGAATACGAATGCTTTCCCGAAACCCTCGTCTTCGTCGAGGGGACCGAGGGCTCGGCCGAAATCCACCCAGGCTGCCAGCTGCGTGTCACCACGCGCGAGGGCACCCGCGCCATCGACGCTCGTCCACCCGCCTATTCC
>JBJXFS010000341.1:0-65422 GCA_046155625.1 Verrucomicrobiales bacterium | reverse complement strand
CCGGCGGCCCCGGCGGCGGCCCCAGTGGCGGCCCCGGGGGCGGCCCCGGGGAAATAACATTTTTTGGGATTATCGCTCGGCGGCACTCGCGCTGCCGGCCCGGAGCGCTTCAATCTCGGCATTCAGGCGCGATATTTCCCTCACCAACTCCTCGTGCCCATCGTTGTCGGTGCCGGTTGCATTCGGTGAGCTCCCCGTCGCCCCCTGGCGAAGCGCCTTGATGGTCGATTCCGCGGTGGCTACTTCCTGCTTCAGAAAATCAATGACCCGCGACAGGCGGTCTTCCGCCACGCCTTGGGTTTCCGCGGCATCCGCCGCCGCTTTCAAGCGAGCCGTCAACGCCCGGTCATCCTCCTGAAATCGGGCGGCGAGTTGGGCCTCGACGCGAGCGAGCGCCCGCTCCGCCGCCAGTCGGCGTGCTTCCGCCTCGTG
Organism: Verrucomicrobiales bacterium; assembly: GCA_046155625.1. GTDB lineage: Bacteria > Verrucomicrobiota > Verrucomicrobiia > Verrucomicrobiales > V1-33 > CAJBME01. The sequence goes on along the minus strand of JBJXFS010000341.1, from coordinate 64,990 downwards.
CACCGAGCCGCGCAGGCGGACGATTTCCGCGACCGCCAGCCCGGCCACGACCAACACCGGGATGGCGTACAGCAACCCCCGTCCAAAATCCTTCAAAAAGTGCTTCATTCGCCGTGGGTTAATCGTCCGCTGGAAACGGGGAGGCGGTAAGCCGCAGCGATGTCTCGGAGGCGGGAACGACCGCTTGGGGGGAGGCGCCGGGGCGCGCATTGATCTGAGTGCGGACGCGGAAGCTGACGGCGGCGAGCGTGGTCAGGGCGAGGGCGCTGACGATCAGGGTGGCCTGCCATAGCCTCAAGCGGCGGCCGGGCGGCGGCTGGAGCAATCGCTCGATGCGTTCGGACAGTCGCGCTCGCCCGGCCATGGCGGTGGCGGGCCGTGGCACCCAGCGGGAATCCAGGGCGAGCAAAAACTCAGCGTACGTGCGCGGACTGACTCTCGCATGATTGAGGGCGGCGCGGTCGCAAAGGGTTTCGCTTTCGAGGCGAAAACGCCGGACGAGCCAGTGAGCGAGCGGGTGCCACCAGTAGCAGACCAGCAGAAGCCTGAGGATCCAGGCAATCGGCAAATCGCCCTGGCGCACGTGCTGGGATTCGTGACCCACGACCATGCGCCATTGATCCGCGTCCCATGAGCGGCTGGCCACGGGCACCAGCATCACGGGTCGCCAAAGGCCCGCGACACACGGCCCCGAAACCTCGTCGGATTCGAGCGTCCGAGTGAGCGTACTCAGCGTCGCTGGACAAGCCGGCCGCCGGGAGCGCCGAATGAGCCTGTGCAACCGGACGCCCTGGGTGATTGTGGAAACGAAGAGCCAGCCACTGCCCAGCGCCCAGATGCCGCAAAAAACACACGCTAATCCAGGCCACACCACTCCCAGCCGCCTCGCGGTAGCCGACGAACCATCGAGCCCTCCCATTCCCCACCAACCCCCCATCCAGGGAGCCACCATCACCATGAGGGCCACAACCACCGCCAACCAGCGCCGCAGCTCCGGCTGGGAACCCGCCATCCACCGCCATAAGACCGCCGCCCCACTCAGTAACAGCGTCACCCTGCAGGCGGCTTGCATCAGCCAATCAATCGCTTCGCTCATGGCTCCATCGGCTGGTTGGAGGTTTCCGTTCGCCCGATCAGCGCCCGTAATCGCGCCACCTCCGAGGGAGAGAGCGGGCCATCCACCGGATCCAGCAGACTCTCCACCAGCCGCTCAGGCGATCCGTCGAAAAATGTCCCCATCAGCCGACGCAACGCCCCCTTCCGCGCCCGCGCCGACGACACCGTCGGCTCATACACATACCGCTTCCCCTCCCGCACGTGCTTCACCATCCCCTTGTCCTCCAAAACCCCCAATAACGAGCGCGCCGCCGAATAATTCGGCCGGTCCACCAACGCCCCCTGCACCTCCTGAACCGTCGCCCGTCCCAATCGATACAACACCTCCATCGCCTGCCGCTCCCGCTTCGATAAATCCCATTCGTCCGCTGACATGTGCGGAAAATGACGCCTGTGGCACCAAAAACAAGACAAAATCCGAAAAAATGCTCATAAATCTGCATTTATGGCTTGCTTTGGACGGCAAATATGCGGAATTTACCGCACTTATTTATGACACTGACAATTTTGTTGAATCGAATTCTGGTGATAGTGGGATTGGGGTGTGGGGTTGTGGGGTTGACGCAATGTGCGAGTGAGTCGAGCCCCCCGGCGATGGGGGCAGGGGAGGGCGGATCGTTTTCTGGGGATGGGGCGTCTCGGCGAGAGGGGGTCGGCGGGTTGAGGGTGGGGGACGAGGCGATTTCGAACAATGCGATCGACGGGATGTTGAGCGAAGCGGGGCGGGGTCGGGCCACGCGGGTGCCGCCCAGTCCGGCGAGCGTCGAGAGTTCGCCGAGATTGGAGGAACGACCTGGGTTGGCGACGCAGGCGGGCGGTGTGCGCCACTCGCCTGTGAATCCGCGAAAATTTTTCCGGCAGCGGGCTACGGAACCGGACGCGATGGAGGTGATTTACTACAATGACGAAGCCGGAGCCCGGGCGATGGTGGAGGCATTGGGAGGAGGCCGGAAGAAAAAGGGGACGTTTGAGGTAGCGGGAGGGAAGCTGGAGATGAAAGTGCGACCGGCGGGTTGGGGCGATCCGTTGCCGCGGTACGAGGTGGGCGCGCGCCGGATTGTGGTGGGAGAAGGGGGCCACGGGTATGTTCTGTCATTGAAGAATCTCAGCGACGTTCGGACGGTGGAAGTGGTGGCGAGCGTGGATGGGCTGGATGTCATGGACGGGAGGGCGGCTTCGGTGAGGAAGCGCGGCTACATATTGGCGGCTAAGGAGACGCTGGAGATCGAGGGCTTTCGGGAGGATGAATGGCAGGTGAGGCAATTTGTTTTCGGGCGGGTGTCCGACTCGGAAGCGGCCAAGATTGGGAAGGCTCGGAACGTCGGGGTCATTGGATTGGCTGTTTTCGAGGAAGACGAAAGGAAAGCGCAGGCCTATCGGCTGGCGGATGCGCGTCAGCGGGGCGAGGCATGGGCGTTCCCGGGTGGCGGTCGGTAAGTGAAAAAAATGATGGTAAGGGACGCTGAGCACGGGCTAAGGCAGTAGGATGTCTAAGCCGAATGGAATTTCCCGGGGCCCGATGCTAGCGCTGACGGCGGCATTTTTGGGGTGGTTGTTCGACGGGTTTGAAATTGGGCTGTTTCCGGTGGTGGCGCGACCGGCGTTGATTTCGATGCTGGGGACGGGCGGTGAAGGGAAGGTGGGTGAGTGGATGGGGATCATCACGGCGGCGTTTTTGGTGGGCGCGGCGTTGGGAGGCGTGGTTTTCGGGTGGTTGGGCGATCGGATTGGGCGGGTGCGGGCGATGTCGTTGAGCATTCTTTGTTATTCGGTGTTCAGCGGGGTGGCGTATTTTGCGGTGGAGCCCTGGCATTTGGGGGTGTTTCGATTTCTGGCGGCGCTGGGGATGGGAGGCGAATGGGCGCTGGGGGTGGCCTTGGTGATGGAGGTTTGGCCCGAGAAGCACCGGCCATGGCTGGCCGGGGCAATTGGGGCCGCGGCGAATGTGGGGATGGTGCTGGTGGGGGTGGTGGCGGCGATCTGGCCAGTCACGCCGGAGTCGTGGCGATGGATGTTCCTGGTGGGCGCATCGCCGGCGCTGCTGACGTTTTTTATTCGGTTGTTTGTGCCGGAGTCCGAGCGGTGGCAACGGGCGCGGGCGGCGGCGGTGGATCTCGGCGGGCGTGCGGTCTCGCCGCTGGCGGAAGTCTGGCGCGCTCCACTTCGGGGGAGGACGGTGATGGGGATTGGACTGACTTCGGTGGCGCTCATTGGCACCTGGGGATCAGTGCAATGGATCCCGTTGTGGACGGACAAGATGACGGCGGGCGCGATTGAAGGGGCCAAGGCAACGGCGCACACGCTCTCCTCGCTCGGAGCGACCTTCGGGAGCCTGCTGGCGCCGATCTTGTTGGGCGGTGTCCGCCGGCGCATTGGGTACAGCCTGCTGTGTTTGCTGTCGCTGTTCGTCTGCGGGATGTTGTTTCGCACGCAGGAGGCGTACACGGCGACATTCCTCGTGATGGTCTGTCTGACCGGGGCGACGACCGCGGCCTTTTACGGATGGTTTCCGCTTTACCTGCCGGAGTTGTTTCCGACGCGGGTGCGCGCCACCGGTCAGGGGTTGTGTTTTAATGCCGGACGCATTGTGGCGGCGGTGGGGGCGCTGACGAGTGGGCAGCTGGTGAAGTATTACGGAGGCTACGCGGAAATGGGGGCGGTCATCACCTTGGTTTATGTGGTCGGCCTGATCATCGTCTGGCTGGCGCCGGAGACCCGAGGCCATGCCCTGCCCGAGTAGCGACGATTTCTGTTCCCGCCATGACCGCAGCCATTCGCCGAGTCGTTGCCGCCGAGTTGTATTTTCTCCCCGTGCGGACGCGTGTCCCCTTGAAGTTTGGTCCGGAAACCCTGACCGAAGTCACCTGCGCTCGCGTGCGGTTGGTGATTCAGGACGGGACGGGACGGGAGTTCGTCGGCTGGGGCGAAACTCCCCTGAGCGTGCAGTGGGTCTGGCCAGGGACACTGCCATACGCTGATCGTCTGGCGGCGCTTCAGGAAATGTGCCGGCGCGTCGCCCGAGCTTGGCCGGCGTTCGACTCGGCCGGCCACGCGCTGGAAATGGGACACGACTTTTTGGAGACCGCCCTCCCTGCGCTCTGGCGGGAACTGAATACCGCCCGCCCCCCCGCCGCCCCGATGCCATGGCTCGCCGCGCTGGTGTGCGCCTCGGCCTTCGATCTGGCCCTGCACGACGCCTGCGGGCACGCCCTCGGCCAACCGGTCTATGAAACCTACGGGCCGCCATTTCTCCGGCGCGATTTGGCCGCGTTTCTTCAACCCGCCACCGACCGGGCCGGAGGCGTGTCGTTCGCCGGGAGGTATCCGGTCGACTATTTCCGTCCTCACCGGTGCGACCGACTGCTGGCGTGGCATCTGGTGGGTGGATTGGACCCTCTGAGTCCCGAGGATCTGGATGGCACGCAACCCGACGATGGTCATCCGGTCTTGCTGGCCGACTGGATTCGGCGCGACGGGTTGCGTGCGCTCAAGGTCAAACTGAGAGGCCACGATGCCGAGTGGGACTGGCAGCGGCTGGTCGCGGTCGGACGGCTGGCGGTGGCCGAGAATGTGGACTGGTTGACCGCCGATTTTAACTGCACGGTCACTGAACCAGGGTACGTCACGGACATCCTGGACCGGTTGAGGGACGAGGAACCGCGGATTTTCGGCATGTTGTTGTATGTTGAGCAGCCCTTCCCCTATGAACTCGATGATCACCCGATCGCGGTCCAGGCAGTCAGCGCACGGAAACCGCTTTTCCTCGACGAAAGCGCGCACGATTGGCGGCAGGTACGGCGCGGACGCGAACTCGGTTGGACCGGGGTCGCCCTCAAGACCTGCAAGACCCAGACCGGAGCGCTCCTCAGTTTGTGCTGGGCGCAGGCGCATGGCATGACGCTCATGGTTCAGGATTTGACCAACCCCATGCTGGCCCAAATCCCCCACATCCTGCTGGCCGCCCACGCCCCAACCATCGCCGGCGTGGAAACGAACTCCATGCAGTTCTATCCCGAGGCGTCGGCACCGGAAACGGTCGTCCACCCGGGACTGTACCGGCGGCGCGATGGATGCGTCGACGCCGCTTCGGCCAGCGGCCCGGGATTTGGATTGCGCGTCGACGAAATCAGGCGGGCGTTGGGGCCGCCGGGTTGACCGGGACGCGTCGGGGGTTCTGTCCGGCGGTTTCGTCGCTCGGGCGTCGCGCCCATCGCGACGGGTCATACCGGTAGAAATGTTTAAGCGCCGCGAACAGGTGTGGTTCCACCGCTTGCAACGAGCCCGGTCGCCGCAGGAAAGCCTCCGTGGCCGCGGCGAACAATCCCGGCTCCGTGCCCAGCTCTGGGGCCAGAGCGAGGGCCGCCCGCTGACACTCCGGCAAATCATGCCACAGCGGTCCGGCCCAGCCGGCGAAGTAGAGGTGATCGTCCGGCAGCGGATCGTCCTCCCGGCTCCCGGCCCCGAGCCGCCGCCACTGGTCCATGATCGATGGATCGCGTTCCTCGCGAAAACAACGGCCGGCTCCCGCCGCGGGATCCCACTCGGCCAGCAAGGTGCCGTCGCCCCACGGTGAATCCGCGGTCTGAGAAGCCGCCGCCATTGCCGGGCCCGTCCCAACCACCACCTGCCGCAGGGCCGGCACCGGGGCGATGCGCAATTGGGCCTGCAGCAGTCCGATGTGACCACCCAGGCTCACGCGCATCGCGTCAGTCACCTCGTCGAGGCCGCCTGGTCCCGTGATATGCAGGTCGTTGATCTTAAAAAATGCCTTGGCTTGCAGGGCCTCGCGGAGGTCATGGGGAAGCGATTGGTAGAGGGGCAGCCCGCGTTCGACGAGCGGCACCCAGCGCAGCGGAAAGCCCACGGCCCGGACACGCATGCCACGGCGTCGACGCTGCCAACGATCGAAAATCCATCCTCCGACGACGAGGAGAAGCAGCGCTCCGGCGTACAAGGTGATGGCTTGCAACGTAAGGGAAAAAGCGAGTGGGATTGGAGATCCGGGGTGAAGCTTGACGGTCGTGGCGGGATCCTCTTGCGGGCGGCGAGTCCTCACCCAGCCGGATCAATTCAGATCGACTTCCGGAGGCGCGGCGGTTGGGGTGGCGGCGGCGGGGGCGCCGATCAATTGTTCGAGGGCGGAGTCGCGGGAGGCGCCTTTTTCGAGAGCGGCCTGATAGTGTTTGGCGGCCTGTTCGAAATCGTGCGCGTTGGCGTAAATGACCGCGAGATTGTAATGGGCATCCGCGTATTCGGGGTCGAGTTCGACGGCGGCCGTGAATGCGTCGCGCGCCTTCTCGAGATCGCCTCGTTTGTTTTGCACGCAGCCGAGCGTGAAATAGGCACGGGCATTTTTCGTATCGAATTGCAGGGCGTTGATCAGGCTGCGTTCGGCTTCCTGAAGCTGTCCTTGGCGATAGCCGACCACGCCCAGGAGGTAATGGCAGAAGGCGTCCTGTTCGTCGTAGGCCAGCGCCTTTTTGAGGGTCTTTTCGGCTCCGGCGTAGTCCTGTTGTTTGACCTGGGTGACAGCGAGGTTGCTGAGGCCGAACAGGTTGGTGGGATCTTCGCGGAGGATGGTTTGAAAAGCGCGGCGCGATTCGGAAAGCCGGTCGCGGGAAAGCGCTCCCAATCCAGCCTCGGCGACGGTTTGGAGGTCGGTGGAAAGGTCCTGGCGGCGGCGCACAGGACGGCTCGGACGATCGGCGTCGTCGTCCGGATCCGGCGTGAAGGGGGCCTCGGAGGCGGTCCCTCCCTCGGCGCGAGCGATCAGGGTGCCGGAGAGGCCCTGCTGCTCGACGAAGCGGGTGATCACCGGGTCCTGAATCCGTTGGGTCTCCTCGGCGGAGAGGGCGGGGGGCGGGGCGGCCAATTCGTCGAGCGTGTTCAGCAATTCCTCGTTGTTGATCTGGAGTTTGGCGAGCTGTTCGAGTGCGAGGCGTTTCTTCTCCTCGCGGAAGCTTTGGTGCTTCAACTGGTCGAGGATCATTTTTCGAAGCATGCGGTTTTCCGCGGCGAGTTCGGTGTCGTCCTTGGCCAGCGGGGCTGATTCGACCAACTGTTCCGTGGCGGTCTCGAGCTGGGTGCGCAGGCCGGCGATCTGGCGCCGATAATCTTCGTTTTCCTTCTTGGTGCGCTCGAGCTCGTCGCGCACGGCGGCAATTTGCTCGCGCAACGCCGCGGCCTCCTTGGCGGCGGCCTCCTTGTCCGTGCTGAGAGTGGCGACGCGCGCGTTGGCCTCGTCGAGTTGCTGTTTGAGGCGCTTGTTCTCGGCGAGCAGCGCCTCGGCGGCCCCCATGCCGTCCTTGCCTTGCACCAAGGCAAGCAGCTGGTTTTTTTCCGCGTTCAAGTCGTCCCGCTCCTTGGTGAGTTGGGTGATCGTCTGCCGGGAGTCGGCGAGTTCCTTGAGGAGCGAGTCGATCTTTGTGGTGGCTTCGTGCTGGGTTTTGCTCGCTTGTTCCAGGGCCGTGGTGGCGGCTTCCAGCTGCTTCTTTAACGAACTGATTTCCCGGTCGCGCTTGGCGTCGGCGGAGTCGAGTTTGTTTTGCAGCTCGATTTGGTTTTGCAGCGCGGTTTTAATCTCCAGTTTGCTGCTTAGAAGTTTTTGGTTAACCTCAAAGAGCTCCGCTTCGCGCTGCTGCAGCCGCTGCTGAATGTCGGCGGTTTGGCTGGAGTACCCTTGAAGCCGCTGGTCTAATTGACCGACCTGGCGGTCGAGGCCCGTCGCCGACGGATTGACCGGGACAGCCGGTCGCACCGTGGTCGGGGGCGGCGGCGTGGTTGCATCAAAGGGCGCCGCCTTGGGGTCGAGGTCGGGCAGAAGTTCGGAGGTGGCCGCGTCGCTGTTGTCGGATTGGCGTTGTTCACCACGGCGGGAGCGTTCTTTTTGGCGCGCCTGCTCCATACTCCGGCGGACCAGATTGCGGCGGTAATTGACCATGCTCGCCTGCCAGTCCGGGTAGCCGCGGGCCACCGAATCGAAAATCTCACTCGCCTCTTTGTATTTGAAGTAGGCGCCGGCAAAATTCCCCTGGCGCTCGAGCTTCTCGGCCTCGCCCACCATCAAATACCCTTTGAGATAAACGCCCTCGACATCGTAGGCACCGGGTTTCTGCTGGGCCAGAACCGGGGGTAGCAGCAGGCACACGGCCAACAGCACCACCAGCGGACGGATGGAAACGGATCGTGGAATCATGAAAGCGGCGAAGACGAAACGGGGGCGGAGTATAAGGGATTAGGCCAGCTTGTAAATGTCCGGTCCGTCGGGGGCGGATATCGGATGTCGGTGGTCGGTGGTCCGTCGTCGGTATTCAGACCGAAACGAGCGGGTTACGATGGACAGGTGTCACCGGCGTGGGTGGCAGGGCGGTGAGCGGAGCGGATTATTCGAGGACGAGGACGAGGACGATTCCAAGCCTCCTGAATCGGTCTTTTCCGCCCACGCGATTGTTCGTCAGCTTTGTCCATCCATCCTTTGCGCCGCTGATCTGGAGCGGGGCTTTGGCCCGTTGGTTGCGGGTGCGGACTTTGGGCCAGAAACGGGCGCCGCGGAATGGTGCCATACTTCAAGGAAACCGGCGCCGCCCGAGGGAAAGGGAGTGAGATCATGACGGTTCATTAGTGTGCCCAGGGCCGGATTTGGATTCTGAAAAACAGTGTATCGCCACTCGTTGTCGCTAAATTCTAGAATGGAATTGATTTGGCAACAGGAAGCAGTCAAGGCTCATAGCGTGATCCTGGCGGACAGTTATCGTCGATGGACGGGGAGGGAGTTGCTCGCTCGAGTGGTGGATCGGGAGGAGTGGGGGAAGCGGTTGTTTGAGGCGCCGTTCGTGGTCGTTTCGCACGGGACGGAGGCGGATCCGGTGCTCAATTACGGGAATGCGGCGGCTTTGGCGTTGTGGGAGTTGAGTTGGGACGAGTTGATTCGAACCCCCTCGCGCCTGACAGCGGAAGCTCCGGAGCGGGCCGAGCGGGCCAAACTCCTGGCAGCGGTCGCGGCGCGGGGGTTTATCGACAACTATGAAGGAATCCGGATTTCGCGCCGCGGTCGGCGGTTCCGGATTACTCGCGCAACGGTGTGGAATCTCGTGACGCCGGAGGGGGCGTCCTTGGGGCAGGCGGCGATCTTCAGCGACTGGGCCTATCTCAGGGATAACTAATCCGGCACTTAGGCAGGGCGGCTTGAATGGCGGCCATGCCTTCCGGCGTGACTCCGGGACAGCCGACGAGTTCCAGTGATTCGAGACGACGGAGAGCGGTGAGGGGAGTCAAGGCGGCATCAGTGACCGGCGTGCGGCTCAGCCGCAGCGTGCGCAGTTGTTTCATGACGGCCAGAGCGACAATCCCGTCGTCCGTGATGGCGGGATTCCCGTCGAGCAGAAGCCGCTCGACTTGGGTCAGCGTGGCGAGTTGGCGCAGCCCGGCGTCGGTGATTTGGCTGTCACTGAGGGCAAGCTGGCGCAACGGCTTGCAGGTGGCCAGGGCGCCGAGCGAATGGCCCGGCGAGGCGAAGTGGAACCAGTGGAGCGTGGCGAGCGACGATGCGCGCGCGACCGAGGCCACTTGGTCGTCGCCGGTGCCGGTGGATGACAGCTGCAGGAAGGTCATCGGCTTGAATTTGGCGACCACCTCGAGGTCAGCCGGGTCGAGCGTCTGGCCGGTCAGGCGGAGCGACGAGGCGCGCGGAAAGGCGGCGAGAGCGACACGCAAGTCGCCCCGCAGGGCGGGCAGATTCGCCAGCTCGACGTCCGGTGTGGGAAATCGCACGCCCTTCGAAAATTCCGCGGAGGTGAGGCCATCGATGGCATCCAACGTCAGCGACTGAATCGATTTGAGGTCGGCCAGAGCGGTCAGCGAGCCCGGGGCGTATCCGGTTCCCGCGATGGCGAGTCGATTGAGCGTCAGTCCTTTCCATTCCCGCCAGACGGTACCGGTGAGTTTTGGGGCGCCACTGATGTCGAGCGTGCGGAGCGACTTGAGACGCCCGATGGCGGCGAGGTCGGCGTCGGTGAGCGGGAGGTTGCGCAGGAGAAGCATGTTGAGCGACTGTCCGGCGCACGCGCCAGCCAGACCGGCCGCGGTCAGGCCCGTGGCATCCTTGAATTCGAGATAACTCAGGTGTCGCAATTGACCAACGCGCACCAAATCCGACTCCGACACCCGCGCCAGTGAGGGAAAGCCGAGCGCAATCAGCTGGTACCTGCCCTCAGGCAGGCCGGTCGCCTCGTTGGTTTGGAATGTTTTTTCGCCCGACTTGGTCGTGACAAAGGCGCCGACAGTGACCGCCCACTGGGCCACTTCCTCGTCGGTGGCCCGGGGCGCCGCCCAGGCGACTCCCGCGAGCCACTGCAGGACCAGCCAAAGGCAAAACGCCCGTACCTGTGGTCGGGCAGGGTGCGGCCGGCGCGCCTTGATTCGCTTCAGCCCAGGTCCAGCTCCCCGGCGAGCCCTGCAGCGATAGGAGTTGAGAATCGTCACCATGACCGGCACCATAGGGGGACGGGACACGCGCTGGCAAGAACACTGTGGGCGAAGGAGGGGTGGATACCACGAAGGATTTGCGCACGGCCGAAGGCATTTAAGCCACCGCTCTGAAGTTTGTCCAATTTTGAGTTCCTCCAGCCTCAATGGTTCGCCGAAGGCTGTCCGTGTCGCCAGTTAAACACCCAGGGAAGAGACGGCGAGGCGGTTCCAGCGGTCGCGAAAAGTGGGCGATTCGCGCATGAGGAGTTCGGCGGCGAAGCGGGCGTAATCGCCCATGCCGGCGAGCTGGGCAAAGGCCACGAGGGCTTCGCGCCGCCGATAATAGCCATCGGAGTCGGAGGCACGGTCGACAAATTGTTCGGCCAACGCGATGAGAAAGGCCGGTGTGGTGGCGGAGAGGGGCAGAGTGGTCTCGATTTTACCCGCTCGGACGAGCCATTTGTCCCGTGAGGCGCGGCCGATGGTGGCGCCAGCAACGGGCGGGAACGGGGGCCGGCGTTCCAGGGTGCCGGCGAATCCGTAGGTATTGAGATCCTGGGCGAGCAGGCGAAGAAAGTCTTCAGCGGCTTGCCAGAGGAAGACGTGATCAGCGACACGTGCTTGGGCGGAGGGTGTCCATGGGCTCAGTGAGTGCAGCACTTCGACCCCGCGAGCAAAATCGTAGTCGGCGCGCCAGGGGTCGATTTGCGCGAGAGCGCGGTCCAGGGCAGCGGCTTCCTCCCGCGCCTGTTCGGTGGCGTCGGCGCTCAGGCGTTCCTCCTGATCGCGCTGGCGCAGGGTGAGTCGGCTGCGCAATTGGTCGGCGTGGGCTTCCATTTGCGGGCGCAGCGGGCCCCCGGGCACCTTCATGGAGGCGAGGAGTGCCTGAGTGGTGGCGATGGCTTTTTCGTGTTCGGCGGCCTCGGCCGCTTCCGCCACCACGGGAAGTTTGTGTTGGGCGTCGAAGTCCTCGAGGTAGGGGGCGGCGAGCCGCCGGTACCCTTCGATCCACTCCTGTCCGGCGGGTGGGGTGTAGGCCATGAACTGGCGCAGCAGCGATTCGGCTCGCGCCGGCTGGCCGTCTACCCACGCCCTCAGCCCGAGCGGGAGCAGGCCCAGTCCATGGAGGCCGGGGCCGGAAAACGTGTCGTCTTCACTGGTGGGAACGCGTCCTTCCCGGCCCAGGGCGTGACCGAGGTCGTTGAAGAACCTGTGAAGGGAGGCATCGGCGGACGTGGGTCCGGGCGGTTGGGAGGTGGTGATTTGACTGAGACGGGAGAAGGCGCGGCGAGCCGGTTCGGCTTCGTTTTCGAGCAGGGCGCAGAGACCGGTGTGGACCAGCGCCCAGTTGAGGGTCGGCTGTCGCGTGGTTGGGGCATTGGCGAGGTCCTCGAAGACGGAGCGAGCCCGCGGCACCAACCCGACACTGAGGTTTTCCCGCGCCTGCAAATACCGCGCGGTGGCCGACTCTCCAGGAGCCGAGGATTCTGAATTGACGGCAAGTCGAGGGCCTGCCCCCACCTCGGAGCTCGTCCGGCGCACCGCCAGAAGCACCGCCAGCCCGAGCCCGATCGCCAGGGCCGCCGCCAGGGCGCCATGGCGCGCGAGAAACCGACGCCACGGTGGCTGCCGAGATTGGGCGGCCCGGGCGAGCAATTTCTGGCGGGCGAACTGGAAATGCTCGAGCAGTTCATCGTAACTGCGGTATCGATGCTCCGGCTTGCGCGAGAGCAATCGGTCGATGATGGCGCAGGTTTCGTCGGACAGGTTGGGGGATGCCGGCCGGAGGTGGACGGCGAAGCTTTTGACGCGCTTGAGTTCTTCGATGCTGTTGGTGTCTTTGGTGTACGGCGGTTTGCCCGCCAGCGCGTGGAACAAGGCCGCGCCGAGCGAATACATGTCACCGCGATAAGTGTCCGCCTCGCCGTATAATTTCTCCGGCGGGACATAATAAGGCGTGGCCCAAAGTTCCTCGGAGTTGTCGCGATCGCCCTGGATCAGGGCGAGGCCAAAGTCGACAATTTTCGCGGTGCCGTCTTCGGCGAACAAGATGTTGCCTGGCTTGATGTCGCGGTGGATCAGCCCTTTGCCTTGGGCCGTCCGCAACCCCTGCACCACTTCAGTGGCCATGCGCAGCATCTCCTCCTCCGGCTGTGCCCCCGCCTGGCGGGTCCGGTCGTCCAGACTGCCGCCCGGAACCAGCTCCATCGCGATGTAGAAAAGATTCTGGTCCCGGCCGACTGAATAGACTTTGACAATGTGCGGGTGGCTGAAACTGGCGGTGAGGCGCGCCTCGCGCTCGAATTGGGCGAGCCGGGTCGCATCCTGCGAGCATTCTCGATTGAGGATCTTGAGCGCGACACGCCGGCCCAACGAAATATCTTCGGCCTCAAAGACACGGCTCATGCCACCTACGCCGACCTCGCGGAGGATCGTAAAATGATCGAAATGAGTCCGGACGAGCGCCATGGTGCCGCACGTCCGGCAGGCTTGCTGGCTAAACGGTTCCGCCGCGGAAACATCCATCACCTGTCCGCACGAGGCACAGGCGTTGAACCGGGAAGATGGAGTGGGAGCGGCCACAGAGGCAATTTACATTCAGTCGGCGGGGGTGCAAATCGGGGAAATGGCCATTGAATTTGAGATCTGAGATCGTCAGCCACTGGGTTTTCCGAGTGGGGTGAGGCGCAGGGACGGGACGGGGCGGATTTCCTCAATGCGGGCGAAGGGTGGCTGGTTGGAATTGAAGCGGGCGGCCACGGTTGCGCCCTCCGCCGCGTCCAGGCACTCGAGGACCAAGCGATGGCCGCTGCGCGCGTCCGGTTCGCCGCGGAGGCACACGCGCCCGAATGCGCCCGCCTCGATGGCGGCCCCGGCGAGGGCGCGCTCGAGTTGGGCAAGGTCGATCAATTCGCCCAGCCGTTTGACCACGCGGTCGGCGCGCTCGAGAAACCTGAGGATGTTTCCCTGGAGGTGGACACGGTCGGAGGTCCGGAGGGGTGGCATGAATGGGAGACAGTGGTAGCGGTTGGCTTCGGAGTTCCAGACGGCCAGAGCGGCCGGCAGGGCCGGACCGTTGAGGAGGAGCCGTCCGTCAGGGGCGACATCGGCCTGCCAGTGAGGCAGGAGAGTGAGCGAACGGACATCGGTTTCGGTGGGGTCTTGGACCGCGACGGTGGAGGCGGCCTCGGTCAATCCATAGCTGGCGCGCACCGGCCAGCCGAGCGTGCGGGCGCGGGCGGCCAGGGCCGGGTGCAGTTCGCCGCCTCCCACCAGAACCACTTGAAGGGACGGGGGCGCGCGTCGTTCGTTTTGCACGAGATCGAAGACTTGAGTGGGTACGAGCGAGACGTGAGTGACGCCATGCGAGCGACACAGAGGATCAAAAGCAACGGGATCCCAGGCGCCGTCGGTAGTGACGAGGGTGGCTCTGGCGGCCCAGGCCCGGGATTCGACCTGGAATCCGCCGACATGAAACCTCGGCAACACACGCAACCAGACCGAATCGGGCTTCACGCCCAGCGCGTCATTCACGGCGCGGGCCGAAGCCAGGAGCGCGTGGCGGGTAAACCCGATGACTTTGGGATGCCCGGTGGTGCCGGAAGTGAGAAAGCCCACCAATCCCGCCGAGGGCAGGCCGGGCGCTCCCAACGCGCACCAGTCGCATTCCAACATGGCCGCGCGGGCCGCGGCCACCGCGGGGTCGCGGGGGTTGGTCAGCACGAGGGACTCATCGCTTTCCCAGAACGACGCGTGGCCCGGATCTAAACCAACTTCCGCCATGGCAGCGCCTCCAGCAGATCGTCGTACCCGAATCCGGTGCCGCCTGGAAATATCAATCGGTTTTCCGCGTCGCAGCACAGGCGCTCGACAAAGGGGTCCGGCTCGAGGAGCAGGTGGGTTGCCAACCCACAGACTTCCTGTTGGCCGGGATGAGCGGTGTAGTAGGCGGCCGCTTCGCGCGCGGCGAAGAGCTGGCCGATCGGGTGATCCATGTTGCTGGTGACTACGATCCGCCGCCGTCGCCGGTTCATCGCATGCAACGTGGGCTTCACGATTTCCACGGCCGCCGGCACCGGCACTCGATCACTGGCCAAGGCAAAGGGGACACGGCCCTGGACCCGCTTCCAGACCGTGAAGGGAGCGTCAAATGGATCCTCCACAAATTCGATGCGGGACACCGTGGCGTCGTCCAACCGACGCACAAAATCCTGAAAACTTTCCGGCGTGAGCGTGGCATTGAAGTCGAGCCGCAGTTTGGAAGCGGCAAATCGTTTCAGACGTTCGGCCTCGGCCGCCCCATCCGGCCCGCACTTCACCTTGACCACGCCAGGATCCGACTCGCCATACCGGTGGCTGGGCGGAATCGTGAAGTCGACAAATTCGCTCCGCTGTCGTTTGCGCGCGGCTTCGTCGAGCTTGCAGCAAATGCGCAGTCGCTCGAGCATACCGGTGAAGCCGCCTTTGGAAAGGATCGAGAGTTGTCGGTCGAGCGGCAGGTCTCCCAATTCCGGCCACGGCTGGAGGCACCCGTGGCCGTCCCCGATTTTCACCAGCGCCCCTTCGTGCGTGCGCGCCTTGGCCAGCGCGTTCGGCGCGGACTTGAATTTCAGTGTGTAGCGGTGGAAAAAGATCGGATCGTGAAGATGCATCATGCGCGCCGGAATGGATGTTCGCCATGCCCGCACCATCCAGCCTTCGGCAGGCGATTCAGACTTGTCCACTTCACCGTGGCGTCAAGCCTTCGGTCTGATGCAATGGGGATCGCGAGGGGAATGATGGTGCCTGTACTGTCCAGTTCGCCAATTTCGTGGGCCGGGGAATTCGTGTGCGAGAAGGGCTCCCCCCTTCATGGCACCTGATTGCCGCCCTACCCGAGAACCATCGCTTCGCTCAACCGCCTCCGTGTCTAACGAGAATGGCTGTTGGCACTCACGTGAAATACTGACAAACTCCAGGCCACGGCTGCGCCGTGGCACGCCAACGCGGAACGAATTCAAATCATGCGATTTGCCGGAAGTTCATTTTTCCGCCAGGCAATAGAGGTTCTGATGGCCGCGGAGGAGGAGCGATTTACCGACGGCCACGGGCGAGGCGTCGAATTTGTCGTCGAGTTTGTTGGAGGCGAGTTCTTCGTAAGCTGGGGCGTCCTTGATGACGACGCCCTCGCCGTTGCGGCCGATGAGGTAGATGCGGCCGTCGGCGGCGATGGGTGAGGCGTAGACCCCGGAGAGTGGTTCGACGCGGTGGGCGTCGATGAGGACTTTGCCGGTCTTGGCATCGAGGCAGGATAGGAGATCCGAATTTTGCGAGAAGAACCAGATCCGCTCGCCCGAGAGAAGGGCGGACGGGACGTACGAGCACTTGGTGTCGTAGCTCCAGGCCACGGCGTCGGTGTCGGTGAGGTCGCCGGTTTTGCCGAGTTTGATGGCGCGGAGGGCGTTGCCGCGGAATCCGCTGATGGCGAACACCATGTCATGACCAACGATGGGTGTTGGGATGACATTGACGGTCATGCCGCCGCATTCCCAGATGAGATCGCCGTTGGCGAGGTTATACCCGCGAATGCGGTTGGTGGCGCTGACGATGATTTGGTCGACGCCGCCCACCTTGACGCCAATGGGGGTGGACCAAGTGGTCGGTTCGTCGCGCTGCTTGCGCCACCGCTCCTCGCCGGTTCTTTTGTCGAACACGGCGATGAAATCCTCCCCCTCGTGATCCCAGTTGACCACGATGGCGTCGCCGTAAAGCAGGGGCGAACTGCCTTCGCCGAACGCGTTGCGGGTCAGCATCTTGCCGAGGTCTTTGGACCATTTTTTCTCGCCGCTGAGAGTGAACGCGTGCAGGCCGCGGGAGCCGAAGTAGGCATAGACCATCCCACCATCGGTCACGGCCGAGTGGGAGGCGAAGCCATGATCCCGGTGATGGCCTTCATGGGGCACGACCTCGCTGGCTACCTTCTCCCACAGCGTTTTTCCAGAATCCAAGTCGAGGCAGAGGAGGATGAATTGGTGCACTTCAGTAGGCGCTTCGCCGCGCCCGCGTCCGCCGCCGCCGGGGCCTCCAGGAAACCCACCGGGGCCACCTCCTTCGCGCCGGCGCCGTTCACCGCGGGGCGGACCATCCCCGGGAGCGGCGGGCGGCGCCACCTGTTCAGACGGTCGGGCGGCCACGGGCGAGCCATCGCCGGTTTTGCCGGTGGAGACCGCTGAAGTGACGAAGACTTTGTTTTTCCAAACGATGGGGGTGGAAGTGCCGAAGCCGGGCAACTTGACCTTCCATTTGACGTTCGATGATTCGCTCCAAATGGTCGGCGGGGTGGCACCGGAGGCGACGCCATTGAATTCGGGGCCGCGCCACTGAGGCCAATCGGCGGCGGCAGTGTGAACACCGAGGGCAACGGCGCAGGCGGATAAGAGAAATGATCCGAGTTTCATGAGGTAAGTGGAGTGGGCACAGGGATGCGAAAGGATTAATACCGCCGATCGGAAAACGACTGGCGATCAAGGGCGGAGGCGCACCAATCGCGCTCCGCCTGCATTCGGGGGTCGGCGGTCGGACATCGTTACCGTCCTCTGCGACCGCCGCCTTCGCCGCCACGGCCGCCGCCGCCGCCGCCCCGTCCGCCACCGCCGAAGTCGCCGCGCCACCCGCGTTCTTCGCGGGGGGCGGTGACTTGTTGTTGCGCTTCGGCGGACAGGCCGCTTTGGGCGAGCCAGGCCGCGGCATTGGCCGGATCCGACCGCATGTAGCGGCGGCCGACATCGACCAGGGTATTTTCGCGTTGTTCGGGATCGGCGATGGCGGTGGCCCAGGCGATGGCGGCAGCCGGGTCTTCCCCGGCCATGCGACGGGCAATGGTTGCCGAAGCCGCATCGCGGCTTTCGCCGGGGGGCATCTGGGTTACATATTGGCTCGCCTGCACGCTTTCGGCGCCTTCGTTGCGATCGAGCCATTCGCCGATGACTTCGGCGTAGGCCCTGGCCTGATTGGGGCCGTTGAGGGAGTTCGCGAATGTGAGTGCCTGCTGCACGTCTTTACGGCTCATTTCTTCGGCGAGTCCGGCGACGGCTTCGCGAGCGTATGGCTGCGCGGCATTTTCACGGATGAAATCGCCCGCTTTCTCGCGGTCGGAACGGCGCAGCTGATCGGCTAGCGTTGCGAACGCCCCGCTTTTCATGTCCGGGTCGGTGAGCGAAGCGAGCCAAGACTTGGCTCCCTCGACGCCGCCCGTTCGGATCAGTTCCCGGGCCAGAGTTTCCGAGGCTCGGCGGCGTTCGCCCTCGTCTTGCAAGGCGGTGGCGTACTTCATGGCGCCGTCGAAATCCGACTTGGCCAAGCCACTGATGAGCGATTGCGAGAGCCATTCCTTGCCTTCGCCTTCGTATTTTTCCAGCCAAGCCATGGCGCCCTGGGGATCGTTGGCCGCCCAGCCGGTCAGGACGGTGCTCACTCCCATGCGGCCTTCGCGGCCATCTCCCGTCTGCAGGGCTTCCATCGCCGCCTTCGGATCCGACCCTCCCCACGCATAAGCCAGCATGCTCATGTATCGCATGGATTCGAAACCCGAGGAGTTTTCGCGCAGCATGGCCAGAGCCGCCGCGGCATTTTCTGGGGTGATTTCCTCCATGAGCCGCGCGAAGAGCATTTGGCTCTTGATCGGGTTGGTCTCGCGCAGCGCCTCGCTGACGGCCAGTCCCATGGATTCGGCGGTGAGGGGCTGACCGCTGTCGAGGCCGTAGCGCTTCAAGAAGTCGAGCACATCGTCGTCGCGCGAGACGGTGTCGGCCTTGATCATGGCGCCTTGGCCCGAGCCCGCGAGCTTCACCGGCTCGGGGGCCGCGGGAAAGCGGGCGCCAACGGTCGAAGAGGCGGATGCCTTCGGATCGCCGCCACGCCAGACGACGCCGGCGTAGAACGTACCGGCCGCGACGGCGGCCCAGAGCAGGTTGAGAAGCAGAGCGGGCTTTTTCATGGTGTCGAATTAGAGTTTTTTCTTGGCGTCTTCCGGGATGTCGAGGGCGGTGGTGCCGACGTCCTTGATTTCGGTTGTCGTCGTGCGGTCGAGCGCGATGTCGTTGCCGTTGAAGCTCAGTTTGCCGCTGACCTTGGTTTCCATCTTGGCGAGCGCGCCGTCCTTGAGCCAGAATTTCACTGTGCCTTTGGCATCCGTGGGCGCGGGGGGAACGCCCGCGTCATCGCCGCCGCCGCCGCCGCGCCGGCCACCGCGGCCCATGCTGATCAGGCTTTGGACGGCTTCCTCATTGAGTTCACCGACGTAGGCGTCGCCGTCCTTTTTGAGTTCCTTCACTTTGCCCACCAGATCCTCGGCTTGCTGGGCTGGGGTCTTGAAGTTTTCAAAATTGCGGCCACCGCGGCCGCCACGGCCTTCGCCGCCACCGCCGCCGCCACCGGCGGCCTCGCGCGCGGCGCGCCGTTCTTCGGGCGTCTGCCAGCCGGCGTCGCCCTTGGTGACCGATTTGCCAGCCTTGACGATCGACTCGGTGGTGCGATCGCCCATGGTGTTAGAAAGCCAGGAAAACCCATCCTTGTTGGTTTTGCCGGAAGCGGCGCCGGGGCGGAAACGGGTGCCTTCGGGCACGGTGGTGGTGGTGGCCCAGGAATAATTCTCGGCTTCAGCGAGTTTCTTGACGGCGGCCTTGACCTCATCGGCCGGGGCGGTTTCGGCGAAAGCGATCGGAGTCGCGAAGAGGGCGAGGGTGAGGAGCAGGAACTGAGTGCGTTTCATGTCAGTGTTTGAGGTGATGTTCGAGTGGATCGTTCTGAGTGGGTGCAGAGCCGACTTGGGACGCCAAGGCTCGGACGGAGCCCGATGAGGCACCCCTCTGCTGCTGCCGCGCGGCCGGCGAGCGGACACGAAATCTTTTGACCGGAAGGGCCGGGCGCCGGGCGCGGCGAAGAAAGTGGATGTCCGGTCGGTTTATCGGCGGCAGACTAATGACGTCCATGCCTGCCATGATTACCGATGCCCAGTTGCTGCGCGAGTTCGCGACGAGCCGCGATCAGCGGGCGTTTGGGGAGCTGGTGGCGCGTCACAAAGACATGGTGTTCAGCACGGCGTTGCGGCGGACGGGCCGGCCTGATCTGTCGGCGGACATCGCCCAACAGGTTTTTCTGGCGCTGGCCACGAAGGCGGCCTGGTTAAGCACTCGGGCCTCGGTGGGTGGCTGGTTGTACAAATCGACGCTGCTCGAAACCGTGCGCCGTCAGCGCGATGAGGCCCGCCGCCATGCTCGAGAACGCCGATACGCCGAAGAAGAAATGAAACTGCATCCCCCTGACGAAGCGTCCTCCCCGGACGATGAGGAGGCGCAGCGGGCGAAGGATCTGCTGCCCCACTTGGACGACGCGCTCTCCGACCTGCCCACGCCCGACCGCGAGGCGATCATGCTACGGTTCATGCGCGGCTTGAGTTTGCGCGATACCGGTGCCGCGCTCGGAACCACGGAGGAGGCGGCTCGAAAACGCGTCTCGCGTGCCTTGGAAAAGCTGTCGGCCACGTTTCAACGTCGCGGCGTGACCGCGACAGCGGCGGTTCTTGCGTCCACGGTTCTGCCCCGGGCGATCGATGCCGCTCCGGCCCATTTGGGCACGACTTTGGCCGGTGTCGGTGCGACCGCCCCGACCACGGGGCCCGCGGGAGTGCTTTTCCTCAAGGCCGCCGCGATGAGCAAGGTCCAAGTGGTCGCGGCGTGTGCGTTGACGGCGGCGGTGCCGTTGACTTGGCAAGCGATGGAGATTCAGGATCTCAAGGAGGAAAACCGTGTTCTGAGTGCCGAACGGTCAGTCGATTCGCCGTCCGGTATCATCCCTCCGCCTCCACGGCCGATTAGCCTCCCGCCCTCCAGCGAGCCCCCCCGGGTGGCCTCAGGCGAACCGGCCGACCCGGACCGCCGTCCACCCCGAGAGCGCCGCGGCAAGATGGACGAGTGGCGGGAATTGCAGCGGCAACAACAACGCGAATCTCGACTGGCCGCCCTCCACGAACGCCTGGGCCTCGACGACACCCAGCTGGCTGTAATCGCCGAGGCCACGGTGCGGGCTGAATTGGACGTGCAGGCGTTGCACGACGCCGCACGACGGACCGGGACGCCAGCGGAGGCGACCGAATCGGCGGCCATCGCCGAACGGCGTGAGGCGGCGATCGCGGCCGTTCTGGAATCCGACCAATGGGCCGAGTATCAATCATTTGTTCACGAAGAGGAGGCGGGACGCCGCGAAATCTTCGCCAACCGCCTGCTGGCCGACCTCCAGACGACTCTGCATCTCAGCGATACGCAAAAAGATGAGATTTTCGCCATCTTCGCCGCCGAACCCGACTCGGGGTCACCCAAGAGTTGGCGTGTGCCCATCGAGGCCATGGACACCGAGCAGAACGAAAAGCTCGCAGATGTGCTCAACGAGGAGCAGTTCAAACTCTGGCGTCAGCGCGCCGAAATGTGGTCACAACTCTTTCGCCGGGAGCCGGGACCAAGCCGGTAGCGCGGCTTCCACTGAGGCAAGCCTGCAAGATGTCCGGTCGGGACTGCCCGTTCTTCATCCCAGGAACCAGGGCCAAACCACGAATCATACACATATCACGAGTTCCCCGCTTCATGATCGATTCCGTCATTCGCAAAGCCCTTGAAGGCCGCATCGCGGCCCATGGGCTCACCTGGATCAAGTTGCGGCATTTCGAGCTGCGGTCGACTGAAAAACTCATCGTGCTTGATGTCGACCTGGAGGGCGAGGCGGCGCCCGTGCGCATTTCGGCGCGGTATCGCGTCGACCCGGCTGGCGTCACGGTCGAATCGGTGGAAACGTCCAAGAAGTGGCTGACGGAGGTCGCGCACCTTGCCTTGGCCAAACACGGTGGCACCATCGAACTTCCCGGTGGGCTGGTCGGCAGCATGGCCCGGGCGGTGCTCTGAGGTGATGGCCCGGGATGGGAGGCTCGCATCACCGGAGAATCACGAATGGCCACGCTGGCGTTTGGCCGCCAGAGCCGCCTCGATTTTTCCGAGCGGCAAGGTATTGATCACATCCGCCTTGGTGAGCCACCCCTTGCGGGCGATGCGAACGCCATGCCACAGGAAGGCGAGATCGGCCGTGCTGTGGGCATCAGGGTTGATCGACGTCTTCACGCCCTTCTCCTTGGCCAGCGGCCACCACCGCCAATCCATGTCGAGGCGCCAAGGATTGGCGTTGAGCTCGATGAGGGTGCCGGTGGCGGCACAGGCGTCGATGACGGCCGGCACATCGACGGCGTACGGTTCGCGCCTGAGGAGCAGGCGACCGGTCAGGTGACCGAGCATGGTGATATGCGGGTTCTCGACGGCGCGGATGATCCGGCGGGTCATCTCCGCTTCCGGCAAGGAGAAGGCATTGTGCACGCTGGCGACGGCGTAATCGAGCTGGGCCAGCACCTCGTCCGCAAAGTCGAGGGATCCGTCCTTGAGAATGTCGACCTCGCTGCCGGCAAAGAGGCGGAAGGTCCCCTCGGTCTCCGCCTCTTCGGCAAATCGATCGTTCATTCGCGCGATCGTTGCCACCTGGGCCCGCAGGCGTTTTTCATCGAGCCCGCTGGCTTGAAAGGAGGATTTCGAGTGATCGGCGATGCCCAGGTATAGCAGGCCGAGGTCGCGCGCCGCGGCGGCCATTTCCTCAAGCGTTGCCGTCCCGTCGCTGGCCGTCGTGTGGTTATGGAATGTGCCTTTGAGTTGCCCGTGCTCAACGAGCTTCGGCAGCGTACCCTTTTCCGCGGCTTCCAGTTCGCCCCGATCCTCGCGAAGTTCCGGCGGGACGTAGTCGAGCCCGAGCGCGCGATACAGGTCGGCTTCCTCGTGCAGGGGAGTCGGGCACCCTTGGAGACGGTACTCGTTGAGCGACCATCCGCGCTTGAGGGCGCGGGCACGCATCGCTACGTTGTGCTCCTTGTTGCCCGTGAAATACGCCAGCGCCGTCGCATACTCCGCGTCCTTCACCGCGCGCACATCGCACTGGCAGCCGTTGGCCAGTCGAAAACTGGCCTTGGTCGGCCCCTGCGCCAAGACCGTGGCCACAAACGGCTGCCCCACCAGTGACTCGAGCAGTTCCTCCCCGTGCTTCGTCGCGACCACAAAATCCAGGTCCCGCACCACCTCCTTGCCGCGCCGGAAACTGCCGCCGACCTCGGCCCGACTCACCGACCACTGGGCTTTGATCCACGCCAATACTTGCGCCGCCCCCGGCGCCGCCTCGTCCATGCGGAATACCCCGGCGTTCTGCTCGCGATACGCCAATCCTTCCAGAATCTTCTTCGCGGTCTTTTCACCGAACCCTGGCAACTCCGCCACCGCCCCCGACTCGCACGCCGCCTTCAGCTCGGCCAGATTTCCCACTCCCAAGTCCCGGTGCAGCACCGCGATCTTCTTTGGTCCCAGCCCCGGGATTTCGAACAAATCGAAAATCGTCTTCGGAAATTCCGCCCGCAGCTCATCGAAAAACGCCAGCTTCCCCGTCGTCGCCAACTCGTGCAGTTTCTCCCGCAACGCTTCCCCCAGTCCCGGTATGCCGTCCAGTTGACCGGCCGCTGCCAGCCCCACAATCTCGCCCGCGTGTGCCGCCACCGCCTCGGCCCCCTGCCGGTACGCGCGCACCTTAAACGGATTCTCCCCTTTCAACTCCAACAGCAGCGCAATCCGCTCCAGCGTCTCAACCATCATCTCGCTCGTCACCATCCGCGCAAACTGCCCCACTCCAATCCCGGCGCAAGTCGCGGCACGGCAACCACGGCGTCACGGGACGCGGAACGTTGGCGCTTCCCCGAGTCTTCTCCTCCTCATCGAACTGAACGTGCCCTGTTCCACGGCCAATAACAGAAAACGACACGGCCGAGGATATTCCGTGGGGGAATTGTGCCGTAGAACCGGCTGTCAAAGCTGTTTGCGGAATTGTCGCCCAACACGAAAAACTCTCCGACGGGAACGGTCATATCGAGATGGAGCGGGGTGTGTGAACCCTGCCCCGGCGGCACGTAATTGATGCGGCCCGCCTCATTCGCCATTTCGATCGGCTGCCGGTTGATGAAAACCTGGCCTTGTTTGATGAGAATGTGCTCCCCCGGCATGCCCACCACCCTGAAGGTGTAGCGCTGACCCGCCGGGAGCCGCTCAATCCCATCGGTGCGGAAGATGACGATGTCTCCGCGCGCTGGAGCACCGCGCAGATAGGACACGCTTTCCATGACCACTCGATCTCCGGGAGCGATCGCAGGGGCCATCGCCCCCGTTGGGACGTGGAACAGGCGCAGCCACTCGGCCTGAACAAGCACGACCAGCGCCGTACCGAAAACGGCGGGGATAAAGGCCAGTCCGAGAATCAGCCGCAAGACGCGCTTCTTCTGAGTGATGAGAGGCGTCTTCACAGCGAGATCACTCGAACATTCCACAATTCAGAATCCCATGATCGTGCATGTGAAGCAAGGAGACTTTCAAAATCCGCCGTGAGCGGGGCGCCATGATTGCTATTGCCCTTTGCGTTGAACGGCCGCAGAGTATGAATGTCCTACATACCGCCATGTTGTCCTCAACCCCGATTTATCGCGCCGCGCGCACCGGCCTCGTTGCTTTGACCGCCCTGCTGGCGCTGGCTCCCGCCGCGAGCGAGGCCCGAATCATCAGGAACCTCGACAGCGACGGCGATGGAATCCCGAACTACCGCGACAGCAACATCGATGGCCCGGGCGAAACGGTGGCTGGCCTGACTCGGGATACCCTGCTCAATTGGGAAGATTCCGATATGGACGGCGATGGGCAGGCCAACGACCTCGCCGCCGAAGCCGACATCGATGCGGACGGCTGCACCGATGACGACCCGGCGGAACGGGACATCGATTGCGATTTTAAGAACAATAACACGAAGATCGAAAAGGACATAGATGGTGACTTCCGGCCGGACAGTGCCGTTGATGAGACCGATGTCGATGGTGACGGGGATCCTGATACATCGGATCAGGACATGGATGCGGATGGGCTTCGCAACACCAAGGAGCGCAACATGGACGGCGATGACATCGTCAACGGTCGCGATGGTGAATTGGACACGGATAGCGACGGACTGATCGATTCCGCGGACACCGACGATGACGGAGATGGGGCATTGGATACGCGCGACCGTGATGACGATGCCGACGGCGATCCCGATTACCAGGACACGACGTGGGCGCGCGATAGCACCAACGGCGGCGGCGGCACGACACCAACTCCTCCAACCGGCGGTGGCAATGGTGGTAATGGGACCGTCAATCCATTGCCCACAGCGGCCGGTAGAACGTTTACCACCAACGGTTTGCGCCGCCGATGAGGCCGCCGCGCGGATAACCGTCCGCGCCCGCGACCACCCGCGCTGAAGCCATGGCCGCTTCTTCCGGAGGAGAAATCACCCGCGCCTCGGGAGCGGGCTGGCTCATGGGAGCGCTGTGGTTCCTCTGCGGTGGGCTGACCGCTCTGCTCATAGAACGAATGCGGACCAAGGACGCGGACCCAGCTCCGATCGTCCCGGCCGCAGCCACTGATACGAGCGATCCCAGTACCCAGGCCGAACCACCCCCGCCCGGACCGGACAGGCTGGCCGAACTGGCGGATGCCTTGGCCACCCTCAATCCGACAGCCCGCGCCGAATCCTTGCGCCGCCTCGGGAGGGAAATGGCGAGCGATCCCGAGCGCGGCAAGGCCGTGGCTTCGCAGATCGTGAATTTCGATGATCGGGCCGAATTCCTCCGGGCTTTCCTCAAAGCCTGGGCCGCCATCGACCCTCAGAGCGCGCTGATTTTCGCTGGCGAGCAACCGTCCGGCCTGCTGCGGGCTGACAGTCTTTCCGCGGCCTGTGGCGGCTGGGCGACCGTCGATCCGCTGGCGGCCGGCGCCTGGGCGCAGGAGCAAACGACCGGACCCACCCGCACCAAATGCCTTTCGCGGGTCGCGGAGAGTTGGGCGTCGGTCGACCCAGAGCAGGCCGCGAGTTGGGCCGCCAGCCTGCCGACGGGTGTGCTGTCGGAGGCCGCCTTGCGTCAGTCGTTGAGCACTTGGGCGAACCTTGACCCCTCGGCGGCGGCAACTTGGATTGCCGCCCAGCCGGAAGGAAGGCAGCGCGATGTGGCGCTCCTGCAACTGGCCGCTGATTGGGCGGCCCAAGAACCCGCGGCGTGCGCCCAATGGGTGGCGGAACGCGCCAAGACGCACGACGACGCCACCTCACTGGCCGAATCGCTGGCCACTCAATGGAGTTCTTACGACGCCCCGGCCGCCGCCGCTTGGATTTCGTCGCTGCCCGAAGGCGAAGTGCGCGAAGCCGCCGCCGTCATGGCCGCCACCACTTGGGCCGCGGCGGATCCGGCCGCCGCCAGCGAGTGGGTCGGTTCGCTCAGCGACCTCAGCCTGAAAAACAAACTGACGCTCGACCTCGCCAGCACCTGGGCCAGCATCGATCCGGTGGCGGCGCTGGCCTACGCGCAGTCGCAGTCTGAGCCGGCCGTGCAGCACGAAACCTTGCGGGAGGTATTCGGATCGTGGGCCATGGTCGATGGACCCGCCATGAGCCAGTGGCTCGCCGGCCAGCCTGCCGATGACACGACTGATCTCGCCCGCGTCCAACTGGCCGTGACTCAGTTCGCCAGCGATCCGGCAGGCGCGCTGGCCACGGCATCGGCCATCGCCAGTGACGACGTGCGCCGCGCCCGCGTCGAATCGCTCTTTGCCTTTTGGGCGCAAAAGAACGCCCCGGAAGCCCGCCGCTGGCTGCGCGACACCGAAGTGCCCGCCGCGTGGCGCCCTCGCCTGGAACGGTTGGCGGAAACCGCCACCGCGGCGGAGGAAGCCGAGTGATGGGCAGTGACCCGAGCGCGCCTCGTCGCCCGCATGCATCTGCTCATCATCCATTATCATTGGCGGCCCGGGGGCGTGCGACAGGTGGTGGAAACGACCCTGGCCCAACTCGCCCAAGATCCCGCGATGGACCTCCGGGGTGTCGTGTTGGCCAGCGGCGAACCGCCGCCCGCCGCCTGGGCACAGCACGTGCAATCGATGGTCGGCCCGTCGCTTCCGCTCAAATGGGTGAGCGATCGGTGGCTGTCGTACACCGCTTCGTGGCCAGGCCCTCCCGCGCAATCACGCGCCGCGACGACATCGGTGATCGCCCAACTCCTGGGCGGCCTGCCGCTTCCGCGTGCCGTGCTGGTGGAGAATCCCGCCGTCGGACGCCATCCCACGTTGGGGCGCGCCGCGGCCGAGGCGTGCGCCGCCACCGGCACCCGCCTCGTCTGCCGCCATCACGATTTCTTTTTCGACGGCCGATGGGAGCGGTGGCCCGACATGATCGCCTGTGGCTTGTCGTCGGTTGAGGAGGCCATCGACCATGCCATCCCGCCCGGAGATGAGGTCGACCACGTCGCCGTGTCCGCCCGCGATGCCGCCTGGCTGTCGGCCATCAGGCGGGTCTCGTTCGTCCCGAATCCCGCGGCTCCGCCACCGGGGGTGAGCGCTGACGAGGTCGCGTCTGCGCGGAACTGGCTTGAGTCGGCGGCCGGAGTGGATCGGCACCAGCCGATTTGGCTCTGCCCGACCCGCGTCCTGCGGCGCAAGAATTTAGTCGAGGCCGTGCTGCTGGCGCGGTTGGTCAACCCACAAATCCCCGTGCTCGTCACGGGCACGGTCAGTTCACCGGAGGAATCCTTCTATGGTGAAGTACTGGCCCGCCTCGGGGATGCGTCCATTTCCGCATTGAAGCTCGGGATCCTGGCGACTTCGCCAGCAGGTTCATTCCACCCGCCCCGTATGCCCGTGGTCATGGCCGCCGCGGACAGGCTGGTTGTCACTTCTCTTTTCGAAGGCTTTGGACTGCCGGCCGCGGAGGCGTCCGCCTTGGAGCGCCCGATGCTCGCGCGCCGCGCCGCCTGCCCCGATGGCCATGCGCCCGCTGGGGTGGACGCGTATGATGAATTGCAGCTTCCATGGGATCTCGTCGGCGAGGACTCCGAGCGCGCCCGACAAGCGGCGGCGTGGCGGCAGCACCGGTCGCGGCTGCCGCCGGACTGGGCCATTCACCTGGCCGAGCCTCCGTGGTGGGAGTACGGCCACTCGGTCGCTTTCAGCCGGCTCACGCTGGCTGGTCAAATCCACGCCTGGACCGCCTGCCTCGACCCACACCAGGCAGCCACGGTGCGAGCCCACAACCCATGGCTGGCGAACCTCGGCGCGAGAGCGAGATTTCACGGCCACGCCGCCGATCTGAGCCCCCCGACCGATGGCCTTCCTCCCGTGCCGCTTGCCGCCATTCTCGCTGGCTGCCGGTCGGCGCCAGTGACACGCAGCTACCGCGAAACCTCCCTGTCCCCCGCCATGCTGCGCTCCCGGCTTCCGTGGGCCAATTATTACCCGCTCCTTTGGCCCGGCGGTGCGGGTGTGGCCCCCTGATCCTCGATGCGCGCCCTGATCTGCGATATTTACGGCACCTTGCTGGATGTCGGCCCGCCCCCGCCCGATGCGGAGGCATTGTGGCGCGGCCTCTGGGGCCGTCACACCGATCGTCCCGAAACCCCCACGCTCGATGCGTTCCACGCCGCCGTCGATCGACACGTCGCCATGGCCCACGTCTCAGGCCGTCAGCGCGGCCTCGTCCAGCCGGAAGTGGATTGGCCCGAGCTCGCCATCGAGGCATTCCCCGTCCTTCGTCGACTGTCGCCCCACGAACGATCCGCCTTCTTTTTCGAGCACGCCCGACTGACGCGCCGCACATCGCTGGCCGCCGGCGCCGCTGACTGCCTGCGCGCCGCCCTCGCCCGCGGCTGGGTGTTGGGCATCGCGTCCAATGCCCAAGCCTGCACCCGTGACGAACTGGCTGCCGCCCTCACCCCCCACGCGCTCAGCCTCGATGCCTTTCGACCAGAGGCCTGCTACCATTCCTTCCTGCACGGGCGCGCCAAACCCGACCCCCACGTCTTCCAATCGCTTACCGCCTCGCTCGCCGCCCTCGGCGTCGCGCCTGGCAAGATTGTCATGGTCGGCGATCGCCTCGATAACGACATCATCCCCGCCGCCGCGGCCGGTTGGTCGACGTGGCACCTCCGACCCGAGCCCGGCGACGCCGCCGGCCCTTGGCCCGCTTTGGAGGCGTGGATGGGCGAGATTTCATCATCGTAGCCCGCCAGGCTCCGGCGAGGCTCGCTCATGACCCTAAGAACCGGGGTGGGAACCACGAAACACACGAAAAACCAAGGCATTGGCCAATAATTGCCGTCCACTTGATGGATGACAAGGCCGTTTGTTCTAACGCAATGAATTTTAGTGTGTTGCGTGACGTTAGTGGTTGTAGTGTCCCTTTTTAGGATGACGAGTAGCGGAGGCGCGTCGCATTCGCTTACACCCGCTGGAGCCCGGCGGGTTTTTGCACTGGGAGTCATTTGAGAAGTCCATTAATGGCTGGTGACTCCACGTTCCCACCGCCTACGAGCCCAGGAGGTCTCGTCCCACCTCCAGCGTCCCGCGCGCGCCAGAGCCCACTCTCTGGTGGACGATAGGGGCTCGCTCCGTCACGTTGGCTCGACGCCATGTCTTCGGCTACCGCCTCCGTGCCTCCGCCTCCCCTCTTCCGCCGAGCGGGATGCTGGATCACGTGTCTCAGCATCCTCCCGGTTCTCGTGGGCGGCGCGATCCTGGCGGAAAATATTCTTGGCGCCCGCAAACTGGCTCGGGTCAAAGCCGAACTCGCTGCCATCGGCATTGAACTCGACCCTCACAAAATCCCGTCCAGCCGACCGCCCGACGCGGAGAATTTCTTCACGACGCCGGCTCGCGCGGCTCTTGAAAAGGGCGCACTCCCCGCGCCGACAGACAAGGCGGTCAAGCGAATCGCCAAATGGCAGCCCTGGGCCGATCACTCCCGATTTCCCATCCAATCGGTCCACAGCGCCATGCCGACCGACTGGACTGGCGTCCGGGATCTCATCGCCAACCGCGACAAAGCCGCGGGACTCACCTCCACCGACGATCCGGTCGCTGATTTATCCCAAGCCCTGGAACGTGACTTGGCTCCGTTGCTGGGTGAGTTGACCGTCGCACGGACGCGACCACACTCGCATTGGGTTCCAGATTTCATGGAAAGAGTCCGCGGCGGTGAAATCGCCATCAGTGTCGGGATCCAGTGGACGGACTCCATCAGGGAGCTCCGGACAGTGCTGGGGCTTCGAACGCGTTTCGGCGTGATCACCCGGCAACCTGAACAAGTGAGCGATTCCGTCCTCATTTTGCTCAGGCTTGCGGAAGGCACGGAAGCATTTGGCGGAATTCCTGCTTCCCTGACGGCCGTGTCCCTTCGCCGCACCGCGCTTGAGGGTGCCTGGGCCGCCGCGGAGCAACGAAGAGCGCCCGGCTCGACCTGGCATGAGTGGGCTCGCGCCTTCGCCTCCCACCGCCCTCTCGAACGCCTGCCCCAATCCATCATCGAGGACATGGTCCTCTTCGAATCAACCTCGGTCTCCGTACGTCAGCCCGATGGTCTGATGGACCTGATATACGATCGCAGCAATCCGCCGGAGCCATGGCGTCGTGCCGCGCTCAGACTCGTCCCCCATGGCTGGGCGGACATCAACACGGCAAACGCTCTCGAGGCCGCGGGCGGCCTGTGGAGCCTCTTGCAGGATCCATCGCGCCCTGACCGATTCACCTCAAGCGCATGGCGAACCGAGGTTGGCCGGTGGGTTCATCAGAAGGACATCCTCCGCCATCGCTGGTTGGTCGACCTTTTTGTGCCAATCTTCCCAGGGACGGTATCCAGGGTGTTTCAATCCCATGCCCTCTGCCGACTTGCCGAAGCCGCTTGCGCCTTGGAAGCTTATTTTCGCGACCACCAATCATACCCTGGTTCGCTGGAAGCCCTGGTCCCGGCCTACCTGCCGGCCGTTCCCATCGACCTCGATGGCCTGTGGATCCGGTACGACCTCGACCCGGCCAACGGCCGGTACAAACTGTGGTCGATCGGCGAAGACGGCGTGGACGACGGCGGCGTGGAAAAAACGGACTTTCCGCGACCCGACAAATCCCCGCGCCCCTGGATGGAACCCGTCGGCGACTGGGTTTGGCACTATCCGAATTGAGAGAAACTCCGTTTAAGCTCTTTTTGTGTAACCTTGCGGCTCGCTTTCCTCAGCACAGGGCATGAACCATCCACCTGCCGATCCCTCGTCCAGCGACGCCTCGACGTCCCCCCTGCCCAATCTCCCTCAGGCGCCGGAACGGCCGCACGGGCTGGACCCGCGCGCGCTGCTGGAAGCCGCCGCCGCTGACGTCTCCGAAACCGGCGGATCCGGACCCCCGGGACCGCCCCCCACCGCCGAGGAACTGGCCGCCGCCTTTCCCCAACTCGAGATCGGCGAATGCCTGGGCCGCGGCGGCATGGGCGTCGTCTATCGCGCGCGCCAACGGTCGCTCGACCGCAGCGTCGCGCTCAAACTGCTCGCGCCTGAACGGATCGACGACCACGCGTTCGCGGAGCGCTTCACCCGCGAAGCCCAGGCGCTCGCCAAACTCAACCATCCTAACATTGTCACAGTCCATGACTTTGGCCGGGCCGGCCGCTTTTATTTCCTGCTCATGGAATTTGTCGATGGGGTGAATTTGCGGCAGGCGATGCAGGCGGGGCGATTCACCCCGGAGCAGGCGTTGGCCGTGGTGCCGCCGGTCTGCGAAGCGCTGCATTATGCGCACGGTCGCGGGCTGGTGCATCGGGACATCAAGCCGGAGAACCTGCTGTTGGATCGGGACGGACGGATCAAGATCGCGGATTTTGGAATCGCCAAGATGATGGACGCGGACGAGCCGGACGTCGGCGTGGCGGACGCCGGCGTGGTGGAAAGCCAGCCGGCTGGCACCCCGCGCTACATGGCGCCCGAGCAATGCGATCGCACCAGGCGCACCGACCACCGCGCCGACATCTACTCGCTCGGCGTGGTGCTTTACGAGCTGCTGACCGGCGAGGTGCCCGCCGGTCGTCTGCAACCGCCGTCGCGCCGCGTTCAGATCGACGTCCGCCTGGACGAGATCGTGCTCCGCGCCCTGGAGACCGAACCCGAACGCCGCTACCAGACGGCAGCCGAATTCCGCACGCGGGTTGAAGAACTCGATGCCGCCGCGCGGCCGCTCGTCGTGCCGACCGATGGAGTCGCCCCGTCCGCTCCCGCGACCGCCTCGACGCCCGGTGCCGCGGCGGTGGCACCGCGTCTACTTCGCTCCGGCCATGCGACCGTGACGACCCCGGAACGACTGGCCACGGCGGCGGGGCAATTCTTCCTGTTTCGAAACAACCGTCATTCCCTCGTCCTCGACGACACGCGGCTGACGGTGGCTAACGGACCGAATGAGACGGTGATTCCGCTCGCCGCCATCCGCGATCTGAGCATCGGTCGATTCCCCAGGTTGGTCAATCCGGCGGGACTCGACTTCATCAGCCTGACCTATCAGGAGGGTGGCGCGCTAAAGAGGCTGCTGGTCGCCCCATTCGAGGGGATCTTCGGTGTGCCGGCCGATTGGAACAAGCGCGTCCACGAGTGGTGGACGGCCATTCGCGACGCCGCCCTGTCCGCGACGGGCCGTGCCCCCGTCACCACCCCGGCCAGCCAGCTCGGCACGCCGCGGAGCGCCCCTTGGTTGGCCGCGCTCTTGCTGTTGCCCGTGGTCGTCGGCGCCATCCTCGCGATCCTGCTGCTCGGTGATTCCGCCGTGCTACCGCTTGACGGGGCGCGGCGACCGTCCAGCGGCCCTGGACTTCTGACCGTCGTTCTACTGACTCTGGCCGCTCTCACCCCGATGCTGATCGTGCGCCGACTCTGCGAGGAAACTCCCGGGTGGGTGGGCCCGGCCATTGGTCTGGTCGCCGGGTTGTTTTCGGTGGTGTTGCTGCTCGGGCGGCCGGGATTCCTCGAAATCGTGATCCTCTCGGCCATGGCAGGATTCGCCGTTTATTCTATCAAGAAACGCAGCGGGACGGATGGAGGGCGAGTCAGCTCGGACGCGCATTGGTCGGTCAAAATAGTGGAGGTCTCGCTCTTTGCCCTCGCCCTCGCGCTGACCGTGAATTTTGCGGCGCCTCATCGCAGTGTCCTGGGCGCCGGCAATGTGGAAACGTGGACCGTCGGATTGAGCCATCCGTGGATATCCGACGTCAAACACACGTATCCCGGGGGCGGCCAGCGGCTGCGCGACATGAATCTGAACGAGCCGTCGTTCTACTGCGGCTTCGGCGCTCTGGCGCTTTGGATGCTCTGGCTCCGCCTGCGCGCGCAGCGGCTGGGAACCGCCGTGTTCGAGGTCGTGCGGCCGGCTGTCGATCCCGGAGAGCGGCCCCGCATCCAGTGGTTCAGGCTCGCGGTGGTCTGGACGGTCATGGCCTCGCTGTCCGTCATTGGGATCCTCCTGGTGTGCGTGGTCATGCACTTTGTGCTCGGCGGGTTCCCGTCGCCCATGCCCCTGCTCCTCATGGCGGTTTTTCCCGTGAGCGTGGTCATCCTGGTGGGCATCCGACAAGGACTGCGCCAGCTCCGTCAACAAGTACCACCAGCGCCCGCCCCTGCCTCATGAGCCTGACCGCCAGCCGCCCGGAGAGCGATGGTTTCGGGACCACTCAATGGACGCGCGTCCTCGCCGCCCGCACCGAGTCCCCCGAGGCCCGCGCCGCACTTTCTGATCTCTGCGCGGCTTACTACCTCCCAGTGCATGCCTACATCGCCCGCACCACCCGGGATCTCGGGGAGGCTCGCGATTTGACGCATTCGTTTTTCGAACGCCTGCTCGGCGGCCACATGCTGGCCGGCGTGCAACCGCACCAGGGACGGTTCCGCAATTACCTCCTCGGCGCCGTCAAACACTTCCTCGCCGACGCCCGCGACCGCCAATACGCCGCCAAACGAGGCGCCCACCGCCCGCACCTTCCGCTCCGCCTCACTTCAGAGACCTCGCCCGGCTTCGACCCCGCCGATCCGACCAGCCTGCCACCCGACGCCTGGTTCGACCGCCAATGGGCCCTCACCCTCGTCTCCCGTGTCCTCGATTCCCTCGCCCACGAACATCGCGCCGCCGGCAAAGCTGACCACTTCGCCATCCTCTCCCCATGGCTCACTGGCGACGGCTCCCACTTCTCGCAAGCCGAGGCCGCCGCCCAACTCGGCCTCTCGGAAAATGCCCTCAAAGTCGCCCTCCATCGCCTCCGCCGCCGCTTCCGCGATCACCTCATCCGCGAAGTCAGCTCAACCGTCGATCACCCAGCCAATGCCAGCGACGAACTGCGCGCCCTCCTCCACGCCCTCTAATACCAAATCCAGGTCACCCACTTTCTGAAGCGAGGAGAGATTTCTCGTTCGGTGGGTGTCCTGTTTTTACCCCCGGACGAATGACCACCGTTCGTTCGACCTTAAGGCGATGATCTGGGGCGTCTGGGGCGACAAAGGGACGGGCAAATTGGCCGCAATCCTTTAGCTCCGCTCCAGCGGGCAGAGGGGTCGAATCGGCGCGACGGGCCGGTCTCATTTCTTGATCCAATAAAGGACATTGGAGGACAAAGGGACGGGTAAATAGGCCGCATCAGATTGCAAAAAATATAAATAAATATTGATTTTATGAAAGCTGTCTCTAAAATTTACAGGAATAGTTGCAATCAAATCTACATTGTTTACAAAAATTATTATGGCCAAGCTTCAAGTATCGCGGACGTTGGCGGAGGTGCGGTGGCAGAACCGGGCGCGGGCGGGCAGCCATGCGCGGTTATTTTCGCGGCAGGGCGAGATGTTTGCGGCGCAGCGGCTGCATGATTGTCAGTTGCCGGCGGTGCCAGCGCATTTGCGATTGCGCATTGAGGGGAGGACGACGGAATTTGGGCAGAAGGTATTTTTAGGGTTATTGGCGCTGGATCCGAGGACGGATAAGGTGGCGGGGCCCGGGGTGGGGGTGTCGATCGATCCGGAGACTGGGATG
Organism: Verrucomicrobiales bacterium; assembly: GCA_046155625.1. Classification (GTDB taxonomy): domain Bacteria; phylum Verrucomicrobiota; class Verrucomicrobiia; order Verrucomicrobiales; family V1-33; genus CAJBME01. Next base: position 30,413 of record JBJXFS010000341.1, on the reverse strand, counting down.
GTGGAGGATTTGGTGGGTGATGGCGGGGTGGTGGGTTATATTCACAGCGCGCCGCAGGATGTGGGGGCGGGGTTGTTTTTTGGGTTGGAGGCGTGGATTTACGGGCGGACGTTTATTCCGCGGTTGGTGTTGAATGGCGAGACGGTGGCGTTGCCGGCGTTTTTGGCGGATGCGGGTCAGACGTTGACGGCGCTGGTGGGTGGTGAGATTGGGGCTGGGGTGCTTCCGCGGATTGATCACACGGAACTGGCGTTGCGGCCGTTGAGTGACGACGGCATGGCGAATGGATAACCGGCGATCTGACGAATCCGCCACCGGAAAGTGAACGGCGGGACTGGCGCGCGGTGCCGTCTTCGGGTATGAAGACGCTGGACTCGCGCGCCATGATGAAATCTTTTCTATTGGGACTACTCATAGGCACTGCGCCTGGGTGGGCGGCAGACACGGTATGGACATTTGCCAATGAGGCGGACCGGCTGGCGCCTGCGACAGGACCCGGGACCCTGGATTATTGGGATCCGAATGGCGACGGCTGGGGACCGGTCCAGACCGAATTTGGGACGGCCAGCGGGTTTGGGTTACCGTCATTGCCTGGGGGAGATGCGGCCGTCTTGCGCTTTCCGACGTGCACGGCCCAGCAAGGTTATGTGGTGACGCACGGAGGCAGCCCGAATGGGGCCTACGGTGAGACGGACGGATTGATTTCGAACTACACGGTGATTTTCGACATCCTCTATCCGCCGGCCAACGACGGGGTCTGGCGGGCGCTGTGGCAGACGGACGCGAGCAATAGCCAGGATGCCGAGTTTTACGTTCGGAACGTGCCGTCCGGCGGCATCGGGATAAATGGAAATTATCACGGCCGCATCCGACCCAACACGTGGCATCGCGTGGCGATCGTCGTGCGGGCGGCTCCGGGCGAAGGCTATTTCCAACGATATATCGACGGACAATTCGTCGGCGGGTATGGATCGACGGGTTCGGCGGCGGACATTCGATTTGCGACTGGGCCGGAACTTTTGTTGTTCACCGATGACGGTGGAGAAACCGCCGGCGGGTTTCTGAGTAGTCTGCGCGTGGTGGACCGGGCCTTGAGCATGTCGGAGGTCGAGGCTCTGGGCGGTTCTCATGCCGGCGGCACCGCGGTGGCGGGGGCGCCGGCTCCGGCCTACGACACGCTGATGTCGCGGCGAGTGCAAGCGATCGGCCATCGGGGCGGGGCCTTTGGAAAAGCGCCGGACAACACGTTGGCGGCGGTTCAAACCGCGATTGCCGACAGTATTCCGGTGATCGAGATCGACACGCGGCTGAGTGCGGATGGCGAATGCATTCTGCTGCACGATGCGACGGTCGACCGAACGACCAATGGAACGGGCGAAGCGTCCGCCATGACGCTGGCGGAGCTCAAGGCGCTGGATGCAGGATCCTGGTTCGATCCGTCGTTTGCCGGTCAGCGTATCCCGACGGTCGCCGAGGTGATGGCGCTGGCCAAAGGGACACTCATTCTCTATTTCGACCTGAAGGTGACTGGCCAAATCACGGCGATTCAGGAGGCGGCGACGGCCACGGGATTTCCGCTGAGCGACTGTTGGTTTTGGGTGTCTGACGATGCCAGCGAGGCGGCGGCGATTCGCGCGGCCGTCCCGGATGCCGCGATTGTATGGGGCGATCCACCGGCAGATTGGGCGACCGATCCCACTTATTTCTCCGGGCTGCGCGATTTGGGGGTCCGGGTTTTTGACTTGGCGACCTACTACGGCACGGCCGACGCGACCTTCACGCTGGCCGCGAAACAGGCTGGCTTCTTGGTGTCGTGTTACACTGTTCTCGATCCTCCGACCATGATTGCGAATGCAGCGGCGGGTGTCGACTACATGGAAACCGATTACGGCCACATTATCAATGCCTTGCAACCGCCGCAACTCTTGAAGGCCTCCCGGCCTCAACCCGCGGACGGGGCCACCGAGGTGCCGACGACCGTCACGCTGAGCTGGGTGCCGGGCACTGGGGCGACGGCCCATCGGGTCTACTTCGGCACCACCTCCCCGGGCGCGCTGGTCGGAGAACAGAGCCACGACCTTTTTCCGCGCACGGCGCTGGCCCCGAGCACGACGTTCTATTGGCGGGTGGACACGGTCACGGAGAGCGGCGTGGTGGCCGGTGATGTCTGGCGGTTTTCCACTCCGGTGGCCACGGGATTGGCGGACGTCCGGGAGTGGACGTTCGATGGCGGAAACTTGAATGCCGCGCTGGGTGCCGGGGTGATGAGCTACTCGAGCCCGGCCACGGAGGGGCTGACGGCCTTTGGCACTACGGATGGGGGCACGGTGCCGCATATCGGCGGCCAGCCCGCGAGTTATCTGGCGGTCCCGGCTTTCACCGAAAAATCGGACGGCTATGGGCTGACGTTCCCGGATCTTGGTCCCAATGGCGGCGGAGCTTTCGTCAATCAGTACACCGTGATCATGGATGTTCTCGTGCCCGGCGGGATCAACTGGCTGCCATTCTTCCAAACGAATCCGGCGAATCCCCGGGGGAACGATGCCGATTTTTATTTGAATCCCAATGGATCGCTCGGGATCGGCGATCTCGGGTATTCTCCGGCCGGGCTGTTCCAGTCAGGTCAGTGGCATCGAGTGGCTTTCGTGGCCGATCTGGGGGCCGGCGCCGTCGACATTTATCTCGATGGCGCTCCTATCCGGCAGCGGCGGGGCGGGAGCCTGCGCGACGGCCGGTTTTCGCTCCCTTCAAATGTTCAGTCGGGGGCGGACCTGCTGCTTTTCAACGAGAATTATGGCGACGGAACCAACTACACCCTCGACCTGTTGGTCGCCGGCATCGCGTTCGTCAGCAAGTCGATGTCCGAACCGGAGGTGGCCGCGCTTGGAGCTCCCCAGGCCCCCGGGATTTTTGTCTCCTCCGCAGGCCCATTACCCGTGCTCTCGATTGCCTACGCCGCCCCCGATATCGTGCTGAGTTGGGCCGCCCAGCCCGGCGTCCGCCTGCAGCGGTCGGCCACGCTGGCGACCGCGTCGTGGTCGGATGTTCCCGGCACTGAAAGCACCGGAAGCCACCGCGAAGCGGTCATTTCGGGCGGGATTCGGTGCTTTCGGCTGGCACGGTGAAGCGAATGGCCGGCCGCTCCTGCGCGTGAAATGCACTGAGCGTCCAGATTTTCCTATTGAAGGCCGCCGCCATGAAAAAAAGATATTCGCACCCTGCGGTCGCAACCGAGGCGAGTGCGTTGTCGCGGCCAGGGCGGCCATGGAAACGAACACGTTTTGACATGGCGAGCGACCGGTCTGAGTCGAATGCTCGAGTCAGTATGGCGGTCTTAGCCCGCCGCTCCCAGTCGTCCCCCGATTTTTTCATGCTTTTTTCGCCCGTGCAAAAATCCGTCGTGTCGATTTTGTTGATTCAGCTAATTATGCTTTACATTTATTCAGTTTTTTGGTTCGAATCGGAATTCCGCCATATTTCATTCCACTTCTCACTCACCCAGCGCCCCTGATGAAACGCCGATCCCATGCTTCGACCACGGCTGCTGCCGCCATCCTAACCGGAGGACTTTTGTTCAGCGGGTCCGTGTCCGCCGTTGTGGTATTCAGCGAAGATTTTGACGGAGCGACGAACCAGTTCGGCATGCCGACCTACGCGTATGCGGACAATTACACGCAACCCAATGTCCTGACCCCTGGAGGCGGGGTGAATTACGGGCATGGAGGCGGCGGGGTGGGCGGCCAGATTTCCACGAATGATTTTGGTCCGGTTTCCGTGAGCATCGTCACCCTGGAGTTGCCGACCGGGGTGATCGATTCCGGGTTGGGAACCTACAATTTCTACGCTCAGTTCAGCACGTACCTGACGCAGAATGACTACGCGGAGATCACCCTCACTTTCAAAGACGGAGCCAACGCGGACGTGGGTAGTCCCGTAGCGATCGGGGGCTCAGCCTTCGTCACGGGCTTGGGCTCGGGACCGAGCGGTCGCGAATGGGGCGCGAGTTCGCTTTCCGGCGCCATTCCGGCGGGGGCGCGATCAGCGTCGATTCTTCTGGCCGAGACGAAGACCGCAGGCGGCACCAACATCGATGGGTATGTGGACAATATTTCGCTGAATGTCCAGCCTGTGCCCGAGCCTGGAACGGCTTCGCTTCTGCTGCTTGGGCTGGCCGGACTGTTGCGTCGCCGTCGCGGTTCATCCTGATTGGGTCTGCTGCCCGGCCAGATTGGGGGGAGGCTGAACTTTGGCCACTTGCCAAGTCCGGTGATTTCCGGACCACCAATTCGTGGAGGCGCTCGACACTCGTGATCTGCCGGAATTGCAACGCGCCCGGCGGCTGTGGGTTCAGCAAAACTGGGATTTCGCCGAGTCGGAGTTTTGCCGCATTGTCGAGGCGCATCCGACGAACTGGCACGCATTGATTGATGCGGCTCGGGTGCTGGGCGACCGCCAGGAAATCCGGAGGTCGCGTGCATTGACGGGGCGGCTGATGGCGCTGGCGGATGGACATGAAGGGCTGCTGCTGCAGGTGGCGCAAACGCTCCGGATGAGTCGTCGCGAACCGGAAGCCATCGAGTTGCTGGAGCGCCATGTCTCCTCGGGACCGGGCCGTCGCGATCCGGTGGCGCACATGGAGTTGGCGGTGCTTTACGAACGGCACCATCGGCTTGTGGAGGCGGAAAAGGCGGCCCAGGCAGCGCTGAAGTCGGCACCCCATTGGATGGAAGCCTTGATCATCCTGGCGCGGGTTCGGCGACAACGCGGCGAGGCGTCGCGCGCCGAGTCCGCCCTGCAACGGGTCGTCAACGCCCCGCGCACCGCTGATTCGACGCGATCGCAGGCGTGGGCGATGTGGGCTGACTTGGCTGACCGGGCAGGTGATCCGGCGCTGGCCATGCAACGGCTTGAAAAAGCCAAATCCCTGCTCCGACCCGCGGCCACCGGCCTCTCTGAGCATGGAGAGCGCGTTCTGAGGGCGTGGGATCGAGTCGCTGGCGACTGTAGTGCCGACGTTCTCGCACGCTGGCAATCCGCGGCGGGAACGCCTCAGCCTGGGATTCCGCGACCCGCCCATCTGCTCGGCTTTCCGCGCAGCGGGACGACATTGCTGGAAAACATCCTGGAAGCCCACTCGGGGTTGGTGAGCAGCGAAGAATGCCAAGTGCTTGGCCGCGATATCCTCGGATCGCTCTGGCGTGAGCCCGCAGAAGACTCCCCGCCCACCGTCGCGGCCATCGACGCCGCCACCCCCGAAAAATTGGCCCGGTTGCGCGCCCGGTATTGGGATCGCATGGCGGAGGGCCTCGGGCTCGATCAATGGCCCAGCGTCCACCTCGACAAGAATCCCACGCACACGCTGTTCATTCCGGCCATTCTGAGGCTGCTGCCGGACAGCCGTTTTCTGGTCGCTTTGCGCGACCCTCGCGATGTGGTGGTCAGCTGTTATTTCCAATGGTTTCCCCTGAACCCCAACAGCGCGTTTTTCCTGTCGTGGCAGCGGACGATCGCACGGTACCTGCTCGACATGGGTGCCTGGATCCGCCTGCGGGACCGGTTGCCCGCTGACTGCTGGTTCGAAGTGCGCTATGAGGACCTTGTGGCCGACTTTGCCGGGCAGGCGCGGCGGGCGCTGGCCTTCCTGGATCTGCCTTGGGAAGAGAACGTGCTGGACTACCGCGAACGGTTGGTCACCAAAGCAGTGCATACACCCAGCTACCTCGAAATCCAGCGCCCGATCCACGCCGGCGCGGTGGGCCGATGGAAACGATACGCTCGCTGGATGGAGCCGCATCTGCAGGCGCTTCGACCGATCGTCGAGGCGCTGGGGTACACGTGGTAAGACTAAACCTCTACGGGCGTCCTCCGACGACGCGCACGACGGCGGACGAACCGGGATGCGGGTCCGCGACCATGGGTTCGAAGCGACCGCCCAGGTGGTCGGCAAGGAACTTTTCCTCGCGCGCTTGGAAGTCGATGTTGTTTTCGGGACGGGCGAAGCCATGGCCTTCGTCCGGGTAGAGGACGAAGCTGACGGATCCCCCGACTTTCTCGATGGCCGCGACGATCTGTTCGGATTCGGCCTGCTTGACGCGCGGGTCATTGGCGCCCTGGCCGATGAGGAGGGGCCGGCGGATGCGATCCGCCTTGTAAAGGGGCGAAGCCTCACGGATGAGGTCGGCATCCTTGGGGTCATCGATATTGCCGACGCGCACGTCGAACATGGCGCGCATCGGCTTCCAGTACGGGGGAATGGAATTGAGCAACGTCCGGATGCTCGACGGGCCGACGACGTCCACGCCGCAGGCAAACACCTCGGGAGTGAACGCCAGGCCGGCGAGTGCGGCATAACCGCCGTACGAACCACCGCTGATGGCCACCTTGGCCCGATCAGCGATGCCTTCCTTGACCGCCCACTCCACGGCATCGAGCAGGTCGTCATGCATCTTGAGTCCCCACTGGCGATTGCCGGCATTGAGGAAATTTTTCCCGAAGCCGGTGGACCCGCGGAAGTTGACCTGGAGGACCGCGTAGCCGCGATTGGCGTACCATTGGCTGCCCGGATCCATTCCCCAGGTGTCGCGTGCCCACGGTCCGCCATGCACGCTGAGGACGAGAGGCAGGTTGGTCGGAGGGACGCCCACGGGCAGGGTCAGGTAGGAGCGGAGTTTCAGGCCGTCGCGGGCGGTGATGGTCACGGGTTTCATCGGCGCCAGGGTGTATTCGGCGAGCTTTGGTTTGACGCTGAAGAGGAGTTCCCCTTTTTGGGTCGACCGATCCCAGCGGTAATAGCTGGTGGGCGCCCGGTCGCTGGTGAACCCGACGAGCCAGACGTCATCGGCTTGGCTGCGGCTCTGGATCCAAAAATCGCCGTCGTTGAGCGCGCGGATGCCGTCAAAGTCGGGCTGCACTTTGGGATCGAGGACTTGCCAGCGCGTGCGATCGGGCTCGAAGGCGACGGCCTCGATCACGTGGCGCGTCGGGTGAACCACGACGGTGCCGGCATCCACTTCCTCGGAGGCGGCCAGCACGCGCTCGGCCCCGGTTTCGATGTTCAGCTCGATGACGGCGGCGGTGTCCCGTCCCACGGAGGATTCGATAAAAAGCGAGCGTCCGTCGGCCGTGAATCCGATGGGTGAGAGTGTTTCTTCGGGGCCGACGCGTTTGAGCGCACGCCAGGGAGCGCCCGGTTCTTCACGAACCCGGATTTCCCAGCCACCGTCCGGCAGTCCGGCGTAGGCGAGTCGCACGCGGAAATCAGGATCGGTGTCCCACCCCACCACATCGCCGGGGTTTTCCGTGTCGAGGACCAGCGCTCCGGTCACCAAGTTCAAGCGATACACATCGAAGGTCGACCGGTCGCGCGCGTTCAGCGAGACCAACCATTCGTCCGGATGCTCGTGATGGCGTCCGACAATTTCGGCGCGCACTCCCTGAATCGCGGTGAAGTTGCGCACATTGCCGGTCTCCAGATCGACGCCGTGAATTTGGAAATTTTCGTCGCCATCCGTGTCCTGCATGTACGCGAGCAACCGGCTGTTGTACGCCCAAGCGTACATCCGCACGCCGCGCTTCTGGTCATCCGTCACTTTGCGCACATCGTCCTGCCCGATCGTCTGGATCCAGACTTGCAGGACGTTCTTCTCGTCCGGGGCCACCCAGGCGAGCATTTTGCCATCGGGCGAGAGCGTCGGGTTGGCTCGTTCGGGATTGCCGAAGAGCACCTCGCGCGGAATGAGCGGCGGCAATTGGGCGGACACGGCACTGACACTGGAGAGCAGAAAAACCGTGGCGAGCAGGGATCGAATGAGGGCGGCGGGGGACATGGCGCGATGGGATCGGGTGAAATAATCAGGCAGCTACGGACAGCGCATGGCACTGTCAACACCTTCGAGAGTTCTCAAGAAACCAGCAATTTTGCCGAGGGTTTGAGCGCGCCTCGGGTTTTAATGGAATGGAGGGCGCGCCGCCCACCGCCGATCCTGGCTTAGGAATCACCCCCAAAAAAACACCCAATCAGCCATGAAAACCCGCCTAAATTCAACCATGTTCGCCGTCTTTTCAGCCATGCTGGCGTCGTCGCTCGCCTTCGCGGGCCCAAGCGTCCCGGGAGGATCATTTTCCACGGCCACGCGTGGCGCATCGACCCCGCCGAAGGCTCATCTGGCGGCCTGCTGCGTGACACATGAGGCCTGTGCCGACCGTGCGTGTTGCACCATCACGCGCCGCTATTTCAACCCGTCCAGTGGGCGAGGGCTCACTTGGACGAATGTTCGTGATTGCACCCAAACGTGCACCATGAGCAAGTCCGAGCAACGCTCCATCTGCCACAAAGGTAAAGGAATGTAACGACCATGGACAGCCGACCTCGCCAAAACCTCGGGATACAGGACGACGGAGCCTTTGATGATTGGCTGCGCTCCGCAAAGGTGGAAGTGCCATTGCCGGGCGCCTTTCAATCCGAGGTTTGGCGGCGCATCGCTGTAGAACAGGAGTCGACTCCGATGGCCCGTCTCGCCAGCCTCCTTGATTCCATTCTGAGTGCCCTCAACCGACCCGTAGCGGCCACGGCCTCGGTGTTGCTCATGGTTTCAGCGGGCTTGTGGTTAGGATCGTTGGGAGTGCCTCCGGCGCGCGATGGCAAGTTCGCCTATGTCGAATCGGTCAGTCCATTCGTGCCATCCCATCAAGGAGAAGACCGATGAATAGAGGCATGGTTATTCTCCTCGCCGCCCTGGCAGCCGGACTTGTTGCCTTTGGCGTTATGCGCTGGCACAAGGCGGCAGGCCATTCTCACGGTCATGGCGTCGCGCTTCATGCGATGCCCGAGTTGTCGTGGTTGAGGGACGAGCTGAATTTGAGCGAAGAGCAGTTCATCAAGGTGCGCGACCTGCACGCCGCCTACCGCCCCAAGTGTGTGGAATTGTGCCGCCGGATTTCGGAGGCCCACAAAAAAATCGAGAGTTTTGCGTCATCGCACCGGGTGATCACTCCCGACTACAAGGCCGCTCTCGATGAGCATGCCACCATTCACGTAGAATGCCAGGAGGCGATGCTCAACCATCTCTACGAAACGGCGGGCATGCTCACTCCGGAACAGTCGAAGCGATATCTCGAAACGATGTTGCCCTTTGCACTGGATTTTACGCCTAGTGAATTGGGAACCCTTGATGTGAGGTAATTCCGCAAAGAGGCAACCCATGGAGTGCACCGACACCGAACTGATGGCCCGACTTGCCGCAGGTGACGACCTCGCGCTCAATGCTATCATGCATCGGTGGCGGGACCGCGTGGCGGCTTTTCTTTACAAGATGACCGGGAACGGCGCCAGCGCCGCCGATCTGGCCCAGGAAACTTTCGTCAAACTCTACCAGGCGCGGGACCGCTATCGTCCGGATACCAAGTTTTCGACTTATCTTTTTTCCATTGCCGCGAATTTGGGTCGCAATCAAGCGCGATGGACAAAGCGCCATCCCACTATTTCCCTCGATCAGGATAATGAAGGGATGTCCTTTCACGCGCAATCCGTTGACCCGGGGCAGACACCGGAGGAAGCGGCTGCAAGTGTCGAGCGGTTGCAGGCCGTTCATGAGGCCTTCCTGGGACTGCCCGAGGATTTGCGAGAAGCCATGACGCTCTTCATCTACGAGGACATGAGCTACGCCGAGATTTCCGAAACCCTCGACTGCAGCCCCAAGGCGGCCGAGACTCGCATCTATCGCGCCCGACAACATCTAAAAGAAAAACTCAAAGGCCTCCGCCCTTGCAATGAAATCAACCATGAGTGATTGCTGCCACAAACCCACACCTGAGCCGCCGAAGATGTCGTGCTGCCACGGCCACGAAGACCATGGACATCACCCTGCCCACGGGGGGGTTAAGCCCCAGGCGGGGGCCAAGTATTTCTGTCCGATGTGCCCGGGCGTGGAATCGGACGAGCCGGGGGACTGCCCGAAGTGCGGCATGGCAATGGAGAGAAACCCCGGGTGGAAGCCGGCGGCCAAAACCATCTACACATGCCCAATGCATCCTGAGATCGAGCAGGATCATCCGGGCGACTGCCCGAAATGCGGCATGCCATTGGAACCAAAGACCGTGGCGGCCAAAGCAGAGGAGGAAGACGATGGCGAGTTGCGGTCTCTACAGCGCCGGCTGTGGGCCGGCTCGGCACTTTCGCTTCCGGTGTTTTTGGTGGCGATGGGGGAAATGCTGCCTGGGCTGCGAGAATTGGAGTGGATTTCGGGTAAGTTCTCTGGGTGGATGCAGTTGGGGTTGGCCACTGTCGCGGTATTTGGGGCGGGGAGCTTCATTTTCGCGAGAGCGTGGCGGTCGTTCCGGCATCGCAGCTTGAACATGTTCACCCTGATCGCGCTCGGGGTGGGGGCGGCGTGGCTTTACAGCACGGTAGCCGTGCTATTTCCACATTTGTTTCCGCATTCGCTGCGTCATGGCGGTCGGGTGGCGCTTTACTTTGAAGCGGCGGCCGTGATCACAACGCTGGTGATTTTAGGACAGTGGCTGGAGGCCAGGGCCCGGCGTAAAACCGGGCAGGCGGTGCATGCCTTGTTGGGACTGGCGGCAAAAACTGCTCGTCGTGTGATGAACGGAATGGAGGAAGACGTTTCACTCGACGTCGTGCATCCAGGTGACCTGCTGCGAGTGAGGCCTGGGGAAAAGATTCCCGTGGATGGGGTCGTCATTGAGGGGGGCAGCGCGGTGGATGAATCCATGATCACGGGCGAGCCCATGCCTGTCGCGAAAAGGGAGGGAGACCGCGTGGTGGGAGCGACCGTCAATCAGGCGGGGGCCTTTATCATGAAGGCGGAAAGAATCGGAGCGGATACGCTGCTTTCGCAAATCGTGCAGATGGTGGCGGAGGCGCAGCGGAGCCGGGCTCCGATCCAGCGCCTGGCCGATCAGGTTTCAGGGTGGTTTGTACCGGTCGTGATGCTGGTCGCGGTCGTCACGTTTGCACTCTGGATGCTCATGGGGCCAGAGCCGCGGCTTGCCTATGCCATCGCTTGCAGCGTCGCCGTGCTCATCATCGCCTGTCCCTGCGCGCTCGGTCTGGCCACGCCGATGTCGATCATGGTCGGGGTGGGCCGGGGGGCGCAAATGGGGGTACTGGTTCGGGATGCCGCCGCCCTGGAGCGCGCGGAAAAAATCACCCACCTCATCACCGATAAAACTGGCACGCTCACCGAGGGACGTCCGGTGGCCAAGCAGGTGGTGGCGGCCCGGGCGGGAGAAGAAAAGCGATTATTGGCCACGGCGGCGGCGCTGGAACAGCTCAGCGAACATCCCCTGGCTCATGCGATCCTGGGCAGAGCGAAGGAAGAGGGGCTGTCGTTGCCATCGGTGGCCGATTTCACCTCGGTGACGGCCGCTGGTGTCCTGGGGAAGGTCAACGGCACCACCGTGCGCGTGGGTAAACGAGCCTGGCTGGAAAGCGAAGGAGTCGCGATCCCCGACGCGCTGGTCGCCACCGCGGACGCCCTCCAGGAAAAAGCGCATACGATCATTTGGGTCGCCGAGGACAAGGCACCAAGCGGGTTTGTGGCCGTGACCGATCCGATCAAGGACTCCACTCCGGAGGCCGTCAGAACACTGCACACCATGGGGCTCAAGGTGGTCATGCTCACCGGCGACAACCAGCAGACGGCTCGGGCCGTCGGCCGAGCGCTAGACATCGATGATGTGCGGGCGGAGCTGACACCGGCGGATAAACTGACGATGGTCCGCGGCCTGCGGGCTCAAGGCGCCGTGGTGGCCATGGCTGGTGACGGCATCAACGATGCCCCGGCCCTCGCCGAAGCCGATGTGGGCATCGCCATGGGCACTGGCACGGACGTGGCCATTCAAAGCGCCGGCCTGACGCTGGTAAAGGGCGACCTGCGCGGCATCGTGCGCGCCCTGGGCCTGAGCCGCGACGTGATGCGCAACATCCGGCAAAATCTCTTTTTTGCCTTCATCTACAACGCCGTCGGCGTCCCGGTGGCCGCTGGACTCCTTTATCCCTTCACCGGTTGGCTGCTTAATCCCATGATCGCCGGCGCGGCCATGGCGCTCAGCAGTGTTTCCGTGATTGGAAATGCGCTCCGATTGCGGCATTAGGTACTATGAAATCTCCGGTCCTTGGCTTGGTGGTACTTGTGGGAGCGGCGGGCTCATTGCGCGCCGAAGTGCGTGTCGAGTCGGTGCCGGAGAGGGGTCTGCAGCCCGAAGTCGTTGTCGAGTCCAATGGCACCGTCCACTTGGTTTACTTGCGCGGCGATCCCAAGGCCGCCGACATTCGGTACACCACGCGCGATCCGGGCGGGAAGTGGAAGGCCATCCAGACGGTAAACTCCGCGCCCAGCACTGGGGTCGCTTTGGGAAGCATTCGCGGCCCTCAGATCGCCTTGGGGGACAAGTCGACGGTACATGTAGTCTGGAATGGCGTGGCCGATGGCCAAGCCGGCCATGCGCCCCTCTGGTACACCCGCAGGGTGACGGGTGCCGCCGCTTTCGAACCGCAGCGTGATTTATTGGCGGATACGATCGCCCTGGACGGTGGGGCCTCCGTGGCCGCTGACGGAAAGGGCTCGGTGTGGGTCGCCTGGCATGGCCATCCGCCAGGGGAGCAGCCGGTCGAAGCGCGAAGAGTCGTATTTCTTCGATCATCGCTCGATGAGGGAGCCAAGTTTGCCGATCCTGAAGCGCTCACCGCCGCCACGCCAGGGGTCTGCGCTTGCTGCTCATTACGGATGGTCGCTTTTGCGAAGGGATCACCGACGATTTTCTTCCGGAATGCGTTCCGCCCCGACCACCGGGCCATGACGCTACTGACACGAGCCCTTGACCGATGGGAATTCCGGGAGGTGGAAACATGGAATGTGGCGACCTGTCCGATGAGCTCGGCAGCGCTCCTGCCGGAGACGGCCGGACTCCTTGGCGCTTGGGAAACGGCAGGAAAGATCAAAGTCGCTTGGCTGGACCAGCCCTCGGCCCGACCGGTCACCCTTGCCGACGATGCCGCCAAACATCCGGTAGTGGCCTCGGACGGGCGGGGCGGTTGGCTCGTGGCCTGGGTGGAAGGAACAGGTTGGAACCGCGGCGGCCAAGCCGCTTGGCAAGAGCTGGAGACATCGCTCTCGCCACGTTCTTCAAAAGGTCATGCCGATAGCGTGCCTGCCTGGGGTCGCGTGGCCATATATGCCGAAGCTCCCGGAAAGTTCGTCCTATTGAAATGAGCCGCTGGCAAAAAGGCTGGGGGATTGACGTCGGAAAGGAAATTTTCAGGTGGTCCGCAATGCAAAGCGCCCTGGCAACTATCCTCTGGAAAAATCTTGACCCTAAGAAGTATGGCGGTGTTATTGCAAGGCCGAGGTAACTACCGACCAGGCTCCCCAGAAAATGAGCGTCAGTGCATCCATACTTTCGGTCTTCCTCGTGCTGTTGCTGGCTGATCAGGCCTTTGCCTGACCCGCGTGAGCCAATCCGGCTATCCCTCGGTCGGGGGATTCGGAAGCGGGAATCGTCGCTCAGGATGGCTCCTCTTGGCGTGTCGGTCTTGACGTTTCCACGTCGCGCGGGCTTGAGGGCGGGCACCCGGAAACTGAGGGGCTAGCGGAGGATGGCTCGATCGTCGAGGTCGGGGAGCATGCCCACCGAGTCGAGATGGATTTGACCCGGTTCGAATTCTCCCTCTCTCGAACATTCAACGACACTTGGGACGCGGTCTTGAGAGTGCCTTATTTCATCAAAGACCAAACGGCCGAGACGGTGTTTCCAAAGGGTATCAGTGAACAGGACAAGGCCGCGGCCATCCGTTCCGGCTACGCGCACCACCGCACGGAGACGTACGAAGGATTTTCAGACCTTGAACTGAGTGTCGGCTGGAGAAAAACCAACCTCCTTTGGGAGGGATCCGTGTTTCGGTTTTCGCTCGGCCTGACCATTCCCGTGGGGGACACTGAAGATGATCCGCTGGTCGCGGGCGATGCCGGGTTGGAACACCTGCACATACAGTTCGGCAATGGCACGTTCGATCCACTGATCGACTTCTATTACGGACTGCCTCTGAATGAGCGGTTTGCCGTGTCGCTTTTCGGGCGCGGGCGTTTCCCGTTCTACGAGAATGACCAAGGCTATCAAGGATCAGTGGAGGGAACCCTGGGTCCACGCCTCACTTGGCTGCCGCACAAGCGATTTTCCTTCTCCGCGGGGGTGACGGCCAGCTATTTCGGCTACTCCGAATGGAACGCCACACGCGACCCGAATAGCGGTCAGTTCGCGCTCAATGCCTCGCTCGGAGTGGGGGCGAAAATCACCGATTCGATTACCGCCAGTTTCAACGCCCTGCTGCCCGTCTACACGAAAACCTTCGCGGGCGAAGATGCCCTCGATCCCGCGCCCACGTTTTCGCTTTCCGCTGGTTGGACGTTTTAGAGAAATTTTCCGAGGGTTGTGACGTGCGGCGTCGTTTTCCCTCTTTGAAGCCCATTTCCTCATGACCGACGACGAACTGAATCAGCGATTGCGCCAATCGCGACTGTCCATTGAATTCCCCGCCGAGTTTCAGCGGGAAATCTGGGGGCGGATAGAAGCGGCGGAATGTGCTACAACCCCACACACGGCAGCAGCCCTGTGGGGACGGCTTTTGGCGTGGATCGCCCGCCCCGTGCCTGCTGTGGCGATGGCATTAGCCATGGGCGGGACGGGGTGCCTGCTGGCGGTGGTGGTCGGGCACCGCAGTCAACGTCATGTGGCCGAATTAGTGTATTTGAAGTCGGTCAGTCCGTTTGCGGCGGCGGAATTGAGTGTGAGCCGATGAGACGGGGGCTGGTCATTCTCCTGCTGGCGCTGCTGTTCGGAGTAACCGGGTTCGCTTTAGTGCGTTGGCAACAGCACATGGCCGACCACGCCCATGCCCGCGGTTACGCCCAGCATGGGGGAGATGGTCATCACGCCGAATTGGACTGGCTCATCGCGGAATTGGAGGTGAACGATGAACAGCTGGAAAAGATTCGAGCTTTGCATGTCGCCTATCACCCGGTGTGTGAAGCTCTGACGCACCGGTTGGAAGCTTCGCATCGGAAGTTGGATGAACTTACCGCCTCCGCGAGCAGCGTCAGCCCGGAACTAGAGTCCGCACTCGAGGAACACGCCACGGTCCACCTGGACTGCCAGCGGGCCATGTTTAAGCACTTTTACGAAACGGCTGAATGTCTGTCGCCGTCGCAGTCACAAAAATATCTCGAAAAGATGCTGCCTTTCGTTTTCCTGCATGGTGCCGCTGGCTCCGGGGCCCATTCACATTAACCGGACTAGCGCCCCCCGTGTTCGATGACCTTGCCGATACTGAATTGATGCTGCTGCTGGCGGACGGGCAGGACTTGGCGCTGAACGAACTGGTGAGGCGCTGGCGCGAGCGCGTGGCGGCGTTCCTGCTGCGCATGACTCATGACCGGGGGACGGCGCTTGACTTGACCCAGGAAACGTTTGTCCGCCTTTACCGCTCGCGAACGCGCTACCGAGCCAATGCCGCTTTTCCCTCATTTCTCTTCACCGTTGCGGCTAATCTGGCCCGCGATCATGCCCGTTGGAGGAAGCGGCATCCCTCCGTGCCACTGGAGGACGCGACCGCGACCCGGATTCCTGACACTTCCGTGATTCCGGACGCCGCCGCCGCAAACCGCGAGGAACTGGCCGCCGTGGAATCCGCCATCTCCGAACTGCCGTCAGATCTGCGGGAAGCCCTCCTTCTTTATGTGTACGAGGACCTTGGCTATGGTGAAATCGCCAGCATCCTCGGTTGCACCCCCAAGGCCGTGGAGACCCGGATTTATAGGGCAAGGCAAATGCTCAAAGCCAACTGGGCCAGAGGCGGATGACGGGCCTCAGCCGCCGAGCGTCATGCGCCCAATGAGGCCAAGCCGTGCGCACCCTCCGATGACTGGAATCAGCCCCGTTGTGAATCGCTGCATGGCCACAAATGCGACCACTGTCACCACAGCAGTGAACCAATCGAAGCGGTGTTCACGGGCGGGCAAGAGGGCATCCGTGGCAAACGGCACCCCCAGATTCAGGATGACGCCGACGACGACGCTCTTGAATGTTCACGAGGTGGCGAAGCACCACGGTGGAGCGCCGATGTTCTCCGGCATCAGCTTCGCGCTCGCGCCGGGCGACCGGCTCGCCGTATTGCGTGCGAGCTGTAGTGGCAAAACGACGTTGCTGCAATTGCTCCTGTTGGACGAACCATCTTCCAGCCTCGACCCCGTTTTGGCCGACGAACTAACTGGGGTTGCACAAAGGCGGAAAATGTCCGGTTTTTGAGGATTGATCAGCGGAAGGAGTGATTGAACGCCTCCGCTGCTATACCCCATCCCGTTACCCCCGGCGGACGTCGGGGGCCGGCAGGGGCATTTTTTCAGGGTTTGCGCTCGGGCCGGCGTTTTACGTGACATGACTTTCTGGCTTCGGCTCAAATACTTGGCCCTCTTGCCCCTTCTTTCGTTGGGCAATGTCTCTGCTGCGGAGTTTACGGCCTCGAGCGCAGGGGCCCACGCGCTGCGGCACAACCCCGACCTCGCTGCCGCGCGTTGGCGCATCGAGGAGACGCGGGCGAGACTGCAGCAAGCCGGTCGGAGGGCGAACCCCGAGTTGCAAGTCGAAGCCGGGCACAACGCCAAATTTCGGGAAGGTTCGGTCATGGTCGGTCTTGTGCAAAAATTCCCAGCGACCGCGAGGCTCCGTCTGGAAAAGGAAGTCTCGCAGGCGTTGGTTGAAGCCGCCGAGGCGGAGGTGAGGGTGGCCGAACGGGAGGTGGTGCTGGCGGTGCGGCAGTTGTTCATCAAGGCGCTCGCCCTGGAGGCTCAGGCGGAACTCCGTGCCCGCCAGTTGGCCAACGCCAGGGAACTGTCCGCTTTTGCAGCCAAGCGGGCGGAGAGCGGCGAGGTCTCGAGTTTGGAGGCGACTCAATTCGAACTTGAGGCGCAACAATCCACCGTGGAAGGGCAGCAGGTCGAGGTGGAGAAATCTGCCGTGCTGGGAGAGCTGCGGCCACTTCTGGGGTTGGGGTCCGAAGTCACATTGAGGCTCAAAGGCTCCCTCACGGTCCCCCGGGCGATGACTGTTGGAGTTGTGCCGGCCACCCGTCCCGAGTATCAGGCGGCGGAGCGGAACGAACTGACGGCACAGCTGTCGATCGATCTGGAGAAATCGCGGTGGCGCGAGGACATTTCCGCCGGGCTTTTCCTGGGCGGCGAACGCACCGAAGATGCTCCCGACGGACTGCAGAACGATGGACTGATCGGCGTCCGCTTGAGCATACCGCTTCCGCTCTGGAACAAGAATGAAGGCAAGATTCAAGAAGCCACCGCCACGGCAGCCCGGCGGCAGGCCGAGAAACAGGCGCTCGCCCAGCGCATCCGTGCGGAATCGAAGGCGGCCGAGGCCCGAATGCGCACGCTTGCGACTTTCGTGGAGAACATCGATTCCAGGCTCCTGCCGAAAGTGGCCGAACTCGAGGACCAGCTGCGTGCTTCTTACTCCGCGGGACAGACTCCGCTGATCGATGTGCTCCGCGCGCGGGACCGGCGGTTGCAGCTGGAAAAAGCCCGGCTGGGAGCGGTCAGGGATTTTCACCTGATCCAGGCCTCGCTGGGTCTCGATCTGCCCGATGGGGAGGGAAAGCCATGAGCCTTTGGCTCTTGCTCAACGGCTTGATGAGCGGCATGGGCCCCGCCCTGGCCGGCTCACATTACTGGCTCGCCACGCGCCTGGTCATCGGGGCGGGTGCCGCCCGCTGGATTTCACAATGAACCACATGAAAGTGCATTTTAGATTGCTGGCCCTAGCGGCCTCGGCCTCTTTGGCGGCGGGGGAGACCACTAAGGAAAACACCGTCATTCTTGACGCCCAGGGCGTCAAGAACCTGCGCCTGGAAATGGTCGAAGCTCAGGAGATCGATTTTGAGGAATCCGTTTTCGCCTTGGGCCGGATCAAACTTCTGCCCGGAAAAAAGGCCGTTGTCAGCAGTCGGATTGCCGGTCGGGCTGTGAGTGTCATCGCTTTGCCGGATATGAAATGCGAAGCCGGGGATGAGCTGATGTGGATCGAAAGCCGATTGGCGGGCGACCCGCCGCCGATAGTCCGCATCGATGCACCGATTTCAGGGCTGATTGCGGAGGTCGCGGTGGCGCCCGGCCAGCCGATTACCCCCGATTCATCACTGTTGGAAATCTATGATCTGGAGACGGTTGAAGCGTCCGCGGCCGTGCCTGAACATTTCGCCGGGAAACTCAAAAAGGGAATCAAGGCCCACATCAAAGTGGCCGGGTTCCCTGAAAAAACCTTCGAGGCGGAACTGGCCCATCTGGGAGCCAGGGCCGATGCCGACACGGGCACGCTCGAAGCGGCTTTTCATGTGCCCAATCCCGACGACTTGCTGCGTCCGGGGATGAGGGCCGAATTCACCATTGTGACCGGCTCACGGCCGGGCGTCATGGCGATACCGCGAGAAGCGGTGCAGGGAGATGCCACCGCGCGGTATGTGTATGTGGCCGACTACGATCTCAAGAATGCCTTCGTCAAAACACCGGTCGAGCTGGGTGAACAGAACGAAAGTATGGTGGAAGTGATCAACGGATTGCTACCCGGTGACCAAGTCGTCACGAAGGGGGCCTATGCGCTGGGATTCGCAGGCAAAGGCAGCGTGTCTTTAAAAGAGGCGTTGGATGCCGCTCACGGCCACCCTCACAACGAGGACGGCAGTGAAATGACCAAGGAGGACGCGGCCAAGAATTCGGGAGGCGCCGCCGGCGGTCAGGATCACGACCATGCTCACGAGTCCTCGACCCTGACCGTTTTCTTTGCGGGCACATCGGCACTGCTACTCGTTCTTCTCGTCCTCAGCCTAATGTTCCGCCGTCCTGCCACCGTCTGAGACCATGCTGAACGCGCTGATTCGTTTTTCGTTGCACAGTCGTCCGCTGGTGCTGGCGGCGGCCCTGCTTCTGCTTGTGCTGGGATTCCAGACCGCCCGGCAGCTCCCGGTGGAAGTGCTGCCG
This sequence comes from Verrucomicrobiales bacterium, assembly GCA_046155625.1. GTDB lineage: Bacteria > Verrucomicrobiota > Verrucomicrobiia > Verrucomicrobiales > V1-33 > CAJBME01. The sequence continues at coordinate 11,358 of JBJXFS010000341.1, read as the reverse complement.
GACATGACGAAGCCCACCGTCACTATTCTGACGGAATCCCCCGGTTTGGCACCTGAAGAGGTCGAGATCCTGGTCACCCAGCCCATTGAGGCGGCCCTGCAAGGCGTCGGAGGACTGGATCGCCTTCGATCGAATTCCGACGTCTCGTTGTCGCTGGTTTTCGCGGAGTTCGCTTGGGGCACGGACATATACCGCGCCAGGCAACTGGTTCAGGAGCGGATGAATGCCGCCGCGGGCAGCTTGCCCCTGGGAGTGCAACCGGGCATGACGCCGGTTTCCTCGCTCATGGGTGAAATCCTGCTGGTCGGGTTGCGGAGCGAGTCGATGGAGCCACGCGACCTTCGCACGCTGGCGGACTGGACGATGAAACGCCGGCTGCAGAGCATCAAGGGGGTGGCCGAAGTTCTCACCATCGGCGGCGGGGTGAAACAGGTGCACGTTCAGCCGGATCCACATCGTCTCGCCGCTCACGGCGTTAAATTCGAGGAGTTGCAATCAGCGGTGGAACAGGCGGCAACGAACTCCACCAGCGGGTACCTCAACACCTCCACGCGGGAAATCATGGTGCGGAATCTCGCCATGACCGCCGAACTGCAGGACTTGGCCGACACAGTGATCAAGACCGTGGGCGACCGCCCCATTCTGATCGGCGATGTGGCCACCGTGACTCACGAGATCCAACCGATGCGTGGCGATGCCAGCGTAAACGGTCAAAAGGGCGTGATCCTCAGCATCGACAAGGCTCCCGGCTTCGACACCATGAAACTGACGCGGGAAATCGAGAAGGCGCTGGAGGAACTCAGACCCTCGCTGCCGGCCGGCGTGGAAGTCGAGGTACTGTTCCGTCAGGGTGATTTCATCAGCCATGCCATCGCGAATCTCAAGGAGGCGATCCGCGACGGGGCCATCATGGTGACCATCGTCCTGTTTCTTTTTCTTGTGAACCTCCGCACGACCTTCATCACGTTGACGGCGATGCCGCTATCGTTCGCGGTGACGTTTCTGATCTTCCGCTGGTTTGACGTTTCGGTGAACTCCATGACTCTGGGTGGTCTGGCGGTGGCTCTCGGCATGGTGGTCGATGACGCCATCGTCGACGTCGAGAACGTCTTCCGGCGGCTCAAGGAAAACGCCTCGCTGGGCGCGCCGCGACCCAGGCTGGAAGTCATCGCGCGAGCCTCGGGGGAAGTCCGGAATTCGATCCTGTACGCCACGGTGCTCATTGTGCTCGTGTTTCTTCCGCTTCTTGCTTTGGAAGGCATCGAGGGCCGCCTTTTCACGCCCATCGCCATCGCCACCATCACGAGCATGGCCGCGTCCTTCGTGGTGTCGCTCACGGTCATTCCCGTCCTGTGCTCGCTGCTCCTCCATCCCAAGCCCGGCAAGGCGCACATCGATGGTTTTCTTGTTCGGCTCATGAAAAAGACCGTCGAGCTCACGTTCCTGAAGCTGGCCCTCAGGCATCCTTTTGCCGTTCTGGTGGTCACGGCGGGGCTCCTGGCGGGTGCCTTTGCTCTTTATCCGAAGATGGGCAAGGAATTCCTGCCCGCCTTCAATGAAGGCAGTGCCACGATCAGCATGGCCGCCGGGCCGGGAACGTCTCTCCAGCAATCCAACGAGCTTGGCGAAGTGGGAGCCAAACTCCTGTTGGAGATCCCCGAGGTAAAAAGCGTCGGTCGCCGGGCCGGCCGGGCGGAGAAGGACGATCACGTCATGCCTGTTTCGGTCAATGAATTCGATGTGGAGTTCAAGGAAGGCGGGCGTCCGCGCGCGGAGGTGTTCAAAGAAATCCGGGCCAAGCTCACGAGCATTCCTGGCGTCTTCGTGAACGTGGGACAACCCATCGGTCACCGGCTTTCGCACATGCTCAGCGGCGTTTCCGCCAAGATCGCCATCAAGGTTTTCGGGACCGACTTGGACAAACTTCGCGGATTCGGCGCGCAAATCGAAAAAATCGCCAAGAATGTGCCCGGCCTCACCGATGTCATCGTGGAGAAGCAGGTGCCTATTCCGCAGATCAAGATTCAGGTCAATCGGGCGCGGGCCAAAGCCTACGGCATTCAGCCGGGACGGCTCAACGAGCAATTGGCCTCGCTGGTCGGAGGACTGCATTTGGCCGAACTTCGGGATGGTCAAAAGACCGTCGATCTGGTTCTGCGTTTGCCGGAAGGATTTCGGGATTCACCGGAGAAACTGGCGAATCTGCTTATTGAAACGGACTCGGGCCGCCGTGTTCCGCTTCGACTGGTCGCGGATGTCCGAGAAGCCTCGGGTCCGAATGTTATCAATCGGGAGAACGGCGTCCGCCGCGTCGTCGTCGGGGCCAACACCACCGAACGCGACCTGCAGGCTCTCGTGCTGCGGTTGCAAAAGGAAGTGCAGGAACAGGTCAAGTTACCGGAAGGCACTTACGTCAGTTTTGAAGGCGAATTTCAGGCGCAGCAGGAGGCCGCCAAGCGCATCACGATTTTTTCGATTCTGGTCTTTATCGTCGTCGCCATGCTGCTCGTCGGTTATTTTCGATCGGCTGGGCTGGCCGCTCAGGTGCTGCTGAACATCCCATTGGCCCTCATGGGCGGGTTGGCGCTCACTTATTGGAAGATCAACAACATAAGCATTGCCACGCTGGTGGGCTTCATCGCCGTGGCCGGGGTTGCCGCTCGCAACAGCATCATGATGCTCTCGCATTACCTTCATCTCATGAAGCATGAAGAGGAGGGATTCACGCCTCAGATGGTTGTGCGGGGAACGTTGGAGAGGCTGGTTCCGGTTTTGATGACGGCCCTCAGTGCGGGAATTGCCCTCATCCCGCTCGTTTTGGCCGCCGGCGAACCAGGCAAGGAAATCCTGCACCCGGTGGCTGTGGTCATCGTGGGGGGCCTCGTTTCCTCCACCCTGCTCGATCTGGTGGTCACGCCCGCTGTCTTTTTTGCCTTTGGACGAAAGTCCGCCCTTCGCGCTGTCGCCCTGAACGCGGCGGCGGCGCATTGAAACCAACACCACGGCCAAACACCACCATGAAAAGGAAACTGCTCATCACCCTCATCACGCTCGCACTGGGACTTCTGGCCGCGCCTGCCCATGAACGCATCACCGTCGGCCCCGGCGACGGTCGGCTCGCGTTTCTTGACTCCACCGCCACCCCCAGCGCGGAGTTTAATGTCAAGGAAGGCAAGATCCACATTACACTGCTCGACAAGGACTTGAAGCCGATCTCGCTCGCGGATCAAACCGTTGCCATCACCGCCGGGGAGAAGGGAAAGGCCAGAAAGCTGGTCGTCTCCAAGGAAGGAAACGACTTTGTGGCCCCGCTGCCGGAAGGCGAAGATTACTGGTGCATTTTCCAGCTTAAGGAAAAAAAGGACGCCAAGGCCATCACCTTCCGTGTCCACTATCGTTCCGAAGTGTGCGCCGAATGCCAGAAGGCTGAATGGCGTTGCATCTGCGGCAACAAAGGGAGCGGCAAGGAAGTGGAAATTCCCGCCGATCTGAAAGGGCTTTGGGCCGAGATCAACGGCCACCACGGAGAACTCAAGGAAGCCCTCAAAGGCCGCGACTTTGCCGCCATCGATGAAGTGACAGATGCCTTCCCACTTCTCCTGGCCGCTTTGCCTGGCAAGTCGGGTGATAAGGAAGCCGCCGCCCAACCGCTCGCCGAATCCGCCGTCAAAGAACTCGCGGCGATTCATGCGGCCGGTGCCGCCCGCACACCCGAAGCCGCCACAGCGAGCGTCGGTTCGGTTGAAAAGTCCGTGGCGGCTCTGAAGAAGCTCTTCCCTGCCGATATCGCCAACGCGAAGTTGACGGAATAGCGTGACTTCATCCGGCTCGCGGTGCTACGCCGCATCGGCCGGAGTGATTTCCGCCGGGACCGCGGCACCCATGAGGAGGTGTGTCAGCGTCAAAAAAGCGATGGAGCATGCTGCGGGGCTGTGTATTTCTAACCGAAGAATGATCAACGGGAAGGATGATTGGCGTCGCTTGGAAACCGAACGCCTTCAAGACGAGGAGGCGGCAATGGAGTGTGACATATCATGAACGAGCACGTCCCAGACGGCACCACGATTCTGGGGGTGGCGCCATCTCCTCAGTCGGTCGCTGGACATTTTGAGCCCGGTGATCGAGTGGCGGGGCGTTACACGATCACGGGCGTTGTCGGCTTCGGAGGAATGGGGATTGTTTATCGCGCCCGACAGGAGCTGACGAATCGGATCGTGGCGCTCAAGGTCGTCGCACCCGCTTTCGCCGCGGGACCGCTTGTCGACCGATTTCTCGAGGAGATTCAGTTGCTTGGCCGGCTCGACCATCCCGGCTTGGCGCGGGTTTACGATGCGGATCTGCACAAGGAGGCCGACGGGCAGTCGATCGTTTTTTTCACGATGGACCTTGTCGAGGGCTTGCCAGCGACCGAGTTCGTTGCCCGGAACCTTTCGAGCCGGGCGGATATCCTGCGGCTGGCCGTCAAACTTTGTGATGCGGTGCAGTACGCGCATGACCGTGGCGTGATCCATTGCGACCTCAAACCGGGCAATATTCTCGTCAAGCGCGATGGTTCGCCCGTGGTGATTGATTTCGGACTGGCCAGGCTCGCCCAACTCGGCCTCAAGGAAGCGACGGTGGATCCAGCCACCGGGGCGGACCGCTGGGCGGGCACACCGGCGTACATGAGTCCCGAGCAGTTTCAAAGCGGACTGTACGAACCGCGCGGGGGACAGAGCATCGACATTTACGGCCTGTCGGTGGTGATCTTCGAGTTATTGAGCGGGCGAAAGCCGTACGACTTTCCCAATTCATCCTCCATCGATGACCTCCGCCGCACTATCCTCTTTGATCGCCCGCGCAGGCTCGCGGAATGCCTCGAGGATTGCGATCCCGAACTCGACAGCACGCTCGCCAAAGGGATGCGAAAGGACCCGGCCGACCGTTACTACTCGGTCGCGTCGTTCCAGCGGGCGCTCCATCGGCTCCTCCCCGGCAGCGGTCCATTGGCGGAGGAAGTCCACTGGAAACCCGCCTCGGGGCGGACCATCCCGTCGACGCGCTGGGTGCTCGATGAGAAACTCGGTGAAGGCGGCTGCGGCGAAGTGTGGCTGGCGCACCACCGTGACCTGCTCGACAAGCGCGTCGTTAAATTCTGCGACAGCGAGGAAAAGGCGGCGTTTCTACGCCGCGAATTGACACTGTACAAACTGCTCAAGGAGAAGATCGGCCGTCACGAGCACTTCGTGCCCCTCGAGGAAGTGGCGCTTGAGGAACCGCCGTATTACTTGATGGCGGAATACATCGCGGCCAGCAACCTTGAATCCTGGTTCGAAAGCAACGGCGGTCGCGAAGGGGTTCCGGAGCCGCTGCGCCTCGAGATCATATCCCAGGCCGCCGATGCCCTGCAGGCCGCCCACGATGTCGGCGTCCTTCACCGTGACGTGAAACCTTCGAACCTGCTCGTGCGAAGCCGGCCGGATGATCCTTCGAGCGTGCATGTGTGGGTCAGCGATTTCGGAATCGGCCAAGTCGTGTCGGAGGAAATCCTTGCGGGACACTCTAGCGGATTCACCCGGACCTTGTTCGACAGCAGGGTGACCGGGGGTACGCAACTCTACCTCGCTCCCGAAGTCGCTGCCGGGGGCGAATCCACAGCACGCTCCGATATTTATTCCCTCGGACTGGTGCTGTTCCAACTCCTTGTGGGCGACTTCCGCCGATCCATGACCATCGACTGGCGGAAGAGCGTCGCCGATCCGTTGCTTGAGGATGACCTCAAGTTGTGCCTGGCGGGCAATCCGTCGGAGCGCTTCGCCGGCGCGAGTGTCCTGGCCGACCGCCTGCGCCGGCTGCCCGAACGCCGCCAGGAACGACGGCAGGCTGAGGCCGCCATGGCCGCGCACGACCTCATGGTGCGCCGTCGCCGAGTGTATGCGGCGGCGGCAATGGTGATCGGTGCCGTGGCGGCTGTCGGTGTCCCGATGGGTATCAGTTCATGGCGGGCCAATCGTATGGCGTGGCGAGGTTCCACGCTCAGTGAAATCCGGGCCATTGGACTCAGCCAGTCGCCGAATCGCAGCGAGGGTATCATCGAGCGAATTATCGGCGTGGAGGCGGATTATCCTTCGGCGTTGAAGGATGGATTCCGGAACGAATTGATCGCGGCGCTGGCGATGGCCAGCCTTCCCCAGAAATGCGACGGGTCAGCCGCCCTGCCAAACCGACTCCTCGGTCGCTCGGATTTGGGGGAGTGGTTCGCGGGCCCGGTTTCTGGTGGCGAATTGCCGCTTTGGAAAATGGTCCACGGGTCGCTCGAACCTGTCGACCGCCTGACTGGGGCAACTTTGGACGTGCGGCGGGTCGCGGTCTCGGATGACGGGATGCTTGTCGTCGGCGCGATTGACGGTGAGGGTGTCACGGTCTGGGACCGTCACGGCGGCGATCCGGGATCTCCGAAACGCATTGCCGGTGCCACCCAGCAATCGCTCACAGCGTGCCACGGAGAGTCTGGTGTGGTGGCCGTGGCCCGGCCCACGGGAGCCGTCGAGTTGTTCCACCGGTCGGATGGTTTCGCCAAGCCAGTCGTCCTGAATCGCCCGGCTCCCGAAGCCCGGCAGGATGTGGACTTAGTATCGCCGGCGTTGCGCCTTGATGAAACGAAGCCGCCCTTCACGCGACCGGCGTCGGCGCTGAGTTTCAGCCGTGATGGAAGGTTTCTCGCCGTGGCCAGCGCGGAAAGTCTCAATGTGTTCGTTTGGAATGTCTTCACGGGCGAGTTCGTGATCGGACCCCATACGCATGGCGTGGGCGCCATGGTCTGGCACCCAGCCAGGGGAACCGAGGAGCAAAACTCAGGAGCAAGTCCGTATGAATTGGTAACGGGCGGCGAGAGCGGCGCGCTGAAGATTTGGCGGCTGTCGGTTTTGCCCGGTGACCATCCGGAGGCGCTCTCGCTCGCGGCCGCGCTGGAAGTCCGTCCGATCGAGGAACCGATCAAGGCACTGAGCTACGATCCAGGGACCGGCCATCTGCTGGCGGCGGCGTCAGGATGTTTGTTGCTGTGTCATTCGGACACCTTGGCGGTCATCGAACGCGACGAATCATCGGTCAGCCAACTCACTGACGCTGGTTTCAGTCCCGACGGCACGCTCGTTCTGCAGCAAGCCGACGGCTCGGCCCGCCGCGCCCGTTCGGCCCACGCGGGAGCCTTCAAGAGTGTTCAGCTCGAACGCTCGATCGAGGAGATTGGGGACGAGATCGAAACGGGCCTCGTCGGGGTGACCACACGCGACGGGCTGTTCCTGGTCGATTTAATTGGAGCGCGAGTTCTGCGGAAAGTGCCCCGGCGCCAGGCCAATGGACTGGCCCTATCTTCCCCTGGGCGCGAGCTGCTCGTCAATGATTCCGAGGAGGAATGGCAGTTGTCGGGATGGGTCATCCCGAAGGCGGATGGCGCCCTATTGAGGATTCCGGACAAAGGAGGCAAGCGTCGCGGCGGTGGAGCGGGTGGTGAGCTCGCGACCGCGCCTGGGGATGGCAATCAGTGGTTTGCCGCCACTTCGAGAGGGGACCAGCTTCGCGTCTACCTTTGCGAAACGGGAGTCTCGGAAAAGAAGGTTCTTGATTCAAATGGGGAGGATGACGCGGACCGGAGGTCCCGGCTGCCGATCGACTCGATCGCGCTGCATCCACGCGCCGCGTGGGTCGGGGTGTGCCGGAGCGGGCAGACGGAAGCGGAACTCTGGCCCGTGCCTCGGACGGAGGAGGGAGCGCCACCAGCGAAGCCCGACCTGATCAGTGTTCCCGATGGTCCATGTGAGAGCCTGGCCTGGATGCCGGGCGGGAAATGGCTCGTCGTTCGATCGCGGCGGTCCATCGCGTTTTTCGAGACTGACCATTGGACGCGAAGCGGGAGTTTCGATATCGGCGCCCCGGTGAGCGCCCGCGTCGTACTAGCGGTTGCTTCCGACGGCCGATTCCTTGCCACGCAGGCCGATACTCGTGAGATCAAGCTATTGCGGTGGCTCGACGCATCTCGAACTTGCGAAATCGCGGCCACGCTTCGGTCCGCCCGGCTCCAATCGCTCTCGGCGTTGAGGTTCTGCGGGAAAAACGACCGCTTCCTGGTCGCCGGCACCGTTGAGGGCCAGTTACAAATCTGGGACTTGGTCAAGTTGCGGCATGAGCTGGCACGTCTCGAACTCGATTACGATGAGACGCCGCTTCCTCCCGCTGGGATCGAGTGTCCGGTCCGCACGGTTGAGTTCGTTCGCTAGATCCCGCTCATGCCTGCACCGGCGATTCCATCGGGATCGCGCGTGTTCACTCAGGGCGGAAAGTCGAGAGAGGGGCCGTGGAGTGGCCCCCGGCGGGGGGCATCGCTGATGACAATACCGGAATGGAATGACCCCATCACCGCGCCCTGCTGGCGCAGGGCCTCGCCGAAGATGTAATCGTCTTCAAAATGAATCAGGCGCGGGTCCGGCCAGCCGATTTCGTAGATCAGCTTGGTACGGACGGCCCAAAACCCGCCGACGACGAATTCGAGTTTCGGCTCGCCGCTTCCCGGATCGGTCGCGAATGGTTTGCCGCGGAACCAGGACGCCGATTGGATGAAACGTTGGACGCGCGGCGAAGGCGTCACGTAGCGGATCGAGCCATGGACATCGGCGTCGGGGCGGGCTTCGACCGCCAGAGCCAACGAGAGGAGCCAGTCAGGACGCGACACAAATGAATCATCGTCAAACCACAGCACCCACTCGGTGGTTATCCGCTGGCGGTGAAACAGTCGGCGCATCATCGGACACTTCCGAATGTTCCGGCGCGATCCGTAGACCCGCACCTTCCCGTGCCGGCGTTTGGTCGTCATCACCATCTCCTGAGTTTCCTCCGCGACAGCATTCAGTCCGCAACGCAGTTCGTATGTCGCCGGGTCAGTGTTCGCGTGGATGGAATCGAGCAGCCGGCGGCAGAGGCCGGCATGGTCTCCGAAGAAGAGCGCGCAGATCGTGACCGGAAACCCAATGCTCGGGGCCGCCAGATTGAGTTCCTCGAGTGAGGGTGGGCGACCGCCAGCCATGGCTCACATGTGTATGCTCGCAGCCAAAATGCCTGTTCCGGCGGACCCGCGTTTCGACCTGCCGCTAGCCTACGGCGGCGGCCAGGACGACGAGGAGGACGAAGAAGAAGAAGACCCCCTCGTGGCGACCACCAGCATTTGGTCCGGATTGTCGCGCGATCGGCGACGGGAATTCGCGATGGCGCCGACACCGGGTTCACGGCTTGCGGCGGTCTGGTCCATCGTGGAATACTGGTCGCACTCCAGAGGATCTCCCTTGGCCTCGTCTCGGCCCATTCTCCCGCGAATGATGAATCCGGCAATACTCTCGCCGTCCATTTTCCATTGTATCTTGTCCACAATACACATTCCGAGGGGATGGTCCTTCGGTGTTGGAGACGGGTCGCCTTCCACTTCCGCTTTTACGATTTGTCTGGATTTGGCCGTGCTCTGAGGCGGAGAGATCCATTCCTCAATCTCTTGAGTGGTTTTGCCCTTGTTTATTTGTTCGATGATCTCACTCAGGAATCGCTCGAAGTCCCACTCCATTGACTCTTTGAGATCACTGGGGAGCTTCTTTGTATGATCCTTCTTGTTCGGTGGGGATTTGTGGGGTTTCGCACGCTTGGTGGGAGTCTGACCCCTGGCCCCGCCGATCCCAGCGCCCGCGATCCCGGCTGCGAGGGATTGCTTGAGGAATCGCCGCCGACTCGACGTTGGCCCAACGAGCGACGGTGTTCCCTTAGGTTCATCCCGCTGGGCGGACTTCGATTTGTGTTTCATAATGGCTGCCGGGTCGCTCGTCAAAACGGCAAGCGATGACAACGGATACTGCGGTTATGCGTGATATGCCCGGCGAGGACAAGCCGAATCTACGGGTTAGGGCCCAAAATGCCACATTTGATACCTTGGCCCCGGAGCCGGTATCGCCCGCGCCTCGCCCCCGGGCCGTACTCCCCTCGGAATCGGCCAATTGCGCTCAAGGCTCGATTGTAATCGCCATGAAAAATGGACTAGTGGCACCTTGGGTGGCCGAAAACTCAAGCCTGTCGATAACCGTGCCAGCCTCCGGCAACGTCCATGTGACATGATAGATGGCGTGGGGTGCGTAATCGGACGTGCCCACAACTGATTGGCGCCGATGCACCAGGGTGGATTCTGCTTGCGGTGCTTCCTTCCCGGTCGGCTGGTGACACACGTGTCGGCCCTGGATGAGCGGGAGACTTTCCACTTTGCCGTGCCGACAAAGCAGGTTGATCCGGCCCACTTCGCTTCCGTCCGTCTCGCCATGGATGACACCGGCAAGGACATGCAGCCGTGAAGCCGGCTGGCCGACTGCGATCGGCCCGACTGACCGAGGGTAAGACGCCACCTGCATGTCCGGGTTTCGATCCCGATTCAGCCGGACGGCATCGCCCTCGAGTTGCACGACGCCTCGGACGTCAAATTGAATTCCCGCATGATCGAAGAGCCAATCCGAGCCGAGTCGAACGACCCAGTCGCCCAGTTGATCCGGCGTCTCATCACTATTCCACGCATCCGTCAACAGGGCGTTGTAGGCGTCGCTCAAATTGACGGCGCCCTGCGCCGCCCGGCTGGCCCTTTTGGGAATGTCCGCCGTGTAATTCGGAGGGTGGGCTTCGGAGAAGAAAAGGTCGGAATGCCCCAGGTACGGCAGCGGGCAGATATGGCGGAACAGAGTTTCCCAGTACAACCCGGACTCATAAATGGCACCGCCGAACGTCAGATTTAAATGAAGGCGGCGATCTGGACGTGAGTGAGCATGGCACCGGACCATCGGCACCCAATCCCCAACCGGCGTCTGTCGCTGGCGGGATTTAAAATCGCGGTTGGTCTTTCCCGTTCCCTCCAGTTTATTCAGGGAGTATTCCCAAACATAGAAAGTCAGAGGGTCGTGCGCGATATTGCTGACCAAATCCGACCGAGGGTTTTGCAACCGACCGCGGCTCACGAGCGAGGGACAGAGGAGGACATCCCGGTCAATATACGTTCCGGCCAGGTCGCTGAGCCTATAGGGATGCTCGCGTCCATCGCTCAGAAAGCGACTGACCCCATCGAAGATCAGTTTCAGGTTCCGCCGGCAGGCCTTTTCATGTTCGAGTTGATGGGGGTCTGGTTCGTCCTGGCCCCGAGCATTTAACCCCGGAAAGGCGGAGGCCACGGTTGCCGCCGATGCCCGGCGGAGCCATTGCCGCCGTGACGCCAGGAAGCCGGGCTTTTTGATGACCTCCCTCATGTCAAAAACCCGACGCCTCAACCAAGGGAATCGGTTCGGGTATTTTCTTGTAATTGATTCA
>JBJXFS010000310.1:0-5927 GCA_046155625.1 Verrucomicrobiales bacterium | reverse complement strand
TCAATTTCCTCCACGGCAGCCGCCACCGCCGCCGCCGCCGCCGCCGCATCCGCGTACACCCGGATTTCACCACCCATCTCCACACCCACGCCCGCTTCGCTGCCCTCCGGCAACTCACCCGGCTCCAGTTGCTTCGCCGGCACCGCGCTCAGCGCCATCACTCGATCACCGCGCACGATCGATTGATCAACCGGATTAGTTCCAGCGTCGACGGGTAACACGATCCCCTGCACCGGCACATCGTCCTTCGTGCCCCATCCAAGCGCCTCGCCATACGTGAAGACCAACGCCCGCGCGCCATCCCACTCGGCCCATCGAACCAGCGAGGCCGAAGCTTCACGCTCTCCGGGCACCGCCAGCGCGCACGCCACGCGGTAGTCGGCCCGCCGGTTCACCCACGTCTCGAGCCACGCGGCCACCGTGCCAGGTACCGCCGCCCGCACATCATTCGGCGCCGCCAACTGCAACGCCCGCTCAGGATCGCCCTGGATCAGGTCCGCCATGGCCCGTTGCCGCTCCCTCGCCAACCGCACCCCTTCGCGTTCCAACTCCGTCCCCCCTCGCTCCCCTCTCGCTCCCTCCCGCCATCGCCCCACCCACTCGCGAAATCGCTCAAATTGCGGTGCCGAAACCTCCCGCTCCCACCAATCCGATTGCCGGCGGGGAAGTGGGGGCGGCGGCAAGCGCAATCCAGGCCTTGCCCCCGGTTCCGCCCCCACCTCGGCTTCTAAACCATCGGGCAATCGCGTCGTACTGGATTCGATCCTACCGATCAATTCACCGATCCGCTCCCCAGCCGACGGCGATAGTGTTAAAAAACACAGGCTACACCGCGATCCACTCGGCTCATCGCCAACCCCGCGCCCTGCCCCATACCACCACGCTAACGTCGCGCTGGCAAAAAGCGCTGCGATCACCCAAAGGCGCCGGGAAAGGTCGGGGGTCATAGAATCAACTCACATCGGCCCAACGAGCACGACCCCCAAGTATCCACTGTTCGCCACCGAATCCAAGTGACGTTTCGCTTGCGAATTCCATCGGCTCCTACTAATGTCCCCTTCCCACTCTCCCCGCCCGTCGCGCCCGACGCTTTGGCCCGCGGCCACCCACCGCCACTCACTTTAACACCCACCACCGCCATGAAGCCCGAGATTCATCCCAAATACGTCGAAACGACCATTTCCTGCGCCTGTGGCACGGTGTATCACACCCGCTCCACCGTTTCCAGCATCTCCGTCGGTATCTGCGCCGCCTGCCATCCGTACTTCACCGGTGAACAAAAGTTCATCGATACGGCTGGCCGCGTCGACAAGTTCGCCAAACGCTTTGGCGGTACCACCACCCTCCGCCGAACCAAGCCCAAACTGGCCGCCTCCGCTTAGCTGGACGCCATCCCCTAACGCCTTCTTCAAGGTGAGTCTCTCCGCCTCCAGGCGGAGACCTCACCTTTTTTCGTGCCCCGGCACCATCTAATCCCACCCAAAGCCACGTTCTGCTCCCAGAGAATCTCAAATCTCATAATTCAGATCATTAAATGGATTACGCCCCGCTCATTGACCGCAAACGCCAGCGCTTCGCCGAGATCGAGGCCCAGTTATCCTCGCCCGACTTTTTCAACGATCCCAAGAAGGCCGCCGACTGCACACGTGAACATTCGCGCCTGAAACAACTCCTCGAAACTTGGGAGCAGTACACGCGCACCCAAGCGGTGCTGGCCGGGAACCAAGAGTTGGCCAAAGAAACCGACCCCGAACTCGCCGAAATGGCGGCTGCGGAAATCCCGGCACTCGAAAAGTCTCTTCATCAACTGGACGAACGGGTGACTTACTCCCTGCTTCCTCCTGACGGCACCGAGGATCGTGATGCCCTGCTGGAAATCCGCGCGGGCACCGGCGGCGACGAGGCTTCCTTGTTTGCGGCCGATCTGCTGCGAATGTACACCCGCTACTGCGACACCCGCGGTTGGCGGATCGAAACGCTCGACAGCAGCCCATCCGATGTCGGCGGATTCAAATCAATCACCCTCAAGGTCTCCGGAGACGAAGTGTTTCGTTTTCTGCGCTATGAAAGCGGCGTGCACCGCGTCCAGCGGGTCCCAGCCACGGAGACCCAGGGACGCATCCATACCTCCACCGCCACGGTCGCCGTGCTGCCCGAGGCTGAGGAAGTGGACGTCCAGATCCGACCTGAAGACATCGAAGTTCAAGCGAGCCGCGCCGGCGGCCCCGGAGGCCAGGGCGTGAATACCACCGATTCCGCTGTTCAAATATTTCACAAACCCTCCGGCCTGGTCATCCGGTGCATCGAAACCCGCTCGCAGATCAAAAACCGTGAACGCGCCATGGCCATCCTCCGCGCCAAGCTGTTTGAAGCCAAGCAGCGGGAGGAACAGGAAAAATACGCGACCCATCGGCGTAGCCTGATTGGGTCCGGTGGACGTGAGGAAAAAATCCGCACATACAATTACCCCCAGAATCGAGTCACCGATCACCGCATCGGTCTCACCTTGTATAATCTCGATCTTTTCGTCGAGGGTCAGATCGATGAAATGGTCGTGGCCTTGCAGCGACGCGATATGGAAGAGCGCATGGCGGCTCTCCAGGATGCCTGAGGGTCCAAAAGCGTTCCGAAAGCGTAGATTTTTCGTGCGGGTTCGGCACTCCCTGATCATGGTAGGGCTGTCCCCCGCCCCCTGACCATGCTCTGCGACGTCTGCCAGTCCAAGGATGCCAATGTCTTCTTCACCCAGATCGTCAACGGTCAGGTGCAGAAGGTGAACCTCTGCGAGGAGTGCTCAAAACAAAAAGGCGTCACCGATCCCACCGGATTTGCCCTCGCCGAACTCCTGCTCGGCATGGGCACCACTCAGGAAAAAACCGAGTCCAAACCCGCTGGCCTCACCTGCCCGTCCTGCGGCTACTCCCAAGCCGAATTCAAACGCGTCGGCCGCCTGGGGTGCCCGCGCTGCTACGACACCTTCCGCTCCGACGTCGAAACCGTGCTCGGGAATTTGCACAAAGGAACTCGCCACACCGGCAAGGTGCCCGCCAACGCCCTCGCTTCCGCCCTCGGCAACCGCCTCGAATCCCTGCGCCGCGAACTCGCCAAGGCCATCGACGAGGAGCAATTCGAGGAGGCCGTCCGCCTGCGCGACGAAATCAATTCGCTCACGCCCCCTATCGGCGGATCACGCCAGTCAAATTGATCTTCCACTCCCCGATTTAGAACCCGAGCGCTCCATGATGCGATTCTCCACTCTCGTCCGCCAGCCGGCCGCCTGGATGCTGCCGGAGGGCCCGCATGCGGACATCGTCATCAGCACCCGCATCCGCCTGGCCCGCAATCTGGCCGACCGTCCGTTCCCCGGATGGTCAAAAAAAGAAGAACGCCTGCTCAGCCTGGCTGACCTCCAGCCGGGTATCGAAGCCCTGCCCGACATGGCTGGCGGGTTTTCGGCTGACCTGACCAAGCTCGACCAATTGCAGAAGCAAGTGCTGGTGGAACGCCACCTCATCAGTCGCGAACAAGCCGCCAAGAGCGCCGGAAGCGCCACCGTCATCAACCGCGCTCAAAACCTGAGCATTATGATCAACGAGGAGGACCATCTGCGCATGCAGGCCATCCTCCCAGGCCTTGATCTCGGTCGCGCCTACGCCATGCTCGACACCGTCGATACGCAGCTCGAGGCCTCCCTGCCCTACGCCTACCACACCGACTTCGGGTACCTCACAGCCTGCCCGACCAACTTGGGCACCGGATTGCGCGCCTCCACCATGATGCACCTGCCCGGCCTCGTCCTTAGCGAGCAGATCAACCAGGTCATCCATTCGGCCAACCGCATCGGCCTCGCCGTCCGCGGCATCTACGGTGAAGGGACGGAGGCGCTCGCCCACTTATTTCAAGTCAGCAATCAAAACACCCTCGGCGAACGCGAACGCGAAATCATTTCGCGCCTCGAAAAGGTCATCGAACAAATCATCCAGCGCGAACACGACGCCCGCCAGAAGCTCTTGCAGTCAAATCCCACCAAGCTGCGCGACCACCTCGGCCGCGCCTACGGCGTCCTGCGCTACGCCCACACTATCGAAACCAAAGAGGCCCTCAACTTTCTTTCGATGCTCCGGCTCGGCCAGGACCTCGCCCTGCTCAACCCGGGTAATCGATTGCTCATCGACCACCTGCTCGTCGAAATCCAGCCGGCCCACCTCCAGCTTGCCGCCAAACGAAAGCTCACCCCCGAGGAGCGCGACATCCTCCGCGCCGAGCTCCTCCGGCTCCACCTCCGCAATCTGCCCGAACCCGAAGTCACCCCGCCCACCACGCTGCCACCCAGCGAGGCGGCGTGAATCGACACAGCGAGCGTTGCGGCTCACGGTGGGACGCGTCCTTCCCGGCGCGCAGGTGGTGAGGGCGTACCATCTGGGAATGGTCTCCCCTTTCTCAAGTCGTCCACCTCACTTCTTTTTCGCGCCCTTCTTCTTCGACTTGAGTTCGAGGTATAGATTGTGCGCTTTGACTGGCGTCAGGCCACCGTGGACGAGTTGCTGAACGGCCTGGACCATGGCCACGGGGTCTTCGGCCTGGAAGATGTTGCGGCCCATGTCCACGCCTGAGGCCCCCTGCTGCAGCGCGTTGTAGGACATTTTGAGCGCGTCCAGTTCGGGAAGTTTCTTTCCGCCCGCAATGACGATCGGCACGGGGCAGCAACTGGTCACCGTGTCGAACTCTTTCTCGGTGTAGTAGCACTTCACCATGTGGCAGCCGAGTTCGGCCATGATGCGCGTGGCGAGTCGGAAATACTGCGAGGTGCGGGCCATGGAGCGACCGACGGCGGTGACGCCCATGACGGCGATGCCGTAGCGGTTCGCTTCGTCGATAAGATCGGTCAGGTTCTTGAGCGTCTGACGCTCGTACTGGCTTCCGATGAAAACCTGGACGGCGAGGACACAGGCGTTCAGGCGCAACGCCTCCTCGATGCTGCAGGCGATGCTTTCATTGGACAGCGGCTCGTACCCGGGACGACCGAGCTTGATGGTCTTGCCGTCGCCATTGGTCCCTTCCCACTCCTCCATCGGGCTGATCATGCTTGTCCCGCCGGACGCGCGCAGGGCGATCGCCTTCTGCGTGCTCGCCGGCACGACGGCCCGCTGGATGCCGCGTGTCAGCATCAAGCAGTCAACGTAGGGCTCGAGCGGAAGGATGGTCTGGTCGACCCGCTCCAAGCCAGTCGTCGGTCCTTGGAAGTATCCATGGTCGAATGCAAGCATGAGCGTGCGTCCGTCCTTCGGGTTGAAGACGCGGCTCAACCGGTTTTTGAGGCCCCAGTCATATTGGTGCGAGCCTTTCAAAAAGAATCCTGGCGTCTCCTGCGGGACGCGGGTGAAAAACTCCTTGTTTTTTTCAGCGGATTTACCGTCGAGATCAGCCATGGCGATGAGGTTTGAGCGTGGATTGGGTTTGATTGAAGATTCGTCGACTCGGGATGACACGATACCCGATGGGTGACCGGCCCGTCAATGAGCCTCGACGAATCGTGGCGCCGAGCCGGCGCCGCATCGATTCTCTGCCCTCGGCGGGCGCCCAGCGCAACCGCAAAAACGGATAGGCTTGAGTCGTCCCGTTAGACCAATCGATGGCCGCACTCACATTCATTTTCCCTTCCTGTCAGGGAAGCGGACGCGCTTCAAGCCTCAGGTATCGGTCGACCGCCCCCACCGCCACTTGAACGGTGACGATTTTTGAGCCATCGCCCTGCGGTTGTTCGCTCACCACCTCGGCGACTAGACCCGCCGGCTGCCAGTTGGTCAAGTCTTGGGAAACCGCCAACCCCGCCGCGACTGCCGCCGCATCGTCGCGAATGCGATACACTACCGTCACCCTTCCTTCCGGTCCCGCGGTCAGCACAAAGTCCGGCTGGTCAGCGGTCA
>JBJXFS010000309.1:0-30150 GCA_046155625.1 Verrucomicrobiales bacterium | reverse complement strand
TTGCCGTTGAGGTGACAGGAGTTGGGCGCGCTGATGATGAAAGGCCTCTTCTCATTGCGCGGGTTCTTGGCGAAGTTCACGAAGGCACGGGCCTCAAACGGAACCGGAACCCGTAGCGTCAAAGCTTTTCCATTAAGCGGCAACAGGTTGAGGCCGCCGGCCCGCTGGAGTCAATGATTTTCACCAAGTTCTTCTGTGAAGCGGCAGAGTCCTCCTGTTTCTAGTACGCGTCTGCGAGTCGTGCCGTTTACAGAAGGGATGCCGGTTCAAGTCATTCCATGCGCAGGCGGGCGCGCCACGCGGCGCGGCGGGCTTTTTTGGCGGCGACTTGGAGGCGGGAGCGCAGTGGGGCGAGTGATTGAGGTGGGAGGTGGAGTTTCTGGAGGCAGTCCAGCGTGATGTGAAGGTCCTGGAGTTCGCCGAGTTTTGCCTGGAGGTGCCAGGCTTGTTCGCGCCATTCCTTCCATTCGGGATGATTGGCAGGACTCACGAAATCGGCTTGGTAGGCGAGGGCCTTGACGCGCCGTCGCCACCGATGCCACAGGGCCGGGGAGGCGTCGTGACGGGCCTGGCGCTGCAACCGGCGGACGCGGCGGCAGGCGTCGTGGAACGCCTGATCGATAGTCTCCCAGGCACAGGCGCGGACGACGGGTGACAGGTGGCGTTCGAACTCGTCGAGGGCAGGCCCGACGCGGCGGAGGGCGGCTGGTTTCGGCCGGGTGACGGGCGGCAGGGCGGCCAACAGGGTGTCGCGATCAAAGGGGGCATCGATCCGTCCGAGTTGATCGGCCAAGACTTGGCGAATGATGAGCTGGTCGCGAGCCGGGGCGAGGGCTTTCATAACTTGGCGGAAGCGCTGGTCGAGGGCCAGGGAGCGCGATTCGCTCATCGCGCTGCGGAACAGGCGAAGCAAGGCCCGAGCCTCCTTGAGGACGACGCGCGCGTCGTGCACGCGCTTCTCGTCGGTAGCCGGCCGGTCGAGCAAGCGGCGCCAGCGCCGAAGTGCGGATTGGAGCCTGGTCGGGGGAGGGCGGCGCATGGCGCTCACATTCATCATCGCAACCCGCCGCGCGGCGGTCTTTCGCGGTGGCGCAGCACGTTGCCGGCGCGGCTGACGATCCAGCGGAAGGTGGATTTGGAGTCGAATTCCTCGCGGCGGACCCATTCAATGAGCGCGGTGCCGGCATCCGCCGAGAGGACGATGCGGGGGCGATCGAGGCGGGCGGCATACTCTTCCGCCCGTGCGCGCTGGGCGAGGTCGAGCGTGGACAAGTCCACGCCAAGCGTCTGGATGCGAAAACCGGCCAAATCGTTCCAGAACCGCGGCGGGATCGGGATCGGCTGATCATCCCAGAAAAGGGAGAATGTTTCCACCACCGTGACGCCCGGGAAGAATCCGTCCAGGAGCCGGCGGCCGCGCAGCGAGTACCCGACGACGCGAGTGCCTTCCGTAACGACCTCCAATTCTTCCTCGCCGGGCCGGGCCATGGAGACTTCCAGGGTGAGAGTTCCTTCGGATGAGACAGCCCGGCAGCGGTCAACCTCGTTGACCATGGGCCACCACAGGTTGACCGGATCGTCATCCGGCGGGGGATCGGTGGAGGCCAAGGACGGGAGTGGGGTGGCGACCCCGGCCAGGGCGAAGAACGATCGTCGGTTCATGGCGGCGAAGACAGCTTGGGATGAGGCCTGGGGGTGGGGCGGTGGGGCGGGTACGGTGAGTGCCGGCAAATTCTGACAAGAATCACTGAAAAAAGACAGGGGAATCGGATGTGCTGTTCATGCGATCGGTGGTTGATGCCTAGTCTCGGTCTATTCAGACTGCGTGCTTAAAGCCTGAGGCGGGACGAGACCTCCAGGGCTCGTAGGCGGCGAGAACGATGGGACGGAAGCCCCTCATCGCCTTTTCAAGCCCAGTCCGCGTAGAGAATCGTATCACTCCAGAGTCCGGCACTGGCCACTCGACTCCAGGGAGGTGCGGCCCATCTGAGTCACCGGAGAAGTGAAAGCGAAACTCAGATGGAACGCACTCACCATCTGCGCGCCCGGAAGTGGCGTCCCACTGCAATCGCCTGCGCGTAGGGGTTGCGTCGACAGGTATTGTCCGCCAACGTGACTGGTTTGCGTTTGCATGAGTCCCCCTGACCCGAGTCCCGCTGGCGACATTCTTTTCGCGTTCCTCGGCATTGTGCTGGAGGGGGCTCCGTATCTTCTGTTGGGTACTCTGATCTCGGGGTTTATCGATGCGTACCTGCCGTCCAACGCCATGGACCGGCTGCTGCCGCGGCGGCCTTTTTTGGCGATCCTGGTGGCGGGACTGCTGGGGGGCTTTTTTCCGGTGTGCGAGTGCGCGGTGGTGCCGGTGATTCGACGCCTGATCAAAAAGGGGCTGCCCTTGAGTTGCGCGGTGACGTACATGCTCTCGGCACCAATCATCAATCCGGTGGTGGTACTCAGCACTCTCTCGGCCTTCAAGGGCCAGAATCCGGTCTTCATGACGTGTTCACGGCTGCTCATGGCGTACGCTGTGACCGTGCTGGTCGGGGTCATCGTGAGTCGTCTGAGAATCAATCGAGTGTTGCGGGACCATGTGCTGGGCGACGGGGCGACCGAGCATTCCCACGCCCATGGATCGCATGATCAGCGCGTGGCGCACGCGCTGCGCGTCGCGCGCACGGACTTTCTTGACACGGCGATGTACTTCGTCATCGGCGTCCTGATTACCGCGGTGTTCAACACGCGACTCGTGGTGCTTCCGGAAGCCCAGCAACCCATAGCGCTGATCGGTGGCAACGACTGGCTCGCCGTGCCCGGTCTGATGGCACTGGCGTTTGTGTTGTCGCTCTGCAGCACGACGGATGCGTTTATCGCAGCGTCACTGGCGGGATTCTCGTGGGTGGCTCGATTGGCGTTCCTTGTTTTTGGTCCGATGGCCGATCTGAAGCTGATTTTTCTGTATTCCAGTGTTTTCAAGAAGGCGTTTGTCGCGAAACTCATCGTGGGGCTGGCGGTGTTGGTGTTCCTGCTGTCTCTTGTTTGGAAATTCGCGGCTCCACCCCTACTCACCTTGATCCATGGCACCGCCGGCTAACCCTCATCATGATCACGGTCACGATCATGATCACGCTCACACGCACGGACCCGAGTGCTGCGGGCACGACCATCACGGAGACAGTCGAGCGATGGACTCGCTGGCCGCTGGGATGGCGCACGGCGCCATTTCCTGGTCGCGTTTGGTCCCGGTCTTTCTCTTGATGGTGTGGGGAGGGGTGATGATTTATTATTTTGCGAGCGGGCGCATCGTTCACTATCTGACCGGCTACGGGGGATTCCGCATCCAGGCGCTGGTCTGTGGATTACTCCTCTGCGTGCTGGCGGTTTTCGAATTGCTGGTGCGGGAGCGGGGCGCGTCGGAGGACGGCGAGCATGGGCATGATCAGGCTCACGATCACGGCGATGAACCCACCGACACGGGATGCGAGGGCGGGCACGATCACGCGGGGGAGGGCCATGAGTCAGCCCACGGATCTTCCGGGGGATGGCTGTCGCAGATCGTGGCTTTCCTGATCCTGTCGGTGCCCTTAAGTGCGGCCGCGTTGTATTCGCCGGACGGATGGAGTGATGATTTTAAGCTTAACAAGCTCAATGCGGTGACGAGCGCTGGCACCACGGCGCTTTCCGGCGGCGGCGTGGATCTGGCGAAGCGGGCGGCGCAGTCACGCCCCATGCCGGGTGCCGCCTCTTCCGGCGCGACTTCCGCGGCGGCCAATCCAAACGCGTTCACGGTGGAGGAACTCGAACGGCTGAGTGGCGGCCGCACCCCCGAAGGAAACATCCCGCTGCAATTGGTCGAGTTATTTTACATGCCGGCCCAGACGAGAGACGTGCAGGAGGTGGTGGCGACGCAGACGATTGAGACGACCGGTCAGGCGATCCAAGATAAGCAGGATCCGACGAAGATGCGGCTGTTCCGAATGATGATGACGTGCTGCGCCGCGGACGCCCGGCCGATTTCAATTCCTGTCGAATTCGCGGCCGCCCCGCCGGATTGGCGCCAGATGGGGTGGTACAAGGCGACCGGCACGGTAGAATATCGCGAAATTAACGGGACACAGACCACCGTGTTCAAGGCGGCGACGCTTGTTCCGGCCAAGCCGCCTCGCCAGCAGATGTTATATTAAATGGTTGGTGGCCTTGGGTTCAGGGCGAGTTCGGGAGCATGCGGACCGGCTTGGGGCCGAGTGGCAGGTGGATTCGGATGCGGGTCCCCTTGTTTTCGGCGCTTTCGATGGCGATTTCACCGCCGTGTTCGCGGACGATGCGGCGCACGATGAGCAGGCCGAGGCCAGTTCCCTTTTCCTTGGTGGTGTGGAATGGCTCGAAGAGGTGGCCCATTTGTTCCGGCGGTATGCCAGCCCCCGTGTCGCTGACCGCGATGACGACCTCGTAGTCGGCGAGGTCGCTCCGAATGCTGATTTTTCCGCCGGGCGGGGTGGCCTGGGTGGCGTTGCGGATGAGGTTGTAGAACGCCTGTTTCATTTGCCCGGGGTCGACGGGCAGGAGGGGCAGGTCAGCGCGGAGCTCGAGTTTGAGCGTGAGTCGACGATCGGAGATTTCGGGCTCGAGGAAACGGGCGGCGTCGCGAATGAGTTGATTGAGGTCCTCGAGTTCGAGCTGCGGCCGGGTCGGGCGGATGGCTGAAAGGAATTGAGCGATGATGAAGTCGAGCCGCTTGATCTCGCCGCGGGCGATGTCGAGTTGCTCGCGCACGGCGGTATGGGCTTCGGGAGACGACTTGCGCAACTTCCGCTCGAGCAGTTGCAGATGGATGTTGAGCGAATTGAGCGGATTGCCGAGTTCGTGAGCCACGCCGGCGGCGAGCAACGTGAGGGCGTTGAGGCGTTCGGATTCGATTTTTTCCTCGGTGAGCCGGCGCGACTGGGTGAGGTCGCGCACGAGGAGGACGAAGCCGAGGTGCTGGTCGTCCTCGGAGCCAGGGCGGTCGCCTTCGTCGGTGATCGGGGCGAGGTACAGGTTGAGGAAGCGACTATCCGGGTAGAAGAGCTCGAAGTCGCGGCTGATGGCGCGACTGCCGTCGGCGACGAAGCTGGCCCATGCGAGGCCCGGAATGATGTCCTCCAGGGCGCGACCGATGGCGCTGGGCGGATCGAGGCCGAAGAGGCGGCCGGCGGCCCGGTTGACGAAGGTGGCCTGGCCATCGGGTGTGAGGATGATCACCCCTTCCTGCAAGGCCTCGAAGACTCTTTCGAGGAAGCCTTTTTGGCGAATGAGCCGGAGCAGCACCGACTGCACTTGGTCAGGGCTGACGCGGTCCAGCCGGCCGAGCAGCTTGTCGAGGAAACTGGGGGTCATGTCATTCGAGGAGGAATGGGTTGCCGGTTTTTTCGTCGCCGACGGTGGTCACGTCGCCGTGGCCGGGCAGGAGCACCGTGTTGTCGGGAAGGGAAAAGAGTTTGCTGCGGATGCCGTCGAGGAGCTGTCGGGTGTCGCCGCCGGGAAAGTCGGTCCGGCCGACCCCCTGGGCAAACACCGTATCTCCACAATAACACTGCGAGGAGGCGGCGTGGTAAAAACAAATGCTGTCGGGCGAATGCCCGGGAACATGCAAGATCTGGAACGACTCGCCTAGCAGGGTTACCGATTCCCCCTCACCTCGTCCGGGACCGCCCAGCGCGGTAGTGACCGAGTAGGGCGCGACCTCCAGCTCCCAGCCGGTGAACGAGGAGAAGAGACGATTGAGCCACAACTCAGGGGATGGCTGGGTCCACGCCACCACGGGGCAGCCGTGGTCCGAGACAATGCGCGCCACGTCCATCACATGGTCAAAGTGCTGGTGGGTCAGGAGGAGCGCATCGACGCGGACACCCAGGCCACGCAGCCATTCGGCACAATCGTCCGGGGCATCGACCAGCAACCGTCCCCCGGCGGTGTGCAGCAAATAGGCATTGGTCTGGCAAAAACCACCCGTGAATACGTCCCAAGTCATCGCGTCACTGTGCGGGGGAGGGTGGGGAGGGCAAGGAGGAGGTCGGAGGTCGGAGGTCGGTCGTCGGCTTAGGGGGGTGGGGTACGGGCGATGACGCGAGGGGCAGGGGGGAGGGCGTTGAGGAAGATGCGGCCGTATTGTTTGGTGAGGACGCGGTTGTCGAGGATGACGGCGATGCCGTGGTCGCGGCGGGCGCGGATGAGGCGGCCGATGCCTTGGCGGAGTTTAAGGACGGCTTCGGGCACGGAGTATTCCATGAACGGGTTGCCGCCGCGTTCTTCGATGGCTTCGAGGCGTGAGGCGGTGACTGGGTGGTCGGGCACGGCGAACGGGAGGCGGGTGATGATGACGTTGGAGAGCGCTTCGCCGGGCACATCGACGCCGGTCCAGAAGCTCTCGGTGCCGAAGAGCACGCTGGAGACGTTTTCGCGGAACTCGCGGATGATTTGGTGGCGGGGTTTGCCGGTGCCTTGAACCAGCATTTCCCACCCCTCGCGCGCGCAATACCCCTGCAGGCGGCCGGCCATCGATTGGAGCAGTTTATAACTCGTGAACAGCACGAAGGCCCGGCCCTGGGAAAGCTTCAGGAAATGGGCTATCCACTTTTCCAGCATTTCTTCGAAGTCCGGTGCACTGGGCTCGGGCATTGACTGGACGAGGTGAAGCGTCATCTGGTGTTCGTAATCGAAGGGGCTGCCGATGCGCAGGGCCTCGACGTTGTCGGCGCCGACGCGGTTCCGGAAGTAATTCAAATCTGGTTCGCCGAGCCCGAGGGTGGCGCTGGTGAGCAGGCATGACCGGCCGCGTTCCAGGAGCATTGAGCGCAGGGCTTCCGACACGTCGATGGGCGCGGTGCGGAGGGAGAGGGATTCGGAGGGGCCGCCGGACTTTTCGACCCAATAAACATGATCCTCCAAATCCTGGTCGAGAAACTGCCGGATGCCGACGCGGGACTCGGCCAGCCGACGGCGCGACTCTTGAAGCTCGGTTTTGCTCGAGCTGTCGGGGAGTTTTTCGCAGATCTCGGCGAGTCGTTTTTCGAGGGCCAGCAAGGCGGCCGCGGCCGAATGTTGCACGAGGCCGGTCGAGCGGACGCGGAACTCGCGGGCCGGACCGCGGAAAGTGCAGGCGCGCTCGACCTCCTCGAAGAAGTCGTCCAATGCGGCGTTCAGGTCGGTGCACAGGCGCACGCCCTCCATATCGGCGGCCGCGGTGAGCAGGCCCTTGCGGGTGCGCTGGTTGTAGAGGCGGGCGAGTTGGAAGCGCAAGCCGGCATGCGAAAGGTTGAGACCGAGCTGGCGGGCGGCGACATTTTCCAGGGTGTGGGCCTCGTCGATGACGAGGAAGTCGTTGGGAAAGAGGAAGCTGTCGTTTCCGTTGACGGGCTCGGCTTCATCCCCGGCCACCATGAGCGTGAAGAGGAGCGTGTGGTTGAGCACGACGACGTGCGCCTCGGCGATGCGTCTGCGGGCTTCCTGGTAGAAGCAACCGCCTTTGGCGCCACAGAAGCGGGCGGTGCAGGCGTGGGGTTCGCTGCAGACTTGAGCCCAGACTTTGGCGTCGGGGGTAAAGGGGAGGGTGCTCAGGGTGCCGTCATCGGTCTTGCGCGACCAGGTGCGGATTTCGCGCAATTCCTCGAGTTCGCCGCTGGTGAAAAGGTCGTCGGCGGTGCGCAGGGCGCGTTCGAGCCGGGTTGGGCAAAGGTAATTGCCGCGGCCCTTGAGCAGGACGGCCTTGAACGGGGGGATGGAGCGCCCTCCGCCGAGGAGGCTCTGCAGCACGGGAATGTCCTTTCCGATGAGTTGTTCCTGCAGATTGATGGTGTGAGTGGAAATGACGGCTTTGCGGCCTTTTTCCAGGGCGTGCACCACGGATGGCAGAAGGTAAGCGAGGGACTTGCCGACCCCGGTGCCGGCTTCGATGACCAGGCACCGGTCTTTTTCCAGCGCGGCGGCGAATCGGACCGCCATCGTCTGCTGTTCGGCCCGGTACTCGAAGCCATCCGAGCGCGACAGGAGCCCGTGGTCGGAGAAGACCTCGTGCATGCGCTCGGAAAGCGGCGGTTTTGTGTCGGCGGGCATGGAATGAGTACGCTAGAACGGGCGCTCGGAGCGTCGAGGCGGATTTCTCTGGCAGCCGGACGTGACGCTGGCATCGTGTCGGTGATGCCCAGCCGGACGCGGAGTCACTCGCGGCGCGTCGCCGGCTGCCGGTGGACCGCCATCGCGGCCGGCGCGCTGGCGTGTTACGTTGGATCGTACGTGGCTTTTTCAAGTTGGGGGCAGTATGTCACGTCGCGCGGCGAGGAGCACCGGGGTGCGGTCTGGGCGCCCGGTGAATTTTACGATTTTGGCCATGGTCGATGGCGGCGCAGCCATACGCTGGTGTACGCCCCGCTGCTCTGGGTCGACCAGTGGCTATGGCATCGACCCGCCCCTCAGCTCCCAAGCTCGTAAAATCATTCTTCTCATTCCTTCTATTCCTCCCAGTTCCACTCCCCTCAGTGCTTAGGTGCTCCGACGATCGACTCGGCCATTTCGGCCTTGCGTTCGGCGAGCATGCGGTCGGCCACCTCAAGGATCATTTCCTCGAGGAGCAGGCGAAGATGGCTGCCGGGGCGGTAATCGCTGGGGGCGATGTGTTTGACTCGATTGGCGTGGGTGCTCAGCTGATAGCATTTTCGGAAGCTGCCGCGTCCGGCGTCCTGGGCATTGTAGACGGCGATCGCCTGGCCGCCATATTGGCGAACCACGGTGAAGCAGGGAACGTCGGTTGGGCCGTCGCCGAGGTAGATCATGTTGGGGAATGGAATGCGGCGCAGGTGAGCGGGCATATGGTCATTGACGTCCTGATTGGGGGCGGTGAGCCCCTTGTTGATGCGGAAGAGGTATTGCGTTTTCTGGGTGTGGCTGATCACCCGCTTGGGGAAAGTGATGCGTCCGCTGGCGTCCTCGGCGAACTCGCATCCAAAGATGGCGGTCATATGCGGCGCCAGGCGCGAACCATCGAGCAGAATCTTCAGGCCGGAACTGACGACATAATGCTCCAGGCGGATGTCCATGGATTCGTGAGCGGGGGTGAGCACCGATTCCAATTCCCCGAAGAGTTCGGGCACGCCGGGAAAAAAGACCAAGCCCGCCCCTAGGGCGCGCAGCTGGCTGTTGGTGGGCCGGTCGAGGTCGAGGTAGTCGAGCAGAACCTTCAGGTAAGCGAGTTCATTGTCGTAACCCTCGTCGGCCACGAGAGCATGGCACTTGTTCCAGAACGGTTCGGGTTTGATTCCGAAATGCGGGAACATGACGTCGTCCTGCATGTAGGTCGGACTGAGCGTCTGGTCGTAATCGTAGACGATGCCGATGATATTTTGCGGGGCGGACACGTGAAAAAAACCGGGTGAAAGGCGGGGGGAATGGGCCGAACCTGGCGCGATGAGACGGAGGCGGTTCCTGGGCGTTGGACTTTCGGCATGCGCACCGTGGGTGCAAGCGCGGGAGTTGAGCGCCCCGCAACGCCGTGAATTCGTCGCCCCGCACATGGGGACGTTGTGGCGGCTGGTTTTTTTTCATGACGATGCCGACCGGGCGCGGGTGGCGCGCGATGACGCGTGGGATCGGCTAACGCAGCTGGATGCCCGTCTTTCGGATTTTCGTCCTGAGAGCGAACTTTCGAGACTGGCGCGCGACGGTACCCTCGCCTCCCCCAGCGATGATCTTCGCCGGGTGTTGGCGGCGGCGCGCACACTCTCCGAGGCGACCGATGGGGCGTTTGACATCACGGTGGGCCCGGTTGTGCGGCTCTGGCGCACGGCCCGCCGGGAAAAGCGCCTGCCTTCGGCGCCCGAACTTGCCGCGGCGCGCGCCCTGGTCGGCTGGCAGGCCGTGGAAGTGCACGAGTCTGAAGCGATTTTCCGAACGCGCGGTGGCTCGCTTGATCTGGGGGGAATCGCCAAGGGATTTGCGCAAGACGAGGTTCTCCAGGTGCTGCGTGAGCGGCATGGGCTGGACTCGGCGCTGGTCGATGCGGGGGGCGGAGTTTCGGTGGGTGCTCCGCCTCCCGGGCAATCCGTTTGGTCGGCGGCGATCGAGGCCAGCGCGGAGGAATCGGAATCCGTCACGCTGGGCCTCGTCCGGCAGTCGCTGGCGACGAGCGGCGACAGCCGCCAATTTGTCGAGATCGAGGGTGTCCGGTACTCGCACATCGTCGATCCGCTGACCGGCCTCGGAATGACCGAGCGAATGCAGGCCAGCGTGGTGGCCGCGGAGGGCGCGACGGCGGATGCGTTGGCGACGGCCTTTTGCGTCATGGGCGAGGAAAAATCCCGGGCGTTTCTCCGGAGGCACGCCGGGGCCGAGGCCAGCCTGCGGAGCGTCACCGCGGACGGGCGCCCGCGGTTATGGCAATCGCGCGGATTGGCCCGACTGTTGACATCACCATGAGGCGGATTCCCGCTTGCCATGGGCGGTCCCCTTTGATTAATCGCTTGGGGAACCTGAGCATGGCACGTCTTCTTTTCCAACTCGGTGATGGCAAAACGTTGGATTTCGATCTGTCGGCCGCCGTCGTGACGTTGGGGCGGTCGACCAGCAATGACATTGTCATCAACAACGGTTGGATTTCCTCGCGCCATGCGAAGTTCGAACGCTCGGGTGGAGCCATTGAAGTGATGAGTCTGGGCACGCTGCACGGGATCCCGCTCAAGGAGTTCAAACGGGTAGGCGGGGTGTACACCGTGGTCGATCTGGATTCTCATAATGGAGTGATGGTCAATGGAAAGCGTGTTGCATCGCAGCCATTGAAGTCAGGGGATCGATTGACCTTCGGCCAGTTGGAAGCGATTTTCGAGGAATCGCCTGAACCGGCGAGTTCCTTGCCGGGCGCGGTGCCCGGGGCCGCGGCGGCGGAGTCCGGGCCCGGGCGAACGGCTGCTGACTCGGTCAGCGCCGGGGATGCGGGTGGGCCACGGCGATTGGCGCCCGATGTGCCGTTCATTGCGCCACTACCCGCCCGACCGGGCACTCAGCGGCTGGTCAAGCCGGGGTTGGCGGTGCCAGCCCCGAGTGTTGTCCCGCCGCCGCCGCCGCCGGCGCCGCCGGCCGCGCAACCGGGGGTTACGCCTGCGCCATCTCCTTCATCGCGACCCCCTGCAGCACCACCGCTTGTCCCACCGGCCGATGGTCCGTGTCGACCGCTTTTCGTGACACCGCGAACTGGAGGATCGGGTGAATCGGATTTCGAACCGGTTCCCATCCAAGCTGCGCAGAATGGAAACGGCCCGCCACGACCGGAGCTCGCAACAATGGCGGAGGAGACTGGCCAGGATCTTGGGGGCGGGGGCGTGGGAGCCGGGGCGGCGACACTGAAGGCGGCCTTGGCTTCGCTGCACAACGACGTGGCGGTGCTGGAACAAACCTTGAGCGGGCTCCAGGATCGGGCAAAGCCGGAGTCGCCGGACGACTTGGCCTGGGCGCGTGGTCTGATTCAGCGCATCGATCTGCTGGAAGACCTGATGGTGGCGGGGGAAAGGTCGATGCCCGGCTTCGCTCAGCGCCTGGAACCGCTGCGCGCCTCATTGCTCCAATTGCTAAGCGACCACGGATTCGAGCGCTACACGATGCCAACGGGACAGGTCCTGGATGTGGCGATGCGGCGGCGCATTACCATCGTTGAAGCGGCGTCCGAAGGGGAGGGGATCACGGAGATAGGCGAAGTCTTTCGCCCTGGATACCAGCGTGCGGGGGCGGTTGGAGAAAGCGCGGCCACGATCCTGCGCAAGGCTGAAGTGCGCACAGTGCGGAGGGTGGCGGGACACGCATGATGACGGCGGCTCCAAGCATCCCGATTTCGCGTGAAGTGGTGCTTGTCGGGGGTGGGCACAGCCATGCCTTGGTCATGCGCATGTTAGGGATGCGACCGTGGCCGGGGGTGCAAGTGACGCTGGTCAGCGATGTTTCGCATGCCCCGTATTCAGGCATGGTTCCAGGCCACTTGGCCGGGGTGTACAGCTGGGAAGAAACCCACATCGATTTGCGGCGGCTCTGTGCCTGGGCGGGAGCTCGGTTTGTGCGGGCGCGGGTCACCGGGTTGGATTTGGAGAGGCGGCGCGTGATCCTCCAGGACAGACCGCCGCTGGCCTTTGAGGTGGTGTCCATCAACGTGGGCAGCACGCCGACGATGGCCAATGTTCCGGGGGCGGCGGAGCACGCCATTCCGGCCAAACCGGTGCCGGGGTTTCTGGCCGCCTGGGAATCGGTGTGCCAGAAGGCCGCCCGGCGGACGCAGCGCGTGGTTGTCGTCGGTGGTGGGGCCGGGGGTGTGGAGGTGGCGCTGGCGGTGAAGGCGCGTTTGGGGCGCTCGGGGGAAGTTTTCCTGGCGCATCAGGGGGAGAAGATATTGCCGACCCATGCGGACGGGGTGCGCCGACGCGTGATGACCGCGCTGGATAAGGCCGGGGTGAACCTGCAGACCGGATGTGCGGTCGCTTCGGTCGAGGCCGCCGGTCTGGTGCTGGATGACGGGCGGCGGGTGGAGGCGGATGCGGTGTTGTGGACGACGCAGGCGAGCGCCCCGGCCTGGCTGGGCGCCAGCGGACTGGAGGTGGACGAGGCCGGTTTTGTCGTGGTCGAGGAAACGCTGAGGTCGCCCAGTCATTCGTGGGTTTTTGCCGCGGGCGATTGCGCGACGGTGCGGACGGCCCCGCGTCAGAAGTCGGGGGTTTTTGCCGTTCGGGCCGCGCGCCCGCTCCTGGCCAACCTCGAACGGCATTTGACCGGGCGACCGTTGCGGCGATGGAAACCGCAAGCGCGGTTTCTCAGTCTGATTGGAACGGCCGATGGGAGAGCCGTGGTGTCGCGGGGAGCGTGGGCGGCCTCGGGAGCGTGGGCCTGGCGCTGGAAGGACCGGATCGACCGTGCCTTCATGGAGAAATTCAGCGAATTGCCCGCGATGGACGCCAGCCGTCATCGGCGGTCCAAGCCATCGACGCGCCAAGCTCCGTCGGATCTCGCTCGCCACGCCACCATGCGCTGTCTCGGGTGCGGCGGCAAGGTGGGCGGGCCGGTGCTGCATCGCGTGCTGACGCGACTGCGCGCGTCCCACCCATCGGTGGTCAGTGTCCCGGCCGAGCGCAGCGACATTCTCGCCGGGTTAAATGCGCCGGACGACGCCGCCGTCTTCACACCGCCGCCTGGTCGCTGCGTCGTGCAGACGACCGACCACCTCAGTGCGCTGGTCGACGACCCATTCGTCTTCGGGCGCCTCGCCACCGTGCATGCCATGAGCGACATCCTGGCCATGGGGGCGGAACCGCACAGTGCCCTCGTCACCGCCCTGGTTCCATTCGCCGCCGAAGCCGTCACCGAAGAATGGCTGACCCAGGCGCTCGACGGCGTGGCCACCGAATTGGCCCGGTTCGGCGCCCTGCTCCTGGGCGGCCACACCGCGGAAGCGCCCGCCCCCGCCCTCGGACTCACCTGCAACGGCCTGGCAGAGCCCGACTCCCTCTGGACCAAATCCTCCCTGGCTCCTGGCCAACAGCTGATCCTCACCAAACCCCTGGGCACCGGCACCCTGTTTGCCGCCGCCATGCGCCAGGCCGCCCAAGGCCGGTGGCTCGACGCCGCCATCGACTCCATGCTCGCCGCCAACCAGTCAGCCGCCCGCCTCGCCCGCTCCCACGGCGTCACCGCCGCCACCGACATCACCGGCTTTGGCCTGCTCGGACACCTGCTGGAAATGCTCCGCCCCGCCCGCCTCACGGCCCACCTCCACCTCGACGCGCTCCCGGTCCTCGCCGGCGCCGCCGAAACCGCCCGCCTCGGCCACCTCAGCTCCCTGCACCCGGAAAATGCCCGCGCCCTCGAGTCCGTGACCCATACCGACCGCTTCACCCACCACCCGAATCTCCCGCTCCTCTGCGACCCCCAAACCTCCGGTGGCCTCCTCCTCGCCCTGCCCCCGGAGCGCGCCGCCGCCTTGCTCGCCGCCCTGCACCAGAACGGCGTCCCCCACGCCCGGATCATCGGCCGCGTCACGGATCACGCCGCGGCGGCAGGCGTTACGCTCGAGTGACACGCATCAGCTTCACTCGTCCGGCAGCGTCGCCGCCCACGCCACCAATTCGACAAACTTCGCGTCAATCGCCGCCTTCTCCGCCCCATACTTCGACTTCAGTCGCTCCAATCCATCGCCCTCCCCCACATACCGGGCGAAAAATTTCGCCGGATCCTTCGCGTTCGTCAAAAACTGCCGCACCCGCTCCGGCGGCCGCTTCTTCAACTCGTCCAACGCCACCCCCGGATTCAAGATGAATATCCCCGCCGAATCCACCGGCATCATGTCATCCACATCCCAGGCCGTCTCGTCAATCAACCGCCCATTCCCAAACAACCGCACCGCCTGCCGAAACAACCCTTCCTCCATCGGCCCCGTCCCATCCTTGATGTGATACGCCAGGGCGCGGATGATCGTGTTGCTCGAGTTCAGCAGGTAAGCCTCGGCTTCCTGCAGCGGTTCACCGTAATCCTCCCCAATTCCCTGATCGCGTTCATGATAAGCGATCATCGGTGCCATCAAGGCCAACAAGTCGGCTTCAGCCTCCGTGTTCACAACCTTCAACACTCCCTGACGCATACTCTCCAGCACGGGATACCAAGGGTTTCGCTTCCCTCCCCCGTCGTCCGCCGCGGCCACCAGCGTCCGCGTCATCACCCCCCCAACCTTCTCCAGCCAACGGGCATCCGCCTTCCGAATTTTCCCCTTCGCCGGTGCATCCCAATCGCCTTCCTGGTAGATGATGTCGTCGGTTTTCGGTCCATCCGAGAGTGTGCCACGCTCTTTTGCACGAGCTTCAAGTACCTCGCGTTTTGCAAGGCCGAGCCTCTGAGCTAAGCAAGGAGATACTATGAGTAGTGTGTAACACACTATAATGATAGTCGATGAAATATTCATTGTTTTATTTGGGTTGGTGATTTGTTTACTCTATCTCTACAAGAATGCGGATTTGATGATAGTTGGAAAGGAAGTCGTCTATGAGTAAGCAGTCATCGTAGCTTTGTATGCCAATGCAACCCATCGTTCCATTTCTCCTCCCGTCTGGGTGAATTTGCAATTGAGTTCGACCGGCGGCTCGATTCGGTGGTATTGGCTCCAATTGGTGTTTGAATTGAACTGCAGTTGGAAAACCTATAGCGCGATCTTTTGCGTAGTTAGAATTATATTGGTAAGTGTTAGTATATCGGTCTTGTTGACGCTCTGCATCGTCCTGTTGCCAGCGCACATAGGAACCCTGGTTAATGACAGTACCTATTCTAAACTGGTCTTCATGATCGTTTTGTGTGCCTGTAAAATCTAATCTTCTGTAGTTCATATACCATCCTGGAGGAATGTGACCTCCTCCCTCTACTTCATCGAACGCTCCCCCTGATCTGGAACCGCTCCTAGCTGAAAACGTCTGCATAACGGAACCGTAATCGATTTCGGTGTCGCTTAGCCTGCCTTTCCCATCTCTGAATTCGATAGTACCGAGGACACCCGAAGTACGGATTGGTGTTGCTGTTTGTGGCAGAACGTACCGAAGAAAGCCTCCTCGATAAACGAGAATTTGTAATTCTGAAGATCCTGCTGGATTCGTGCAATTCAGTTTTATCTGAGCGCCACCGATTTCCCTGCACGCGGTCAATGCGCGAACTACTTGAGAGCGTGGGTACTCCCAGCTTCTAGGTGCAAGAAGTGGGGTTATGCTGCCGAAGCTATCTCCTCCATCGCAATATAACTGCAGTGTGCCGTTGCTGACGAGTGCTAAAGCTAATTCCGGTCTTGCGGACAGTAGATTAGATTGCGACGTATCTGTCAGGTTTAATGATTGACCTTCGGCTGAATAGAATCGTAAGCGACTTGAGCCTACGGCTGCGAAGTCTACTGGGATATTGTTTCGTATGCTGGTAGCGCGAAAACCAGTTGTGGTGATCGAAAGTTTCATTAGAGAGGTATCGAATCCAATCGGCCATCGTACGATGATTTTGGCCAGATCGTCGTCTAGGTTGAGACGCGTGGGTGTCAAATCACCGCTGATGTCATAATCCGGCTGAGTTTGTTCCTCCTGGCTTTCATAATCGGCATTTTCCATGAGTGTGATTTGCTGGCCGTAGGTGCCGTAGCCGAGGGGGGTACGGGGGCCTGGGGTATTGGCGGTGCCGCGGTGGTGGGCGATGAGGTCGAAGGGGAGGAGGGCGTCGAACTGGATGAGGTCGAAGTAGGGGTCGACGGGGTAGTTGAGGGGGTAAGCAAGAGGGGAGGGGAAGTCTGGGGGGTTGGCGCTGAGGAGGGTCGGTTGTTGGGGGTTGAGGGTGATGGTATTTCCGACGGATTGGCCTTGGGTGAGGGTGAGGGTGACGGGTTCGAACGAGACGAAGTTTTCGTGGATGGGATGGCTTTCGATGGGTGGGGTGCAGGGGGCGGTGTAGAAGTATGGGCGGGCGGCGCGGGCGCGGGCGCGGATGAAGGTGAGTTGGACGTCGCCTGGGGAGCCGGTTGGGTGGGTGGAGCGGAGGCGGAAGGAGGGGACGAGGCGGGTGATTTTGTGTTTGATATTGAGGATTGAGTTATAGGGTATCCATTGTTGGCGTGCGCGGCCGGAGGTCCAGGCGGTATAGCCGTCGTGGTGGGCGCTTTGGACGGCGGCGAACCATTGATTGGCCCAGGAGGCGGTACGTTCCTGGCCGATGAGGGAGGTGACTTCGGGCGGGATGACGTCGAAGGTTTGGGTGAGGGGGAAGAAGCGGGGTGAGGCGTAGGTATTTTGGACGGTTTCGGCCTCGGCGAGGGACGGGCGGATCTGGTCGGCGGAGCGGAAAAGGGTATGGGGGCCGAGGAGGTTGGTGCGGATGCGGCAGAAGTCGCGGAAGTCGATGTTGGGGGCATTGGGGATGGGGCGAAGGGGTTCGAGGAGGAAGTCGGAATCTGTATTCATGGTATCGAGGCCCCAGGTGGCGAAGTTCATGTCGACGGGGGCGAAGTAGCTGCCTGGGGAGAACTCGAAGTAACTCCAGGCATATTCGACGTACCAGGGTTCGGCGGCGGTGGGTTGGTGGAGGCCTGGGGCGGTGGTGCCGGTGAAGTCATTGGGGAGCGGGCTCCAGTGGTCGGGTTGGCCGTCGTTGTCCGAGTCCGGGTCGAGCGGATTGGTGTCGGTGGCGATTTCCCACGGGTCGGGGACGCCGTCGCCGTCTGAGTCGGCGGATTGGGGATTGGTGCCGTAGCGGGCTTCGAGGCCGTTATTGAGGCCATCGCCGTCGTCGTCGTTGAACGTATTGACGGTGAGTGAGGAGAAGTGGCGGTAGGCCCAACCGTCGAGGATGCCATCGTTGTTGATGTCCGGGTCTTTCCAATCGAAGCCTGGGTTGAGATTTTCGAAGATATCGGAGAGGCCATCGCCGTCGGAGTCACGGCCGAGCAGATGGGATTCCGGGGCATCGGGGCGACCGCCATGGAGGAGTTCTTGAGTGAGGGTGTAGGTATCGGCGTCGGCGTTGTTGGTGGGGATGGCGGACGGGAGGGAGGCGGAGGCGGGGTTGAGCGGGTGGGTATGGGCGATGGTGGTGATGGCGTCGAAGGGCGAGAAGGCGGTGGCGAGTGACTCGAACCAATCGGGGAGGGAATCGGCATCGGCGTCCCGTGGTTCGTCGCAGCCGCGGAAGAGGGTGAATTTGCCGGCGGCGGCGGCGGGGCGGTTTTCGTTGTCGATGTCCGTGGCGGGACGGGTGAAGGAAACCGAGGGGCTCGGTTCGACGCCGCCGGAGGTGCTGGAAGTATCGGCCGGCAGACGGACTGGGGAGGCGAGGTGAATCCAATCGAAGGCGAGGGTGACCGGGGCGAGGATATTGCGGCGGGCGGGGTCGGATTCGGCTGAGGAGACGAGGGAATCGGGCGCGGCGAGTTGGCACCCGTGGAGTTGGCGTGGCCCGAGCAGCGACGGCGAAAGAGGTGGGAGGAAACCGTCGGTGCAGAGGCCGTTGATGAGCCAGGGGGTGGTCAACGATTGGCTGGAGAGGTTGCCGGCGAGGGCGGCGTGGTTGCGGGCGAACGACGGGTGGACGAAGCGCGGGGCGCTTGGGTGAGCGGGGGCGGTGGAGGTAGCGGGGATTGGGGATTCCCAGAGGATGGCGACGGCGCCGCCGCTGCCGACTTGACTATCGGCGGTGTTTTCGGCGAAGGCGCAGTTGGTCAAGAGGGGAGAGGCATCGGCGATGGCGACGGCGCCGCCGCGGGATCCCGCGTGGTTTTTCAGGAAGCGGCAGTTGGTGAGTTGGGCGGTGCGGGACGAATAGCTGAGCGACGTGGTGGTGTTGGTGGCGGGATGGGCGCAGAACCAGGCACCGCCCTCGCCGGTGCCGGCGGTTGTGCCGGCCCGATTGGCGACGAACGAGAGGCCGGTGGCGAGGAAGGCGGCATTCTCGGTGTAGACGGCGCCGCCGCGGAGGTCGGCGGAATTCGACTCGAAGTGGGTCCCGGAGCCGAACGAGGTTGGGAAATAGCCATTGAACGAGAGGAGCGCGACCGCCCCACCGTGGCGATGGGCTTGGTTGAATTCGAAGCGGGTGTGGGAAGTGGTCATCGAACTGGCGCGGACGCTGATGGCTCCTCCTTGACCGAGGGCGCCGTTGGCGGCGGTCGCCAGGTTATAGGCGAACCGGCATTGGGTGAGGGAGGCGGTGCTGACGGCAGAGGTATCGAGGGGCGAGAGATCGACGAGCGCTAGCGCGCCGCCTCGCGGGGCATCGTTTCCGTAGAGCGTGCAGCCATCGAGGACCAGGCCGGCGCCGGTGATGTGCAGGGCGCCTCCGGCTGAATTGGCGCGATTGGCGGCGAGGACGCATTTTTTGAGTGTGAGGTGACCGATTCCGGGGTTTCCCGTGGCTTTGACGGCGCCGCCGAGGTCGGCGGAGCCGCGGCGGAGCGTGAGGTTATGCAGTGACACGTAGCGGGAGATGCCGCTGGTGGAGAGGGCGAGATCGAAGAGTCGGGATGCGCCGCCACCGTCGAGAACGGTTCGGGTGGCGCTATTCAGGCCGCGAATGGTCTTGCCGTCGAGGGAGAGGGAAGAAGCCAGGGGGCCATTGGCGAGGTGGGGAGTCCATGACCACGATTCGGTCAGTTTGAGGTTGGTGTTGTTTGGGCCGGAGTAAGTGCCGTCGGCGAGGACGATGCGGCGATTGACCGGACAGGCGAGGATAGCGCGTCGGATCGACTGAAACGGATAGTTGCGGGTCCCCTGAAGTGTGGTGGCGGGAGTACCGGCGGGGAGGGTGGGACCGGGGTGCCAGTCTTTGCCGGTGGTGGCGTTGACGAAAACGGCGGGGGCGATGACGGAAAAGGGATTTCGCGGATCGGTCTTGCCGGCGGATTCCTCGAGATTCGAGTAGCCATCCTGGTCGGCGTCGGCCTCACTGTCGGAGGGGTCGTTGGGATTGAAGGCATAGCGGGCCTCGAAGTCGTCCGACATGCCATCGAGGTCGGAATCTGGCTGGCGTTCGAAGGCGCCGCGGTCGGCCAGGGTGCCGGTGGTCCCGCCTGGGGCATCCCAGCGCGGGTTGTTGAGGAAGTCGGTGGAGTCATTATGAGCGGGGTTGGAGGAATCCACCATTGCGGTGGAGGACGGGAGCAGGCTGTTGGCGCGGAAGACAGGGTCGGTGCCATTATTGCCCGTGCCGGCGGGGCCGGTGGCCGTCGTCCACCCGGAAAAGGTGGAATAAGTGACACTGTGGCTGCCGCCGGACAGGTGGGCGTGGGCGGTTCCGGCGGCGGTATTTTGCCAGAAGAGGCAGCCGCTGGCGGTTAGCACGCTGGCGGGGGAGGTGGCGTACAGGGCGGCGCCGGTGCCGGCTTGACTGCCGGTATTGTAGGCGACGGTCGACTGGATCCAGCTGGCGTCGGCGCCATCGGTGGTGGCCAAAGCGCTGCCACGGGCGGCGAAGTTATTGTTAAAGGCGCAACTCTCGATGGCGATGGGGGTGGCGGTGGCGCCCCGGAGGCTCAAGGCGCCGCCGTCGGTGGACGAATCGTTGTATTGGAATTGGGTGCGGCGGATGGTGGCTTGGGAGCCGGCTTCGAGATGCACGGCCCCGCCTTCACCGCCGGCCCAGCACCCTTCGAACCAGGAGTCCTCGATGGTGAGGCGCGCGGCGTGGCCGTAGACGGCGCCGCCATCGTCGGAGGCGTTGCTTTCGCTGAACCGGCAGTGGCGCAGCACGACAGGGCCGGGAGTGCCGATGATGCGGAAGACACCGCCATCATCGCCGGCCCCTCCGTGGAAGGTCATGTTTTCGCAGACGAAGACCGGTGAGGTCGAAGCCGTGGTGATGTTGACAGTGGCGAAGGGAGCCATGTCCATCATTTCCACGCGAGCGGCGTTGACGCCGACGAGCGTGACCGCGCGGGTGATGGAAAGGTTGCTGTTACCGAGAGGGGTCGGTCCAGCGGGGCCGACGTGGGAAAGTGGTCCGCCTTCGCCGCGCACCACGATGCGGCCGCCTGCGGCGAGATAGGGGGAGGTGAGCGCCGCGTGGAGTGTGCGGTAGGGGGTGGCGTATTGGCCGTTTTGAGCCCCTTGGTGGTCGGCCTTGACGTAGACGACATTGGTGATGGCTCCGGCGGGGGGGGCCGAGATATCGCCATTGCCGGCGCCTTGGTATTCAGCGAGATTGGAGAACCCGTCGGCGTCCTTGTCCTGGGCGGCGTCGAGGCGCGAGGCCGGATTCAGGCGGTGCTGGATTTCCACGCCATCGGGAATCACATCGCCGTCGGAATCCAGGTGATTCGGGAGACTGCCGAAATAGTATTCCGCGATTTTGGCTACCGAATCGAGATCGAGGTCGGCATTTCGATCGGGCGTAATAACATCGACGCTCATCCATTTATCCGGGTTGAGTTTGATTTCGTAGGCGGACTCCCACGCATCCGGCATGGCGTCGCGGTCGGTGTCCGGGTAGAGCGGGTGCTGGCTAGTGCCCTGAACGTCGTCGACGAGGATGGCCGCGAGCGGGCCGTCGTCGGCCGTGGGGCTCGGTCGATGGACCAGTCGAAACTCCGCTTGGCCGGGGATGCGGTCGAGGCCAAGGTCGATGGCGACGAGGCGTTGATTGATCCAGACGTCGTAGCGCTGGGCGGTGAGGTCGCGACGGACGGTCAGACGAAGCCAGTCCTTGGCCCGGCCGCCGGCATCCTCGATTTCGAAGTCCGCGGGCGTGCCGGCGAATCCGCCGAGCGGCACCCAATTTGCGACCTCGGGCGATGTGCGGCTCCAGGCGAGGACGCGAGAGCGGTTCCCTTGGCGCTGAAACAGGAATTGCGCGCCGTCCAGACACAGGACACCGGAGGCCTCGACCGGTTGCCCGGCCGCGGGGTGGTCGGACGGGTGAAGGACGAGCGTGCGCGAGACAGGTTTGATCCAAAGGTCGATGAAGGCCGGGGTGTCGCCGACGACCAATGCTGGGATGGCCACTTCGACCAGGCTCGAGGAGGTGGGCGCTGGCACCATCAGGGCATGTTCGCCGACGGCCGCGTCCAGGTCGGAGACGGTCGACAGCAGGCCTGATGATTGCCAGGGAGGGCCGGGTGGCTGCCCGGCCAGCAAGGATTCGAACGTCTGCAAGGGCAGTGCCGAGCAGGCACTGAATGCCGTGAGGAGCAACATGGCGACGCCGCACAGGGCGGACACTGGGAGTGGATTATTTGACATGGCAGGAGGGGATGGAGGGTGAGTATGAAGATAATTGCAGGGCCGAGCCTGCTACGGCTCGCGGGAGGGTGGGTCGTCAAGGCGCGCCTCGGCTTCTTCCAGAGTGAGGTTCTCTTCGAGCACGGCGCGCCGGACGAATTCGAATCGCCGCCGGTCGGCATCGGCTTCGGGTGGCAGGGCGGTGGGAGACGCGGACTTCAGGAAGTCGAGCCTTGCGGTCTCGGTGTCCGCCAACGCGTCGCGGTGGGAGTCGGCGAAAGTTGCCAGCGCCTCGGCCACTTCGGATTCGGTGAGACCGGCCAAGGCTTCGTCCTGAGCCCGAGCCAAAGACTCGGTTCGCCGAACCACCTGCTCCCGCAAGGCTTGGCGATTCGCTGACTCAGGAGCGGGCCACCCCACCGGGTGCGAGTGGAACTCGGCTGGCTCCACGGGAACGGACGGACGCGCCGCCGGTTCCGATGGTCGAGCGGCGGGGTGATTGGATCGATCCGTGTTCGGGATCCGCGCGATTCCCCACCAGACCAAGCCGACCAAGACGATTAAAATGGCCGTGGACGCGATGGCCAGCCGGGAGCGTGTGGGGTTCATACAGCAGGTCGGGTTCAGTGGACCCGATCACTACTTCACGAGTCCCCGGGATTTTTCATTTTTCTTTCGGGAATTTTGCGATCAAGGGCCGCTAGCGTACACATCTGTTTGATGGTCAATAACTCAAGTAACATAAGAATTTCACGAATCCTAACGCCAGGATACGCCCAGTGCCGCATCACACCACGTCCACGGGTTTTGGGACAAGCAAAATGTGCGGGAGTGCTGGCGGGTTGCACGCCGGGCTCCGGTGTGGGGTGGGCGGGTGTGTGAGTGGCATGGGAGCCACCCATTGAGTCGAAGGCTGCGCGGGGCGGTGTTGTTGGGCCAGCGTGAGGAATCGTTTGGATTACTTGATGGGCCAGTGGCACAATTCGCGGAGGAGGGCGCGGAGGAGGCAGAGCGCCATGATTCCCTCGTGCGGGCGAAAAGACGGACTAGCCATGCGGCGAGATCTCGGTCGCCGGCTGTTCAGATCCAAGTGATCGATGAAGGTAAAGGCGAGCCAGGAGGCGACTGAAGGCTGGGGCATGTTGAGGGTGAGCGAGCCGAAGTCAGGATGGTCGAGATCCTGGGTGGCCGCGGTGGTGATATGCTGGCTTTCCTGCTCGAAGTAATGTCTCCATCGGTCGAGGTTGATGAAGGCGCCGGGGGGAGGGGTGGGATGGAGCACGTTGATAAGTTGCCACACGTTCAGGGCGAGGAGGACCGATTCGGTCTGATTGAAGTGATGGTGAGAGTAGTGCATTATTTCCTTGAGGCCTGGCCAGGCTCTGGAGGTTTCATCCATGCGGGATGTGATATTGACGGTGGAGACGCTTGTTTGTAACGCTTCGAGCCGATTCGCGAGATCCAATTCGTCCAGGATACGGCTGGGTGGTGGCGGGTCGAAGGGCGGCGCGTGGGACTGCCAATCTTGGTCCGATGGGGTGAAAGTGAACCTGGGACCAACCTCCTCGCCATCGTCGCCGTACCCATCACCCTCCTCATCCTCCGGGTCCCATTCGTTGTCGGGCGGGGTGCGGAGCGGAGGCGGGGGGAGTTCGATTTCGTTGAGGGCGAGATCGCGGATGAGCCAATTGATGTCCTGGATGGTGCCGCGGCGGAGGGCTTCGCGGTCGAGGGAGCGCACATGGCCTTTGATGAGCCGGACCCATCGGTCTTGGGCCCATCGTTCGGCGAGCGTTTGACCGGTGGAGTCACGATCATGATAGAAGCGGCGCTGAATGAACCCGTGCTGGACGAGCGGGTAATCCATGGTCCGGCGCACGTCATCTTGAAAACTGGAGGCCGCGCGTTCGCCGAAAGTCTCGTCGAACCGTTGGAGGGTTTTTTTGAAGAGCCGGCTCTCGATGTCTGGCAGGTCCTCGTAGTTGACCGGAGCGAAGGGGTTGTACGCGCAGTCGGGCGGGCAGGGGATGACCACGCCGCGTTCCTCGCCGCAGCGGGCGCTCGAAATCGAGTGGCCGAGCGCCGGACACTCGCGTTTCGTTTTGGCCACGAGGAGATTAGCTGTAGCTAGCCTGCTGCCCCTTGATGTCGCGCTTCTTAATCCACGGCATGAGGGCGCGCAGCTTGGCGCCGGTTTTTTCGATGGGGTGGTTTTCCCCTTCCTTCAGAAGCTTGTTGTAAATCTTGTAGCCGCTCTCGTATTCCTCGATCCATCCCTTGGCGAACTTCCCATTCTGGATGTCCTTGAGGGCGGCTTTCATGCGTTTCTTGACGCCGGCGTCGATGATTTTCGGACCGACGGAGACATCGCCCCATTTAGCGGTTTCGGAGATGGAAAACCGCATGCCCGCGATGCCTGCTTCGTTCATGAGGTCGACGATCAATTTGAGTTCGTGGAGGCACTCGAAGTACGCCATTTCGGGCGAGTATCCGGCCTCGATCAATGTTTCGAAGCCAGCTTGGACGAGGGCGGAGCAACCGCCGCAGAGGACGGTTTGTTCACCGAAGAGGTCGGTTTCGGTTTCTTCCTTGAAGTCGGTTTCGATCACCCCGGCGCGCGTGCCGCCGACGCCCTTGGCCCAGGCGAGGGCGATTTTTTTGGCGTTTTTTCCGGGATTTTGATAAACGGCGATGAGGGCGGGCACGCCCTTGCCCTCGGTGAATTGGCGTCGCACGATGTGGCCCGGGCCTTTGGGGGCGACCATGATCACGTTGACGTCCTTGGGGGGGACGATCGTCTTGTAGTGGATGGAGAACCCGTGGGAGAAGAGGAGCGTTTTGCCCTTGGTCAGATTTGGCTCGATGTCTTTTTTATAGGCGGCCGGTTGTTTCGTGTCGGGCAGGCCCACCATGATGACATCGGCACGTTTTACGGCCTCCGCGGTGTCATAGACTTCAAAGCCCAGTTGCTTGGCCACCTCCCGCGATTTCGATCCCGGATAGAGCCCGATGATGACATGCGCCCCGCTTTCTTTGAGGTTGAGGGCGTGGGCATGGCCCTGGGAGCCGAACCCGAGGACGGCGAGGGTCTTGCCTTTGAACACGCCGAGATCGGCGTCCTTGTCTGTGTAGATTTTTGCCATAGCGGTCGGTTGAGGTCAGGTAGAGATGATTTTACGGGTGAGGCCAGTGGCGACCGGCAGGGCGATTTTTCCGGTGCGGGTCAGATCCTTGACGCCAAACCCATCCATGAGCTGGATGAACTTTTCGACCTTACCGGTGTCCCCGGTGATTTCGATGGTCAACACCTCCGGGGCGACATCGATGATTTTGGCGCGGAAAATTGTGCACAGCTCGATGACCTCCGGCCGCGACTTCGAGTTCACGTTGACTTGGAGCAAGACCAACTCGCGTTCGACCGACTCGCCTTCGCGGAAATCGATGACGGTGATGACGTCGATCAATTTGTCGAGCTGCTTGATGATCTGGTCGACCACCTTTTCGTCTTTCGCATTGACTGCCAATGTCATGCGCGAAACCGTCGGATCGTGGCTGGGACCGACATTGAGCGAATGGATGTTAAATCCACGGCCGCTGAACATCCCGGCCACCCTGGCCAGGACGCCGAACTTATTCTCAACGAGGACGGAGATGGTGTGGCGATGCATAATTCCGTGGCCGGCACGGCGGGAAAGGGGCGCATAGACTGGCCGCAGCCATCGGGTGGTCAAACGAAATCGGCGGTCAACGGTCGGCCGTCGGCGGTCGGACCGTCCCTTTCGGCCTTTCTGTCCCTTGGGTCCTTTGTACGGGAGCTACCCGCCCTCGCTAAAGAGAAGCGGGAGATTCGGGTCGACATCGGAGGAGAGTGCGGACTGGTGGCCGGCGGCGAAGTGGAGGCCGGCGACGAAGGCGATCATGGCGGCGTTGTCGGTGGTGAGCGAAGGGGCGGCGAGGCGGAGGTCGAGACGGGTGGGAGCCGCGGCTTGGGCGAGGCGGGTGCGGAGACCGGCATTCATCGAGACGCCGCCGGAGACGGCGAGCACGGTGGCCCCGGTGAGGCGGGTGGCTTCCAGGGATTTGGCGACGAGCACATCGACGATGGCGGCCTGGATACTGGCGCAATAATCGG
Organism: Verrucomicrobiales bacterium; assembly: GCA_046155625.1. Taxonomy (GTDB): domain Bacteria; phylum Verrucomicrobiota; class Verrucomicrobiia; order Verrucomicrobiales; family V1-33; genus CAJBME01. Next base: position 4,299 of record JBJXFS010000309.1, on the reverse strand, counting down.
CGAGGAGCTGACCGGTGGGGGGAGCCGGGAGTATTTGAAGTTGGTAGAGCACGGCGGTTTTCAGGCCGGAGAAGCTGAAATCGAGGGAGCTGCTGTGGAGCATGCCGCGGGGGAGGTCGGTGGCGGTGGGGCGGCCGTCGCGGGCGAGGCGGTCAATTTGCGGACCACCGGGGTAGGGGAGGCCAAGCAGTTTGGCGGTTTTGTCGAAGGCTTCTCCGGCGGCGTCGTCTTTGGTGCGACCGAGCAGGCGATACTGTCCGAGGCCGCGGCAGTGGAGGAGCAGAGTGTGGCCACCGGAAACGATCAAGGCGACGCATGGGACCACGCCGTCAGGAGCTCCGATGAAGGGCGACAGCAGATGGCCTTCGAGGTGGTTGATGGCGAGAAACGGGCGGTGGTGCGCCAAGGCCAGCGCCTTGGCCACGGTGTTGCCGATCAGCAGCGAACTGGCCAAGCCGGGACCGGCCGTGGCGGCGAAGGCATCAATGGCATCGAGCCTCACGCCAGCATTTTCCGTGGCGCGCTCCACCAATGGACGCACTTGGGGCAAATGGTTGCGTGAGGCGAGTTCCGGCACCACACCGCCGTACGGACGGTGCAATTCGCTCTGCGAGGAAATTTCGCTCGCCAAAATCTCCCCGCCGCGCGCGATGGCCACCGCCGTCTCGTCGCAGCTTGTTTCCAGGGCCAGGATCGTGGGGGGCATGGGGGTAAGGGGTAAGGGGTAAGGGGGAAGGGGGAAGGGGTAAGGGAGGGGTAAAGGGGAAGGGGAAGGGGGGTGTGAACTGAACGCTGGCGAGGGGAGGGGGGAGGTCCAATAGTGGAAATTGGGAAGTATTATTGATTTTGGGTTTTGGATTTTGGATTATTGACCGCTGATCTCCGATCTCCGACCTCCGACCTCCGACCGCTGACCATGTCATTATTGCTGAAGTCGCTGAAACTGATTGCGGACCCGACGCGGATTCGGTTGTTGCGGTTAGTGCGGCATCAGGAGCTGACGGTGGCCGAGTTGCAGGAGATATTGGGGATGGGGCAGTCGCGGATTTCGACGCAGCTCTCGCAGTTGCGGGCGGCGGGGTTGGCGGGCGACCGGCGGGTGGGCAAGAACATTCATTATGGGGCGCGGGTGGCGGCGGGGTCGGAGGCGGTGTGGGCATTGGTGGAGCGGGCGGGTGCCGAGTTGCCGGAGGCTGAGGCCGATTTGGCCGCGTTGTCGCTGACGCTGCGGAAGCGGTCGGACAAGGCGCGGGCGTATTTCGATCAGCTGGCGGGGAAATTCGGTCGGACGTATGTGCCCGGGCGGTCGTGGAAAGCGCTGAGTGAAGCGTTGATTCGATTGATGGAACCGCAGGTGATTGCGGACTTGGGGGCGGGGGAGGGGACGTTGTCGCAATTGCTGGCGCAGCGGGCGAAGCAGGTCATCGCGGTGGACAGTTCACCGCGGATGGTGGAATTCGGTTCCCAATTGGCGCGGGAGCATGGGGTGGGGAATCTGGAGTATCGGTTGGGCGACTTGGAGTCGCCGCCGATTGCGGATGCGAGCGTGGATTTGGCGCTCTTCAGCCAGGCGTTGCACCATGCCCAGCAGCCGCGACGGGCGATGGCGGAGGCGGCGCGGATTTTGAGACCCGGCGGTCGGGTGGTGGTGCTTGACCTGTTGCGGCACGATTTCGAAGAGGCGCGCGAGTTGTATGCGGATGTGTGGTTGGGATTTTCCGAGGCGGAGATGGAAGTTTTCCTCAACGCGGCTGGATTCGGAAATATTTTTACTGCGGTGGTGGATCGCGAGACCGAGCCGCCCTACTTCCAGACGTTGCTGGCCATGGGGACGCGGTGAGGCGGTCGGCGATCGGAGGGCGGCAATCAGTAAACGAGTAGTCAGTATTCGGAAGTCAGTATTCGGAAAGGATTATTGGGTAGTCAGCCTCAAACGGGCTTTGCCTGATGGAAACTGAGGGTAACCGGTGTGGGTAGCAGGTCGGGGAGCGGATCGGCCGCTTCAAGGACGAGGACGAGCGAAGCAAGCCTCACATGAAGGGGGCGAAAGGAAACGGTGGAGAATGAATGGCCCGCCTCATCCTCCGCTGGGTCTCCATCCTCACCAAACTCGTGCCCCTCTTCGATCCCCAGATCCTGCCCCGCTTGCCTGCCCCCCAGAACTGTTCGCCCAAGAAACCGGGTCCACCGCCGTCATGCACAGTATGAAGTCGATCATTTTCCTACTCGCCGCACTGATCGCGGTGCGCCAATACGCACACGCTAAGGCCTATTTTCAGACTGAGTCTGAGCTCGTCACACAGTCCACTGCCATTGCCATCATTGAGTTGTCTGATCCAGTAGACAGCGACCAGAAGGGCGGGACTTGGACCTACCGCAAAAGCGCCAGCGCCAAGGTCATTGACCGAGTTGCTGGAACTATTCCGGACACCTTCACTCTATTTGGGGATGAGACATTTATCTGTGCTCAGTGCCATTTGGTGGCGGGACGGTATCTTGCGTTCTTGAGGCGAGACGGTGACTTGTGGGCAGGAGCCAACTGGAACCTTTCACTGCGCCCCCTGAAAGAGAACATGATCGAGTGGTATACAGCCCCAGAGCGGAGGTTTCCCATGACATTCCAGCCCAGAGCCAATGTGATCGGCAGGGTCCGTGAGTTGCTGTCGAAGAAGAAGCAGGAACCAAAAAAGGCCAGCAGCCAACCTAGGGCGAAGAATACTGGTTAGCATCCCGCGCAGCGCAGCGGAGCCGGGATGCTACCTCTGGTTGAGCGATTCGCGGGTGAGGCGTGAGGTGATCAGCTTCTGAAGCAGCGGGCTCTGTGCCGCGAGGGGAAAGCTTTTCGGGCGTGGGGAGCTGGGCGGAACTTCGGGGCGTGTGATCGGGCGAAATAGGACACCCGCCAAGCGTACCCCTGCTCTTCGAGGGAAAGGTCGGTGTCCACGATTCTCCTCCCATAACATGATCTACCTCCATATCCTCGACCGCTCAAGCGGCGGAGCTCCCAGCCCCCTCGACCTAGATTAGTCCAGCCACCTCTCTCCCTCTTCAGATTTCCTTCCCAGCCACCCCGAATTTCCTCTTGGCAAGGGCTGCCTCTTTGGTCATTATGACCGCATGCACCGCCCATGGACGAAGTCCGCCCTTCGAGGCGGCATTTGCGCCGCAAATGACGCCGTGTGTCATAACTGGTAATCCACACAAAGGCTCAATTGCTCAGTTCTTCACAAATGAATAAATTCATCCGAACGAAAGATAATCCGTGGAGCCTCAAGACAGCGCCGGGCACGGCGGAATTTACGATGCACACGGACACCAAAGACGGACTGGCTATCCTCGTCTGCACTGTGGGGAAGACCGTTCTCCACTACGACGCACGCTGCATTGAGGATCTCCATTCGATGCTCAAGGCGCATGGGAACTGGATGGAACTGGGCGGAGCCGACGAGCAAAAGCCCGTGAAGGAAGGCACTGTTGAGGCATGGGGGCGATCTACCAAGAACCCCATCGGAGGTTGGTATGGCCTGAAGAAAGGTTTGCGTGGCCGTTTTGGTGTCTACCTTCCACCTCTGATGGAGGAGCTCGGATTGTGCGAGTTAGAACACAACGCAAAGAACAACCGCATTCGTGCAAAGTAGGCCCCCGAACAATCTGCGGGAGCCGACCCGGAGCCTCGTTGAGACCTGTTTGGCAATTTGACACACTCAGCAGCATCGCCTTCCTGTTTCCGTTCGGCGGTGCCTCACTTTGACGTTGGACGAAATATCTGGCGATATTATGCATGCGAACCAATCCCTGACTCGTCGAGCACTGTTTGGCGGTTTGCGCGGAAATGCGATTACCGTGGATGTCGGCCTATTGATCCTTCGAGTGGTCGCAGGTCTGGCGCTCTGCACGGTGTTCGAGAAGGTGCTCCCAAGAGAGGGTCGCTGGGGGCCGCAGGAGTGGTTCATCAGTGACGTTGCGAAGATGGGGTTTCCCTTGCCCATTGTCTTTGCTTGGGCCGCAGTGCTCTCCGAGTTCGTTGGAGGCATTATGATGATGCTCGGCGTCCTGACGCGACCTGCGGCGTTCATGAACGCCGGCACGACATTTGTTGCGGCCTTCCTCTACCACCATGGAGACATCAGCAAGAGCGGCTTAATGGCATTCATCTTCTTTGCCATCACGCTCTCCCTGACCATCGCCGGTCCCGGGCGTTTCAGTGCTGATGCACTTCTGAGTCGGCGTTTCGGAGCCAAGGAGGCGTAAAGTATGACTACCAACTCGCCCAACAAGATCACTGGAGCGAACAGCCGC
>JBJXFS010000291.1:0-9063 GCA_046155625.1 Verrucomicrobiales bacterium | reverse complement strand
CAACGACGGCTGAAGGAGTTGCTGGACCGTCAGGACGGCGGGCAGGCGCTAACGGCGGCCGAGCGCCGCGAGGCTGAGGGGCTGGTGGAGTTGGCGGAAATGCTCTCCCTGCTGAAGCTGCGGGCAGCGAAAACTGGACCCGTGGCGGCGTGAGCGTTCCGGCCGCACTGGGCCGGGTTGTCGTTCGCCGGGCGGGGAACCGGTGCGAATACTGCGGCCTGTCCCAGGCCGGCCAGGAAGCCCAATTCCACGTCGACCACATTGAGCCGGTCGCGAGTGGCGGGCCGACGGTTGTGGAGAATCTTGCGCTGGCATGCGTCTCCTGTTCGCTCCGGAGGGGGGCGCGGGTGGAACTGGTGGACCCCAAGACGGGCAAACTGGCGGCGATTTTCAATCCGCGGCGGCAGCGGTGGGGCGATCATTTCGAGTGGCGGGGTAGTCGAGTTTTCGGGAAAACACCGGTCGGTCGGGCGGCGGTTGCCGGGCTGAAGCTGAATCGTCCTGTCGCCCTGGCCATTCGGTCCGAGGAAGCGGAGCGGGGCCGCCATCCGCCGGTGGGGTGATATCGGTGCGGCCAGCTCAACAAGTGCTGACGGCGGCGCGGCCTGGGATCGTATCCCCGCGGGGCCTCAGGCTGGCTTGAGGGTTGCGGAGTTTTCGTTGACGCCCCCATCCTCGTCGTTGGAAGCAGGAGTGGTGACCTCTGGAGCGAGGCCAAAACTCGGGAGGCGCGCCACGGCCGATTCCAGCGACTCCTTGCCGACGTGGGTGTAGTGTGACGACATGGCGAGGGTTTCGTGGCCGACGAGGGCCATGACGGTGGCGTCGGGCACGCCGGCGGCTTTGAGCATTGAGACGGCGGAATGGCGCAAGCTGTGGAAGCTGACGGTGGCCACTTCGCGCGCGGTGTCGCGGCCCTTTTTGGCCGACGTGTGGGTCACGGCCTCCCGCAGATTAACGGCGGCCAGGATGTTGGTGAACTGGAGGGAGAGGGACGAGACTTTGCCCGATTCCTTCACGATGCGCCATGCTTTGGGGAACAACGGGACGGCCTCCGGGCGGGCGCCCTTGGGCGCCGGGTTCGCCTTCAGGACCGCTCGCAGATCTGCGGACAACGGGATGGCGATCCGCGCACGCGTTTTGCGGGTGGTGAGGTTCAAGGTGCCGTGCGTTTCGTCCACATTGGCCCGGGTGAGACGGGCAAGGTCCCCCAACCGTTGACCTGTGTGCAGGGCGAAGATCACCAGCCCCCGCCATTCGTCGTCGCAGGCCGAAAGGATCTTGTGGATTTCCTCGACCGTGAACGGCCGGCGAGTTCTGCGGGCCGTATCGGCTTTTTTCGTCGGTTTGACCGTCTCCATCGGATCGAAGCTCAGGATCCCGTCCATTCGAGCGGCACGAAAGATCATGCGCGCGCCCTTGAACACGTGGCGGGCGGACGTGGCGGACAGTTTGCCGGCCAGCGCGTCCCGGAAGCCCACCATGTCCGCCTTGGTGAGGAAATTGATGTCCGCCTCCGCCTTGGTACCCAAATGCGCCACCAGCCGCTTTTTGACGCTGTCGTAAAACGAATAGGTCGCTGTCGAGACCTCGTTCTTCTTGGTGGCGAGCCAGGTTTCCGCATAGGCGCGGAGCGACGTCTCGGGCATCGCTTCGCCGGTCGCTTCCCGGTGGAAATTCAGGCAGACCTCCCTCACATGCGCCGACACCTTACGCTTCCGGAAGGCGGCGGTCATCGCGGCGGCGGCCTTCTCCGCCTGCGACCGATTGGTGCACTTGGTGGATTTCCGATACAGCTTGCCGCCCTCGTCGCGCCACGCGGTCCAGTAGATCTTCGAGTCAGGGCGTTTGTAGACGGCGGGCATGGTGGCAGAGGGTCGGATTCGATTCCCGCAAATGCTCCAGATTCAAAAAGGAAAACGTGAACAAACCGTGAACGTCCAGAATTATTCCATGGTGTCTGGCGATGTCCAGCGATTTGCATAAGTGCCTTACGAATAGATCATACCAGACATCGGTGGATATCCTTGGATTCCCAGAAGGGGACATCTGGGTTCGATTCCCGGCGGGGGCACTGGATTGATAATCAACCAGTTGATTGCCGCGTGGATTGAGATTCTCGCCGGAAGCGCAGGCTGTTTTCGATGACTGGCACGCCCGGCTTCATGCCGCCCTCCGGAGTGCGGCGTTGCCCGAGGCACTGGAAGCCTCCCTGGCCAAAGGAGCCAAGGCCGTAGCCGGCATCGCCCTCATCTGCGAGCTGGCCGACGATCCCGGCGCGACGGCCATCGGCCCCGAGGCGCTCGCCCTCGCCATGGAGTGGGTACGCGTGAGTGAAAGCCACACCCGCCGGCTGCTCAATTGTCACCATGCCGCCGAGGTGGAGGCCGCCCGCCTCATCTGGCGGAAAATCGAGGACGGGAAACTGACCGACGGATTCTCGGCCCGTGAAATCAAACGTGCCCAGTGGAAAGGGTTGGGCGACCCCGTCGCCGTCGATGAAGCCCTGGCCAGCCTGGCCGAGTGTGGCTGGGTAAGCGCGAATAAAGTGAACGCTGGCAATGGTGGTCGCCCGTCCTGGACGTTCATCGTGAATCCGAAGGCGCGTGAACAATTCTCAACCGGCCACCCCCACTGGCAGAACTGCCAAAACCGCCGAAACTCGCCAAAGAAGGCATCCGACTGGGGTTTTGGCAGTTCTGGCAGTAGCCCTCCCGGGCAAAAAAAATCGCGCCTCTGGCCTCAAGCACGAGTCCGACACCCTGATTCTCCATGCGTCTCTGCCGCTACATTCTCACCCGCGAAGATGCGAAAAGGCTCCTGGCTGTCCTCACGAGGCATGGGGGCGAACGCACCCTGCGCGACTTGCAGCGTCGACACTGTTTTTGGACCCACGTGGTCGAAGCCGCCGCCGCTGCCGGCGTGGTCCGCATCGAAATCCGCCGCCCCATCACTGGAAGACCGTCCCGAGTGGCGGTGCAAATTTCCGGATTGGTGAACAATTGTGGATCTGCGAAACTCTCAGGGTTTGGGCAGGAATCGATGGAATCTCAGGTGGAAGCGGTCGTCCGGTCCCTGCCCACACGCGATCAACGTCCCTTGGGGCTCACGATCCAGGAGGAGCTCTTCGTCATGTACTATTGGTTTCGCCGTGGAATGCCCGGGGGCGTCTTTGGTCCAAGGGGAGAAGGATCGGCGGCCCACGCGTACAGACGCATCTACGGCCGGTCCCGGCGGCTCAAATGGAGTAGTGTCAAAAGTGCCGGCGCCCGCCTCGCCCGCCGCCCGTGGATACGCGCGGCATGGTTCCTGGACCGCCGACTCCAGGGTAGTGGCAGTCGTCTCCATTGGCCGGACGACATGCGAAGCGCCTGCCACACCTGGATCCAGCTCATCGGCGAAATGGACGCGGCTTTCGACAGATCTTGGCCGTACGACGTCGCCCACGCCATCCGTCAGGCGCACACTGTCTGGGAGGCGAAGGACTCTTTGGCCAAGCTGGACCGGTTCGCAGACCGAGAATAACGAGGGTGGGTCGGACCCAGAGAGAGCCGCCGGAATCTTCAGCGGATAGGGCCCCTGATGTAATCGGCTTCCCAAAGACCGTGTCACCAGACCCGTTGGAGAACCAAGTCCAGGGTTTCGTTGAGATTAAAAGCCGTTAAATTGAGGGTGCGTCGCCAGGGAGCATCGTGCTGTGGGCTCACGCTGGCCCCACCGACGGCACGAGAATTGCCACAAGCCGTCTGATCAGCTGCCCTTGGAGGCTTCGTCGAAGTCGAACGTGCAGCAGCCCAGATCGAGCGTGTTTCGGTTGCGTTTCAGGTGAGTGTGCAGCTCCCCAGACACGCTGTAGAGGCGTTTCTGGCCCTCCTTGGCCACCTCCACTAGACCAGCCTCCCGCAACGTCCGTAAGTGCTTGGACACATTGTACTGCGACTGGCCGGAAGCTTCGGCCAGCTCGTTGACCCCCATCGGTCGGGTCAGCAGCAGCTTCACCAAGCGTAGGCGGTTCTCCTCGCCGAGCGCTCTGAGCACACTGATGCATTCGAAAATCTTCATGGCAGATACCCGCCACTCAGTCTCAAGCCAGCCTCGGCCGAAATCAACCATCGGCCCGAGTCGCCGATACGCTCCAGAGGCTTTCAGCGAAACGGACAAATATATGCTTGACAGCGCATATGCGCGCAATCACACCTTACGACCTCCATTCCACAGTCCATCCATCAACATGAAGTCCACGGTCATTGTCCTAGCCCTTGTTTTTTCCGTCGTGCCGTCGGCGGTTACCGTCAGTGCTGAGCCTTTGAAGATCAACGGATCCACCACGGTGAATCTTCCTGTGGCGGAGGCGGCGGAGATTCTTCGGGCGGAGCAGAAAATGGACATACAGGTCGATGTCCAGGGTGGGAGCAGCGGGGGGATTTCGATGCTGGGAGAGGGGCTTGTTCAAATGGGCATGACCTCGAAGCACGTGAGCGCGGCAGACCGGGCGAAGTTTCCGAAGTGTGACTTCGTGGAGACGCACATCGGCGAGGATGCGGTGGCGTTGATTGTCTCGAAGGATGTGTGGGAGAGCGGCGTAAAGGCGCTCTCCAAGGAGCAGATCGCCGGGATCTACGAAGGACGGATCAAGAACTGGAAGGATGTAGGTGGTCCAAACCGGCGCATCGCGTTTTTCAACAAGGAGCCGGGCCGGGGTACGTGGGAAGTCTTTGTACACTGGCTCTACGGCGGTGCGAAGAAGGCGCCGCCGGTCAGTTTCCCCGAAGTCGGTGGCAACGAGGAAACGCGCAACAAGGTGGCCTCCACCATGGGTGCGCTTTCCCAGCTCTCCTCCTCCTGGGCGGATGGCAGAAAGGTTTTTGCGTTGAGCCTCAAGGTGGACGCCAAGGACATCCCCCCGACCAATGAAAAAATCGCCACCGGAGACTATCCGCTGCGCCGGCCGCTCTTCGTTCTCACTAACGGGAAGCCAACTGGCGGGGCCAAGACTATGGTTGATTTTCTCCTCAGCGACCGCGGGCAGGAACTGGTGAAGAAACACGGCTACCTGAAGCTGAGCGAGCTCATGACGCCGGAGGTAAAATGAGCCGCTGGAAAAGGCCGAGCGCGACGCTGATGGTGAGCGTGCTCCTGACGCTCGCGGCGGTGCTTGCCTTCATTGGGATGCTGGCCGTTTTCGTGGCGCAGAGCGCGCCGGTGTGGCGCTTGGAAGGCTGGTGGTTTTTCACGCAAAAACAATGGTTTTACCGCCAGCAAATGTTCGGCATAGCGCCGATGCTCTACGGCACTGTCGCCGTCGCGGCGATGGCCCTCCTGGTGGCCACCCCCGCGGGAATTGGTACGGCCGTTTTTGCCTCGGAGTTCCTCCCTCGGCGCGCGCGTCTCGCGGTCAAGATGGCCATCGAGTTGCTCGCGGGCATTCCATCGGTGGTGTACGGCCTGCTCGGCATCGTGCTGCTTCGCGACTGGATTTACCGGGCGCTGCAGCCCTTCGATCCGCTGAGCGGCGACACACTTCTGACCGCGGGCCTGCTTCTTGGGGTGATGCTTCTGCCCACCCTCATGACTCTCAGCGATGACGCGCTCCGCAGCGTGCCCGCCAGCCAGCGCCTTGCCGCCCGGGGCCTTGGCCTCACAGCCACGGAGACGGTTCTGCGCGTCACGCTGCCGCAGGCGTGGCCCGGGCTGCTCGGCGCGCTCCTGCTGGCTGGTGGGCGAGCGCTCGGCGAAATGATTGCGGTCTTCCTTGTCGTCGGCCGACAGGACAATCAATGGCCCGCATCGCTTTTTTCGCTCCGCCCGCTGGCTGAGGCCGGCCAGACGCTTTCCTCCAAGCTTGGTGGGCCGGAAATCAACATTGCTTACGGCGATCCCCTCCACTGGGCGGCCATGGTCGCGCTGGGACTGGTGCTGCTTGTCCTGGTGGCCACGCTGACGCTCGTGGGCACCTTGATCCGACGGAGGAAACCGCATGCGCCGTAGGCTCACCGATATCGCGTTTCGCGCCGCCACCGGTCTCTGCGCCTGTGTCGCCTGCGGTCTGCTTGCGGTGATCGTGTGGGCCATTTGGCAGCGCGGCTGGCCGGCCCTCAGCTGGCGATTTTTCACTGAGCAGATCCGGCTGGTGGGCGCGGATGGCGGCATTTTTTACAACCTCCTCGGCACCGGCATTCTGGTCCTGACCGCCTTCGTGGTGAGTGCGCCGTTGGCCACCGCCATCGCGCTCGTCCAGGCGGTGTACCTGCGCGGCAGGCCGCTCGGCGCGATGCTCGGGCTCTTTCTGCAGGTGCTCAACGGCGTGCCGAGCCTGCTCTTCGGCCTCATTGGGATGATTGTCTTCGTGCAGGAACTTGGGTGGGGAAAAAGCTGGCTCATCGGCGGGCTGGTCCTGGGGTTTATGATCCTGCCGACCGTCTGTGTCGCCTTCGTCGAGCGGATCGCCGCGCTGCCCTCCCGCTACGTAGAGGCGGCCGCCGGACTCGGGTTGCGGCGTTCCCAAATCATCCGCAGCGTCATCCTACCGCAAACCATGGGCGGACTGATCACCGGGTCCTTGCTCGGCCTCGCTCGAGCCGCGGGCGAAACGGCCCCCATCATGTTTACCGCCACCGTATTCGCCGGCGCCACCGTGCCGCGGGGCGTGTCGGAAAGCCCTGTCCTCTCGCTCCCGTACCACATCTTCATCCTCTCGCAGGACTCCTTCGACCCCTCGGTAGTCACCAAGGTCTGGGGCGCGGCACTCACGCTGCTCGCCCTCGTCTGCAGCCTGAGCTTGATCGCCCTGCCCGCCCGACTCAAGACCCACGAGGAGGCCCAAGGTGCCTGATTCCACCGCCTCTATCCTCCGCCTCGAAAACGTGAGCATCGTCGCCGGTGCCAGGCCGATCCTCCGTGGCGTTACCCTGGACGTACCCGAGGGCTCGGTCTTCGGGCTCATCGGCCCGTCGGGGGTCGGGAAAAGCACCCTTCTCAAGTGTTGCAACCGATTGACCGACCTCACCCCCGGCCTGCGCGTGGAGGGTTCCATCACCTTTCGTGGTCAATCCGTGCTTGGTCGCCGTATCGATGCCGACGCGCTCCGAGCGAAGATCGGCATCCTCTTTCAACAGCCCGCCGTTTTTCCGAGAAGCATCATGGCTAATGTCCTCTTCGGAGTGCGCCACCTCGGCTCCGTGCCGCGACAGGAACTGCCGACGGTGGCCGAACGTGCCCTGCGCGAAGTCGCGCTTTGGAACGAAGTCAAAGACCGCCTGACCTCCTCGGCAACCCACCTCTCCGTCGGCCAGCAGCAGCGCTTGTGCCTCGCCCGCACATTGGCAACCAATCCCGACGTCATCCTTATGGACGAGCCAACTAGCGCGCTCGATCCCCAGGCCTCCGAGGCCATCGAACAACTGATCCTCCGCTTCCGCGGCCAACGCTCCATTGTCATAGTTACCCACAACTTTGCCCAGGCGCGCCGCGTGTGTGGCCGTGTCGCGCGTCTGGCTTTGCTCAACAACATCGGAACCGTCGTGGAGATCGGTAATCCCGCGACCGTAGCCGCTGCCACCAGAGAAGATGAATGAGCTGGGCCGCACCCCCAACCGCGCCTGGGCGTCAGGAGTCATGGGTGGCCATTCTGCACGTTCATCGTGAATTCGAAGGCGCGAGATGTGGCCCAGTCCCAGAGTGTGGGGCGCGAAGATCCGCCGCCGCGTCGTGATTTCGACCAGCTGTGCCTCCGGGGCGAGATCGCCGAAGTTCACATAAATCCGCCCGCTATCCGCCGCGAAAGTCCATGTGCCGGGCCGGGATTCGACTTCGGTCAGGAACGGCCGCTGCTCCCACGGCTTGCCGTTCACGATCACCCGGCCACAGGTGTAAACCATGTTCGGATCGAGCGTGCCGATCTTGCGCTCCACCTCGGGTTTGCCGTCGCGTCCGCAGGGAGTGGAAGCGAGTTCGGCCATGAAGGGGTTCGCGGTGTCCACATAGACGTCGTCATTGAAAAGCTCCTTCCCGGGAACGGCGAAAACCACCTTCCCGGCGTGCGGCTGCCACGCGGGTTTCCACTCTTCGGAGCCGCGGATGAAGACCGTGCCCAGCTTCTCCCCGCGGTAGGTGATCGGCTTGCCCGGCTCCCCTCCGCGGGGCGGCGCGACACGCTCGCGATAGATCCCGGCCATCACGAGGATGGTGTCGCCGGGCTGTGCGACAGCCGCCGCAGCCGAGATGGTACGGAGAGGTTTTTCAGCATTTCCGGCGGCCGTGTCATTCCCCGCGGGAGAAACGACGATGGTGCGGGCCTCCGCGGCGGCGGCGGCGGTGACGGAGAGGCAGAGGGTGAGTGTGCAAAGGATCAGGAAGCAGTGCATCATATTTGTCTCGCCTTCACCCCTTGCTTGCCGAGTCCGACAAGTTTGGGTAGCGCGTTCCTTGATACCAGGGCCGTGCGGGGAGGTTTTCACCGAATTGGATTCTTTGGAGTGAGACCGGTGATGCTTCGAGTTCAAAAAAAACCGTCCGGCAATGCGCAGCTACGGCTGCTCGTAGTCGCGCAGGCGGGCTTCGAGGACGGCGATCAACCGGTCGTTTTTTGCGGCGCGCGCCATGGCGAGGGCTTCGCGGGCCGCAGCGATCGCATCCTCGCGGTGCCCGGCTTCAGCCAGGGAATCGGCGAGCTTGATGCGGGTGTCGAGATGCTGCGGATTGATGCGGAGGACTTCGCGATACTGGGCGGCCGCTTTGTCGAATTGACTCATTTTCCGATAGGTGTCGCCAAGCGCGTAGTGCGTGGCGGGATCGTCCGGTTCGAGAGCCAGGGCGCTTTCGTAGTTCCCTGCGGCGGCGGGCCAGTCCTTCCGCAGGAGACTCGGGTTGCCCAGGCTCCGGTGGGCTTCGGGGAATTCCGGCCGGTGGGCGAGGGCCGCGGCGTAATGGTAGGCGGCGGATTCGACAGCATTGCTACTGCCCGCCCCGTCCAGGTCACCGACATCGTCCGGAATCCCGGCAACGGCCACGTCACCCTGACATTCCTGTCCGCAGTCGGGAGCTTCTACAACATTGAGGCGACGA
>JBJXFS010000290.1:0-24308 GCA_046155625.1 Verrucomicrobiales bacterium | reverse complement strand
CAGCACCGCCGCCCAACACGCCACCGGCCACCCCAGTGCCCGCGCCAGGCCTATCCGCACCGCCACTCCCCGCACCACCACCGACTACGCCACCGGCCACCCCAACACCAACACCAGCAACACCAGCAACACCAACACCAGCAACACCAGCAACACCAACACCAGCAACACCAGCAACACCAACCCCACCAACCCCACCCCTAGCCCTACCTGCCTTACCACCCCTCCCAGCCACGCCACCAGCCACGCCACCAGCCACGCCAGCCCCCTCCCCCGCGCCCGCCCGCAAAGCCTCCCCACCGCCTCTCCCACCCTTCACTGAATCACGCCCCACTCCACAAGCGCCCAATCCTCCCGCGGCCGCGCCAGCAGCATCGCCTCCCATCCAGCCCCCTCAGCCCCCTCAGCCCCCTCAGCCCCCTCAGCCCCATCAGTCCCCTCAGTCCCCTCAGTCCCATCAGTCCCATCAGTCCCATCCGCGGGGACTCATGGCTTGGTTTAATTACTGGGCGGGGGAGGTGCAGGAAGCACTGGACTATTGGGGCAACCGATTCCGCGGGAAGTGAAGAGGAACCTGCCGTGGCGTCCTGTTATTGGCTGATTTCCGAGACGCAGTTGCGAGGCACACCCCGGGCATGCATGGTTCGCGCGCATGACTACCGGACGTCTCCTTCGCTCGATCTTACCGGCAGTGTCTCTTTGGGCGGCGGCATTGGTCATGGGTGATGAGCCCGGGGTGCGCACCAATCGGCCGTCGGGTCAGACACTCCCGCTGCCCAAGAGTGACGATATGTTCCACTTCGTCATTTTTGGAGATCGCACGGGCGGACCGGCCGAAGGCATTGAGGTGTTGGCGCAAGCGGTGAAGGAAACGAACCTCCTGGATCCGGATTTGGTCATGACGGTGGGTGACTTGGTGGAGGGCTACAACGGACAGGAGCTTTGGGAAACGCAGATGCGCGAGTTCCGAGCCACCATGGCGCCACTGCGCATGCCGTGGTTTCCGGTGGCTGGAAATCACGACATCTACTGGCGTGGCGCCGGCCGCCCGCCCACCGAGCACGAAGCCAATTACGAGAAGCATTTTGGCCCTCTCTGGTACTGGTTTGAGCACAAGAACTGCGGGTTCCTGGTGCTCCACTCGGACGAAGGCGATCCCGCTTCGCCGGCCGTGGCGCGCGACTTCGGGAATCCCGCCCAACAAAAGTTCAGCGACGCCCAACTCGCCTGGCTGAGTGAGTCGCTGGGGGTCATGAAGTCGCTCAACCATGTGTTCGTTTTCATGCACCACCCGCGCTGGGCCGCCGACATCTATCCCGGGACCAACTGGGACCGCGTCCACGCCCTGCTTCGGGCCAACGGAAACGTGCGCGCCTGCTTTGCCGGGCACATCCACCGGCTCCGGCATGACGGCGTCAAGGACGGCATCGAATACATGACTCTCGCCGCGACGGGCGGCGCCATCCCGGGCCATTATCCCCGCCTGGGGTTCCTGCATCACTTTAATGTGGTCACGGTGCGGCCCGAGGGAATCAAGGTCGCGACGGTGCCCGTGGGCGCCGTGCTTGATCCGCGGATGTTCACCCCGGAGCGCTCGACGGACATCGCCGCCGTTCGGCGGGCTGAACCAGCGCTCGATTCCCCGCCCATGACCGTCCGAGCCGACGGCTTGGGAGCCGGCATCTACGCCCTCAAACTCGCCAATCCCTCGCGCCGCCCCGTCGACTTCACGGTGACGGCCGACGCCGACGCCCGGGAATGGGTGATTACGCCCGACCATCAACATGCCGTGCTGCAGCCGGGCGAGGAGAAGTCGTTTTCCTTCACCTACGTCCGCGTGCGCTCGCCCTTCACCGCACCGCTGGAAGTCCCGGTCTTCCTCGTCGAGGCCGAGTATCTCGAGGAGGACGCACGCACCACGCTGCCACCGGTGCGCGTGCCAGCCGAGATTCGCTTCGGCGAACTGCCCGCTGAAACATTCACCGCGCCCGCCCATGAAATGGCCCTCCAAAGCGCCGGAGAATCATCCGGCGGGCGCGTCGAATCCGGCCACTTCGACCTCCCGGATGGCCCGTTCACGCTCGAAGCCTGGGTGCGGCCGGAGACAGCCCAGCCGACGGCCGGAATCGTCGCCAAAACCCAAAGCTCCGACTACGGCCTGCTGGCCGACCACGGAATACCGAGCTTTCTCGTCCACCTGGGGGACCACCACGCCACCGCCGCCGCAAAGGACCCGCTGCCGCTTGGTCAATGGAGCCACGTGGCGGGCGTCTACGATGGCGCGGCGGTTTCCCTCTTCATCAACGGCCACCTCGCGGCGCGCCTCCCGGCGGGTGGCCAGCGCCTCCGCAACAGACTGCCGTTGTACCTCGGGGCCGATCCCGACCAGCAGGGACGCCCCACGCGCGGCTTCGCGGGCTGGATCGACGAAGTGCGTCTGAGCTCGATCGCCCGCTATTCCGATTCTTTCACCCCGGAACGACGCCACGCCCCTGACGCCCACTCTCTACTTCTGTTCCACTTCGACCGGGCGCTCGGCTCCATCGTGCCCGACCAAGGAACCGCCCGCGCTCACGGTCGGATCGTCGGTGGCTCCCAATTCGCCCCCGCTCCGTGACTCAACCCCCATGACCCCGTATTCCGACAAACTGGCCTCCCGCATCGCCGCCACCGGTTCCCGGCTCTGCGTCGGGCTCGATCCGCGCTTCGACCTGATCGATGGCGATCCCGCGGATTTCCTCCGTCGCGTCATCGAGGAAACCGCCTCCTTCGCCGCCGCCTTTAAACCCAACAGCGCCTACTTCGAACAGCGCGGTGCCGATGGGTTCCGCCTGCTCGAGACCACCCTCTCCCACATCCCGGCCGAAATCCCTGTCATCCTCGATGCCAAACGCTCCGACATCGGTGAAACTCAAAAAGCCTATGCCCAGGCTGCCTTCGGGCATTTCCGCGCCGACGCCGTCACGCTGAATGCCTCACTGGGATTCGACACCATCGAGCCATTCCTCGACTTCCCCGGCCATGCCATTTACCTGCTCGCCGTCACCTCCAATCCCGGCGCTCGGGAATTCGCCCTCCAACGACTGGGCGACGGTCATTACGTCTTCGAGCACATCCAGCGGATGCGTGCACGCGCCGCTGGTCGCCCAACCGAGGTCGGCTTCGTCGTCGGGTTGACCAACGCCTCCCCCGAATTGATGTCCCGGATTGTCGATGCCCCGCTGCTTATCCCGGGGCTGGGCGCCCAAGGCGGCGAGTTGTCCGGCTTGGCCGGCTCGACCCGCCACGCCCCCAGTGTGATCAACGTCTCGCGCGGGATCCTCTACGCCGATCCGCATTTGGCATTCGGCACCAAGGCCCGGCAGTGGGCCGAAACAATCACCAACGCTTGGGGGTGAACCCGGCTTTATCCGTTCAGTTCTTTCTCCAACATCGTCGACAGCGCCTTGATCTCCGCCCGCATCCGTGCCGCCCGCTGCCCGAGTATCTGGAGCCGGTACTTGCCGATATTGGTCCGGTCGTCGCCAGCCTCCTTCACCCGCATGGCCTCCGCTTTCGCCTTCTCGATCTCCCGCTGCCGCTGGAGAATGCGCTGCTTGAGGTTTTGCACCACCACGGGGTTGACGGTTCGCGTTGGATCCTTCGTCATCTCCTCTACATCCACCCCCTCGATCTCCTCCAACTCATCGGCTACCGTCGCCTGTACCGCCTTCGCCTCCTCCTTCCGCTTCAACTCGTCCGGATCATAGTGGAACTTCCGCTGCAAATCAGGCGCCAGCTGAGCCAGCGGCACGTGCGCAATCCCCTGACTGTGGGTAAACACCAGTTCAGTCGGCGTCACCTCCTTCACCACCACGGCATCAAACGACTGCCAGCTGCTCGTTTTCAGATTAGCCAGCGACAGCCCCTTCAGTTTGGCCCGCTGCCCCACCTTGTACTTGGCCATGTGCTCCTCCAGATCCTTGCGCGCCTTGGCCGCCTCATCCTGAAGCTTCTCGATCTGCGCCTTCGCTTCATCCGCCTCCTTCTGCAACTCCTCATTGCGGTTCATCAAATCCGCCTGCCCCTTTTCCACCTGCTTCACCTCGGACTCCAGCTTCGCCTTGGCCGCCTTCAACGCGCTGAGTTCCGCCTGCGCCGCCAGGTGGGCCGCTTCCGCCTTCGTCCCGTAGCCGTCACACGAGTTCAAAACTACAGGAGCCGCCCCTGCCAGACAGAGGCTGAGAACCATGGAAAAATTGATTGGGGACTTCATGGCAGAAGGAAGACGTCGATAGTGAACGTTCATGTTGTGACAAATTTAGCGGTTTTGTTCACGAATTCACTGATTTCTGGCACGGAACCATCGACTGCCGCATCGACACCAGATGGCCGATGAAACCGGAATCGAGTGGGCGTAAGACGGCCTCGCCCATTACTGCCGCCCCCGCGCCTACCGGACGCGCTTTCCTTGCGTGCCCACTCAGGCTTTCTTGGATGCGCTCGGTTCGGCGGTCGCTTCTCCGCCGCGGAGCACCAGCGAAGCGATGGTGTCCGCCATTTTCGCCAGCCGCCGAACCGATTTTGGGGGCAATTGGCTGAAATGGCGGTATCCATCGGCTGCGACTTCGAAAAAATCCTTCATCGCCGCGAGCCGTTCCGCGGTGACTGGGTCGGCCGATTCGGCTCGAGCCGCCTCTTCCACGCATTCGCGCAGCACGCGAATGGTGGGGTCCATTTCGCGGCGTTTGCGCTCCGCGGCGATGACCCGAAACAGTTCCCAAACGTCGTGGATGGACTCGAAGTGATCGCGCCGGTCGCCCATCACATGAACGATCTTGACAATTCCCCAATTCTGAAGTTCGCGCAATCCAGTGCTGACATTCGACCGGGCCAGCCCGAGTTGGTCGCAGATTTGCTCGGCGTGTAGCGGCTTCTCAGCCAGAAACAGCAGGGCATGGATCTGAGCCATGGTGCGATTGAGTCCCCAGCGCGCCCCCATCTCACCCCAGTGAAGGATGAATTTTCGGGCGACGGGCGAAAGCGATTCCATGACGGGCGTCCAGCGGGCCTCAATTGCTGCCGCCGAGGGCGTCGATGCCGAGGGGCACGCTCACATTTGGGAAATCTTTAAGAGTGAGGGAAAGCACCACGCCGGTCTCCTCCTCGCCGCGGTTGTCCCGGAAAAGGAATCCCAACGCCGCCGTCCAGGTATTCAGATCGCGGTGGATCGTGTACTGCTGGGTCTCGAACGTGCTGTCCTCGAATTCGTAGCGGTGAAAGCTGCTGAATCCCCAGTTTTCACTCAATCGGAAGTATGTGCGCAGGTCGACGAGATTAGAGTCGAGGAAGAACGGATCGTCCTGGAGGAAGCGGTGGCTGATATTGAACTCGAAGTCGCGCGTCGGCATGAACGTCACGCCGGAGTTGAGTTCGGTGAAGGAAAAATCGCCCCCGAAAACCGGCAGCTGGGCTCCGAGATTGGCGCGCAGCCACGGCAGGGGGAACCAGGAAATTTCCTCAAACAGGTTGGAGAAATCGCGATCAAATTCAGGGTCGTCTAAATAGGTGTCGAAATACGTGTTGCTCACGAGCCACGGATGGCTGCCGTCCCCGCGTCGCGTGAGCAAACGATTCTCCACTCCCGCCCGGACGATGTTCCATGAGTTGAGGCTATCGACGGCCGTGAACTGCGGAACATCGATCGGTCGGAGGCGGTTGGTCGGCACGAGTCGGTCGACCCCGCGGAACGAGCTCCCAATTTCGTCGGCACTGAAATACGAGTAGCTGAGATACGGCTGCACCACGTGCAGCATGCCGTCCAGCCCCAGCTTGGGGACCCGCAGGTCATCGTAAAACTTGGAGAACTTGGTGGCCACATCCACCCCCGCATGAAATAAACCGCGCGTCGAGCTGTCGGGCGCCGGTCCGTCCACACTCGAATAATTCACCGCACCGCCGCCAATTTTTGGGGTGACTGTGACTCCCTTCCCGAGGGTGAGCGGGTACAGCACCTCGTGATAGCTGTAGAGTCGCGTAAAGCTATTGGGTTCCAACTGATTGCGCAGGTCGTCGAGCAGCGTCCGCCGTTCCTGGATGGCGGGATCGGTGGCCAGGGGCGACCGCAGGCCGCTCGTTTCGGAGAGCCGCGCGGTCAGCTGGTCGGCCAGTCGGATGTCGTCTTCGAGGGCGTCGACCTGCGTGCGCAATCGCCCCATGGTGGCCTCGCTCAGGTTGTCCTCATACAAGCCAAACGTGGTGCTGCCCCAATAGAAAGCGCCCGTGTTGAAGATCGGCTGGCGCGTCAGATCCAGCGCGATTTCCGGGAGGCGCGTGTCGTTGCGGTAAAAATCATTGGCCTCGAAACGCGTCAGCACGCTGAGCTCTCCGCGCTCGTGCTGCTTGGTCAGCGTGATGATGTTGTCGGGCTGGGGGTCGAGCCGGAAATCGTTGGGGAAAAAATCCTCGTAGAAATACTCGTCGCTCACCTTGTTGATGTCGAAGTCGACGTACAGCGTGCTCTCCTCCGGCCCCGGAAGATAGACGCGGTGATGGAAGTTGATCCGGTAACGGTCGTTATCGAGCCCCGATCGGTCCTCGGCCCGGGACGTCACAACCGACTGCTGAGGGTCAGTGTCATGGGCGTAGTAGGCCTGGAACTTTCCAAAATTCGGGTTACTCCGCCACCGCTGCGACAGCAGATTAATGCCTCCGGCCAAGCCGCGCTCGGTGCGCCCGTCCAACAGAAATTGCACCACCGAATGATCGCCCCACAGCGTGCCATATCGGTTGAGCAAATACGCGCCCCACTGGCTGCTGTAGCCGGGTGTAAATTGATACCCCAGATCCTCCTGCAGCGGCTGGGACAAATACGGCAACCACAGAATCGGCACGTCCCCCACGTACAACTTCGGCCCGTGGAACACGACGCGATCCTCCGGATAAATCTCAATCCGCTTCGCCTTGATAAACCAGTCGGGATCCGGATTGTCATCGGTGGTGAACGATGTGTTCACCGTGTTGATCACCGAGATTTCCGACAGATTGCTGTCCAGTTGCTCGGTCGTGAAAAAAACCGGCTCGAACGCGCTCCGCATTTCCGCGGCATCGATCTCCTGGGTGCGCACCCGATACGTGGCCCGCTCACCGCGATACAATACCCCTTCACGATAAATCGAGACGTTCCCCGTCACCCGAATTTCTTCCAGCTTCGTGTCGTACTCCGCCCGATTGGCAAAAATTTCCGTGCCCGCCAACTCCAGATGCACATTGCCACTCCACACAATCGCCCCCTTCTCCGCGTCATACTGCGTGTCGTCGGTGTCAATCTTGACGTCACTGCCAAGCTGCTCAAGGAATCCAAGGGAGTCGATACCCAGTTGGGCGGAAGCGGCGGCCACCAAGGCCAGGCTGAGAATGAGGCTCCGAGCGATCTTCATGGAAAAAAGAAGGGTCCGCCCACGACCCCGTCGCGGTCCCAGGCATCGGCTTCTTATACCGGTCACCCGTTTTTGGCAACCCATGCGGAAGATAAATTCGGCAGTCGGCAGTCGGCAGTCGGCGGGCGGCGGTAAACGGTGAGTGGTATTCAGCCCGAAACGATCGGGGCACGATGGACAGGGAGAGTCACAGGCGTGCGTGGCAGGGCGGTGAGCAGAGCGGCCACCTCGAGGACGAGGACGAGGACGATTCCAAGCATCCTGAGTCGGTCTTTTCCGCCCACACGATTGGTCGTCAGCTTCAGCCATCCATCCTTTGCGCCAATCATCCTCGTCCTCGTCCTCGTCCTCGACTTTACCCGTGCGATTCCCGTGCTCCCACGGATCGAAGAGGTGGCTCTGACTCATCAACATTGAGGAAGTGGGATGCAACTCCCACAGGGCCAACGGCCCGGGAAAAACGCCCTTGAAACCTCCAGGGCTGAAAGCGCGTGCCCTATCCCTTGCGGTCATCAAACGGCATGGGGTTCCATCAGTCCAGTGCGAGGTCGGGATGGGGCGGGCTTTCAGCCCTCGCATTCTTTCTGGGTGGCTCTCCTGGGCAGCTGCTCTCCTGGGCCGCTGCCCAGGCTGGTATGGGGCGGGGCTTTGCCCCTTTAGTCGTGAATGCGGCCCACTGGCCAGAAACAGGTGCAACACCAAGGACGGAGAGCGCAATATTGACGCGTCACTCGAACGCCAAGCGTCGGACCGAGACTCCGGAACGCAGAGTGTGGCACCTCGTTAATGATAGAAAATTCGACAAAGTCTGTCTTTCGTGGCGGTCGGCCATCCGAAATCCCAAATCCCAAATCCCAAATCAACCAAGGCGGAGTCGGCCGCGCGAGAAGTCGGCGGGAACGATTTCGATGACCACGCGCTGACCGGGGAGCAGGCTGGCGGCGGCGATGCGGTCGGCGCGACGGACGATGCCCACGAGTTCGTGGCCGTTGGGAAGGCGAACCCACCAGGCATGCGAACCGAGTGGCCGAACCAATTCGGCGTCCGGGCAGACGGCGGGAGCGGGGGGTGGCGTGCGGGTGGTGGTCCCCATCAGGCGATGGAGAGCACTTTCTCGACCACCCGGGCCGCGGTGGGCAATTGTTCTTTCTCGAGCGGCGGGCTGTAGATCGCCGGGGCGTCAAGCGAGCAAACTCGCTGCACCGGGGCATCGAGGTCATCGAAAGCCTTTTCCTGGATGAGGGCGGCGATTTGCGAACTGACGCCGCAGAACGGCTTGTTTTCGTCGACCAGCACCACCCGGTTTGTTTTGGCCACGGTGTCGAGGATGGCGGCCTCATCGAGCGGACGGATCGAGCGCAGGTCGAGCACGTCGCATTCGATGCCATGCTCGGCGGCGAGGATTTCGGCGGCCTCCAGCGCGGTGAGCACGGCACGGCCATGGGCGATGAGCGACACATCGGTTCCCTCGCGTTTCAAGTCGGCCACGCCGAGGGGAATAATAAAATCACCGTCCGCCGGATCCGGGACGTCGCCTTTCAACCCATAAAGCAACGTGTTTTCCATGAACATGACCGGATCGTTGTCCCGAATGGCGGTCTTCATGAGGCCCTTGGCGTCGCGCGGCGTGGCGGGACAGACGACCTTCAGCCCGGGGATGGTGGCCATGACGTTTTCCGGGGTGTGCGAGTGGGTCGCCCCGACATTGGTGCCGCCGTTGGCTGGCCCCCGGATGACGATCGGGCAATGAATCAACCCCCCGGACATGTAGCGCACCATGCCCGCGTTATTCGCGATCTGGTCCCACGCCACGGTGTAAAAGCTCCAGAACATCAGTTCGCACACCGGCCGCAACCCGAGCATCGACGCCCCCACGGCCATGCCAATGAATCCCGCTTCGCTGATCGGGGCATCGACCACCCTTTTGTCTCCGTGCTTTCGCCAGAGCCCCTTGGTCACTTTGTAGGCACCGTCGTACTCCGCCACCTCTTCCCCAATAAGGAAGACGTTGGGATCGCGCTGGATCTCTTCGTCAAAAGCTTCGTTCAGGGCATCGCGATACTCGATGAGACGCATGATAAGTTGGTTTCGCTAATCGTTGAAAAAATGGCGCCCGGTGCGTCCGGCCGCAGTGCCTTGGTCGACCTCGTAATAGACGTCGCTGAAGATGTCCTCCAAGTTCGGCAGTGGACTGCCGACGGCGAAGGCCACGGAGGCTCGCGTTTCGCCTATCGCCGCCTTGGTCATTTCCTGGATGTCCGCTGCGGTGGCCACCCCTTCATCGATCAGCTTGGCACTGAAGTTGTCAATCGGATCGAAATTTTTACGGTAGTGCTCAATCTCGTCCTTGGTACGATAGCCGTCCCTCACATTGTGCTTGGAGTCGGCGACCGAGTGGCCCTGATACCGGTACGTGGCGATTTCGAGCACGGTCGGACGGCTTTCCCGATGCGCGCGCTCAATGGCCCGGCCGACCACTTCGCGGACTTCGTAAAGGTCCGATCCATTGCGCACAACATCCCAAATGATCCCGTACCCCGCGGCCCGTTCGGCCAGACAGGTGTTGTATGCGCTCGAACGCTTTTGGCTCGTCCCCATCGAGTACCCGTTGTTCTCAATAATGTAGATCACCGGCAGGTCCCAGAGACCTGCCAGATTCAGCGACTCGTGATAGCATCCCTGGTTCACTGCCCCATCCCCCAGAAAGCACATGGCGCACCCGGTCAACCCCTTGTACTTCAGGCCAAAGGCCAGCCCAAGCCCCAGAGGCGTCTGGCCGCCCACAATCCCATGCCCACCCCAATAATTCTTGTCCGGCGCAAAAAAATGCATCGACCCACCCTTGCCCTTCGAGCAGCCGGTCGCCTTGCCAAACAGCTCCGCCATGCATTCATCCATGCTCATCCCCACCGCCAGCGCGTGCCCATGGTCGCGATATGCCGTGATCACATGATCGTTGTCCCCCATGAGCGACACACACCCCACCGCGACCGCCTCCTGGCCAATGTAGAGGTGGAGAAACCCACCCATATTCTTCTTTGTGTACTGCTCATGCGCGCCCGTCTCGAATTCGCGGATGCGGATCATGTCGCGCAGCAGGTGACGCTTCTGCTCGGCGGTCAGCGCCGCGTTGACTTCCGTCTTCGAGAAATCAGTGGTGGTATCGGCTACTACAGGCATGGCGGTTGGGGCGGAAATCGGAAATCCAAATTGAGTTACTCAACAACGGGGCGGTGGAGGATCGGGGTTTCTGGTGTGGGCGGGGCGAGCTCCGCGGTGCGTTCGCGGCGTTTTGGGTGGCAAAGGGCGACCATGAGGCTCGCAAAAAGCAGATCACCGGCCAATGATTTCACGAGGAACCACCAGGAAGGCGGAGCCCCGGGGATGGGCAATCCGACGGTTTGCGCTTGGATCCAGCCTCCGGGCGTCCGTGCATATCCTGGCTCAAAGGCCCAAGCCACGGTGTTGCTGAGCGCATAAAAGACCAGCGTCCCCACCACCGTGATCCCCAGCACCGCGGACGCCCTCGACGTGCCGCGCAGGGGCCAGGCCATGGCAAAAACAAAGGCGAAGCACAGCGCCACCGACAGGGTGTACGGGCTCGCCACCGGCCATCCTTTGACCCAGTTCACGGCGACCGTGGAAACAAAAAGTGCCCCGAAGGGCACCGCGAAGGCCACTCGCCGTGGCAGGTAAATGGCACCGACTACGACGACCGCCGCCAGCGGGGATATATTCGCCAGAATCAGCGAGACCGAGCCGCCAGCCAGCGGCCCGATCAGCCGAAACACGGCCACGGCTGCCACCAGAACCACTGCTGCTGCCACTTCGCGCATCCTGAAACCATAAGGGCAAGCCGCGCCTCTGCAACGGGTTTGACGCATTCCCGGGGAAATCCCCAATCCCTCGATGTTCCGCCCCTCCTTCCCTTCGCCTCACCGCGCATCCAATCGGCGATGATGCCGATCTGCTCGGGGTCAAGTTGATCCTGCAGCCACGTCCAACCGGTCAACAACCCATACCCGCCCAGTCCGCTCTTCCAGCCATTCACAAAGGGCTCACATCATTCAGGGGTTAGTGGTTCCGTGGCGGCAGTACCTCAGCGCTGGCCCGTTCATACTGGCCGCTTCTTCTCCTTGTTGGGAGTGAAATTTTGAAATCGAACCCAGACTTCCCGATCCCGCAATTCGACATCCAAAGCGTCCAAATCCCGCGGGCTCGGCGAATCGGCCCCCAGCCGCGCCCCGTCCGCCGAAAATCGGCTCGAATGCAACGGACAATGAAACTCCTTCGACTCGTCCCGCCAGGTGATCGGCTCGCTCACATGCGGACAGGCCGCGTTGAAGGCCTGCACTTGGTTCTCGCCAGTCCGCATCAAAAACACCGACCCGATCGCCCCCCGCGAAAACTTCAGCCATGCCGCCGTCGGCTCCGCCAGCACCTGATATAACTGAGGCGCCCCGTCCACCGGCAGATCGTCCAGACCCGCCAGCCGAACCATCAGTCCGGTCGCTTCTTTCTCGATCAAGGGATGGGCCACCACGACCGCTCCCGCCACCACCGGCCCAAGCAACGCACACCCGCCCAAACCCAAACACGCCACCTGCTGCAGAAACCGACGACGCGTCGCTTCATCCTCCCGCGCCTCTCCGCCCGCCAACAATAAGCCGGCGGTGGCTGAATCGGCCTTCTCGACTTCTCCCCTCATGGCCCCATCATCGCCCATCCCTGCCCCACGACAAGGCAAGGAACCCATTTGAACCCCGTAAGCAATTGCCTAGCCGAGGGTGAGCCGATGACTCAGGCACCGACCATCGATCACGCCTTCTTCGCCGCCATCTCAGCCCGGATCTTTTCCAGCAGCGCTTTCGTCGCCCGAATTCCGGCCGGTTCATCCAATTGGCCCCCTTCGTATTCAATCCCGATCCACCCGGAGTAGCCGTGCTTGTTCAGCACAATGTCCAGCATCTTGCGATAATCCGTGCGCGTTTCGTCTCCAGTCGCCGGATCGAAATCGTGGCTCTTGGCGCTCACCCCTTTGGCATAGGGCATGGTCTCATCCACCCCCTTGTAGCGGTCGTAACTGTGAAAATTCCCAAAATCCGGCAGCGTTCCCGCATTCGGCAGCCCTACTTCCTTGATGGTGGCAGCCAGCCACTCGCCGTGGGAAGACAACCCGCCATGGTTCTCGACAATCACGTTGATTTCATGGGGCTTGGCAATTTCGGCCAGCTTGCGCAGTCCATCGGCGGCGCGCCGGCCTTGCTCGGCCGGGCTGCCCTGATCCCCGGTGGCCGCATTCACCCGGATGCTGTGGCACCCGAGAAACTTGGCCGCCTCGACCCACTTCTTGTGATTCTCCACGGCCTGTTGCCGTTTGGCTTCGTCCGGGTCGCCCAAGTTCCCCTCGTCGTCGCACATGATCAAAACCGCGGTCACGCCGTTGTCGGTGCAACGCTGCTTGAGGTCCTTCAAATAACTCTGATCCTTCGCCTGATCCTTCCAGAATTGATTGACGAACTCGACTCCGCTAATCCCGTAATCTTTTTTCGCCGCCGCCGGGAAATCAAGGTTCTTCATCTTTCCACCCTGATGCGCTCGGTGGAGTGACCACTGCGCCAGCGAGATCTCGAAGAGCGGTTTGGTTTCCTCGGCGCGGAGAATCGCGGGCAGGGCGGGCACGGCTAGCACGGAGGTGGTCAGAAATCGGCGACGGGTGGTCATGAGGGCGGTTGATCGAGGTTGGGCGGCCGGTCTCTGCCCCGGCCAAGGGCATCCCTCAGTCTGACCGCGATCCGGCCAGAAAGAAAAGAAAATTTCCGCTCACGAGATCGCGGCCGTGGGCACCGGACGCTCGACCACCCGACACCAACGCTGCCGGATCGAAACCGGTGCCCCGACCGCCATCCCGGCGGCAAACCCAGCCAAATGCGCCGCCAAATCCACGTCCGTATCCCCACCCCCCGATCCAAAAACCCCCAACAACGCCAGTCCGCCTCCCAGCGGCGCCAGCCACGAACCGTGCCGACGCATCCCGCGCCCGCCCCTCGACCACACCATCCCGTGCACGACCAGCAGTCCAACCGCCCCGAATACAGCCGTCGATGCCCCCACAGCACGAAAGGCCTCGGGATAGTAAGTCGCCGCCACGAGCACGTTCCCGACCACCCCGGCCAACCCGACCCACAGCCACCCAAGCCGCCGACCATACGCATGAAGCACAAACCACATCAGCAGCAGACCAAACGACAGATTGCCTAGCAAATGGGGCAAATCCGCATGCACCGCCAACGCGGTCGCCGCCCGCCACCACTCGCCTTGATCAATCATCGCGACACCGTCCCGCGCCCAAGGCCCCGCCAACTCCGGCGCCCGTGTCACTTTCCACCAGTGAAGTCCGCCCAGCAGCAACGCCGCCAACCCAAGCCCCGGCCAGGGCGACCCGCCCATCTCCGGCAACGGCGGCGGCCGTCTCCGGCCCGCCTCGTCCTCCAATCGCTGCTCCCGATCATACGCGGCTATCTGCCCCCGGGCCAATTCCTCATCCTCCGCGGAAACGAAAACGGCCACCCCACCCGCCAGTTCCGCCGTCCAGTGCGGCACCCCCTTGGCCAACAGCACGGTACTCCACTCGCGGCTTCGCCCACGGTCCACAGCCATCGCCACCGCCACCACACCCTCGGGCAGGTGCGGCGGCCGTGGCAGCAAGGTCATCGGTCGGCTCATCAATGGGAAAATCTTAACACATTCTCAGCGATAAGGCTTGACCCTAGCCCCTCCCGCTTGCCCGCGCCAGTCACCATCGCCATGATGTCCATCCCGCGCGTTCCTCCCCCGCCACCCCCATCGCACGATCCCCACGCATGAAATTCTCACGGCCCAACTACGGCATCAGCCGCATTGACCAGCCAGAAAAGCGCAACCACGGATGGTTCGTGCGCATCACCCTCAAGGGCGAAGTCAATTCCAAGTTCTTCGCCGACAAATCATACCAAGGCAAAGCCGCCGCCCTCATCGAAGCCCGCCGCCACCGCGACTCGCTCGTCAAAAAATTGCCCAAAGACCGCCTCGAATCGCTCTCCCGCCGCCGCCGCCACGTCAAAAAAAGCGGCATTAAAGGAATTACCCACGTCGTCACCCAGGACTCCACCGGCCATAAATACGAATATTGGCAGGCCGCTTGGCGCGGTCGCGACGGCCGCCGCCACTCGACCAAATTCTCCATCGCCGAAAACGGCGAAAAACGCGCCCTCGACCTCGCCAAAAAACACCTCGTCGAACTCGGCCTCTCCCTCGAACCCCGCGGCGTCGCCTCCAAACGCACCCGAAAGAAGTAAGTTTCTTCTCCTGATCGCAAGAGTCGACGCCCGGCACGGATACCAGGGCTGCCATCGGCGGGCGTCTGAGGCTGGAGGTGGCCCACCTCAATGCTTTTCCGCTCACGCAATGGTCATGGTTCGTCAGCTTCAGCCACCCATCCTCTGCGCCAATCGTCCTCGTCCTCGTCCTCGAAAAATCCGCTCCGCGCCCCGACTCGACCCCCCCCCCCGCGGGTCGCCGACCCTTCCCTTCGCCGGTCACTCTCCCCTCCCTCGTACCCCGCCCGCTTCGAGCTGATTACCGAACACTGATCACCGAATACTGTGTACCCCCTCCGCCCTCCGACCGCCGCCCTCCGACCGCCGACCGCCGACCGCCGACCGCCGACCGCCGACCTCCGCCCTCCGCCCTCCGCCCTCCGCCCTCCGCCCACGCACCCGGCCATTGACAACTCACCTCCTCCCCCGCACCATGCCGATTTCTCCCGGATCGCATTCTTCATGCCCGCTCGCCTGCTCGCCCCCGACGAAATTGCCCGCCGTCACACGGACGTGCCAGGGTGGTGCGTGGCGGACAAGCATCTGACATTGACGGCCACCTTCCCGTCCTTCCTGGATGCAGTGGATTTCATCAATGAAGTCGCACGACTGGCCGAAAAAGCCAATCACCATCCCGACATTGAGTTGCGCTACCGGACGGTCAAACTGACCTTGACGACGCATTCGGCCAACGGGTTGACGGATGCCGATTTCACCCTGGCGCGCCACATCGACGAGTTGCAGGAATAACCGCGCCCACCCTGGATTTCTCATGAGCGATTCCAAGCCGCAGCCCACCCTCCCCATTACACCGGACACCGCGCCAGAAGCGCGGTTCGAATGGACCCAGTCGCCTTTCGAAAGCTTCCTGGAGCAGCATTTCAAGAAGATGCTGATCGTCCTGCTGGCCATCGCCACGGCCGTGGGCGCTTGGTTGGTCATTCGCCAACAGCGTGAACGTGCGGTCATTGAACAGGCCGAGGCCTTCACCGGATCCGAGACTCTAGACGATTATAAGAAAGTCATCGCCAACCACCCCGGAACCGTGGCGGCCGGCAGCGCCCAGCTCATGATCGCCAATTTGCTCGCCCAAAACAACGACCTCCCGGGTGCCCTCGATGAACTCAAAAAGTTTACCTCCAACTTTCCCCAGCACCCGATGGTCGAGCACGCCGCCTTTCGCATCGCCGCCCTGACCGCCGAAAAAGACGGCTCGGAAGCCGGCGTGCGCGAATACGAAACGTTTATCAATCGCTTCCCGAATTCCCCACTCCGCCCTCTGGCCCAAATGCGCAAGGCCGATGCCTTGGTCAACCTCGGTAAAACCGACGACGCCCTCGCCGTTTTCGACGCCATCCAAAAGGACAGCTCGCTCTTCGGCAACGAAATCCTCACCGAAGCCAAAGAAAGGGCCGATCAAGTCAAGCTCAAGCCGCCCACCGAGGTCGAATTCGTCCCCGATCCGGATCCCGCTCCCGCCGCCACCCCCTCGACAGGTCTCGACTTCGACTTGCCCACGGCGCCGGAATCCGTGGTGCCGCCTGCCAATAGCACAGCTCCTGAGCCCACCGCCACACCGGAGGCCCCGGCCACCGACCCGTCGGCGCCAACCGAACCGGCACCCGCCACGCCGCCCGCCGCCTCCGACACCACGCCCCCTTCAACCCCCGAGCCGTGAGGCCAAAACGACGATTTTAATGTCGCGTTCCGTTTGAATAAGCGGCGATTTTTGTAACTGACGCGGGGTCAGGAGATCATCACCGTGTGGTCCATCTCGCCCTTTGGGCCGGGAATGACTCACCCCGCTTATGAAACCCCGTATCCTACTTCTCTCAGCCCTTTGGGCTGCCTCCCTCGCCGCCGCCTGGTGGTTCGGTCACCATACCGGCACGGAATCCACCTCCAATCGACTCATCGCCACCCGCGACGTCGCCGATGGCCCTGGGAAACCTAAGTTGCCCGGACAGTCGCATGGGGCCACCTCATCCGCCTCTGGCGCCAGCAATCAACTGGCATCCGGCGCCGCCGCACCCGACGCCGCCCCGTCGATCCAATCCATTCTCGCTCAAGTTAAATCACTCATGCGCAGCGGCGGTATGCAGAACCCTTCCGCCATGCTGAAAGCCATTACCCTGCTCGGCCAAATCCGCGATGAAGACATCCAGTCGGCCCTCAAAGAGGCCGCCAACATCAAGGAGCCTCAGTCAAAAATGATGCTCGAAATGGTCCTGCTCAGTCGGTGGGCGGAAAAAGATGGACCGGCCGCCCTGAAATACGCCACCGAAAACGCCGCTGACAAAGGCCCGATGATGCAGATGGCCAAAATGGGCGTCCTCTCCGCTTGGGCTCAAAACGACCCTGAAGGAGCCTGGAACTACATTCAAACCAACGATGAGGAGGGCGGTGGCATGTTCGGCGGTCGCGGCATGATGATGATGGGCCTCTTCGCAGCTCTCGCCTCCAAAGATCCCGATAAAGCCTTCGCCCGACTCGCCGAACTCGATGACCCCCAGGAACGCCAAATGGCCCTCAACGGCATCTCCCAGACCGCCTACGACGACGCCTCCAGATCCCGACTCATGGACGAAATCTCACGCCTCCCCGATAAAGACGAGCGCCGCGACGCCCGCGCCGCCATCCTCGGCCAACTCGCCATGATGGAACCCGATCAAGCCATCGCCATGACCGCCAGCCTGCCCGATGACGAACGCAAGGAGGTGTCTCAACGCGTCGGATCCATGCTCATGATGTCCGATCCCCAACGCGGCGCTAATTACCTCCTCGAAAACGCCGAGCCCGATAAAAAAAGCCAAGCCTACCAAACCATCGTGTCCCAGTGGGCCAACCACGACCCCAACAAGGCCGGTGCCTGGCTAGGGGCCCAGCCTCAGACCCCGGAACTCGACTCCGCCCGACTCAGCTTCGCCACCCAAGTCGCCAATCGCGACCCCGAAAGCGCCATGGCCTGGGCCAACACCGTCACCGAGGAAAACCAACGGGTCAGCGCTGTCGAACAAGTCTTCAATACTTGGAAGAAAAAAGACGAGCCCGCCGCCCTGGCCGCCCTCGAAGCCTCCGGCCTCCCACCCGAAAAACTCGAGGCCATCCGCTCCAGTCAAAAACCTCAAGCGATTCCCGAGCCGATAACAATCCAACGCTCAGGCCCATAAGTCCCATAGAACCAATAGGACCCATTGGTTCTTCCTCCCCTTTTTCGCCTCCCCCTCGCTTTCCCCTACCTCTTTTCTCAGAATTGCAAAAAAGAGGATTGCCAGGGAGAGCGATTTCATTTAGAGATCTAAATAATCTGCAAATCTGATATTCAAACCCACTTGGGCTTTCCTTCCCTCCCATCAGTTTAATCTCTATTAGCGACATGGCGAAAATTGTCATTATCGACGACGAAACCGGCATGCTGGAAATGATGAGCCAGCTGGCCCGGAGGATGGGGCACGAGACTTTCACCTATCAGACGGGGCGTGAAGGGTTGGCGGCGGTTGGTTCGCTGAAGCCGGAACTGGCGATTGTCGACCTGCGGATCGGGGACATGGACGGTCTCGAGATCATTGAGCGGTGCCGGAGGGAATTTCCGGCGATGAATGTGGTGATGGTGACGGGGTTTGCCTCGGTGGAGAATGCGGTGGCGGCGATGAAGCTCGGGGCTTTCGATTATCTGACGAAGCCGTTCGAGCTGGACGACCTGCAACGGACCATCAACCGCGCGATCGCGCCCGCCCCTTCCATGCCCGCGGCCTCCCAGCGTCCGAACCCCGGTGAGACGGCCTTGGGAACCACCACGGTTACCGTGGGCGAAAGTCCGCAGCTCAAGGAGATTCTGCGACTGGTGGCCCGCATCGCCGACAACGACAGTCCGGTCTTGCTCGAAGGGGAATTCGGCAGCGGCAAGCACTTGGTTGCCCGAGCCATCCATGACCGCAGCCGGCGGCGCCATGCGCCCTTTAAAGTCCTGCACTGCTCCGCCCTCCCGCCGGAATTGCTGGAACAAGAATTGTTTGGCGGACCCGCTGGCGGCCCGACTATATTCCGCCGGGCTGAGGGAGGGACCATTGTCGTGGAGGATATCCACCAACTGCCGCTCCACATCCAAAGCCAGCTCAATGCGTATCTCGAAGGATTGGCCG
The DNA here is from genome assembly GCA_046155625.1 of Verrucomicrobiales bacterium. Classification (GTDB taxonomy): domain Bacteria; phylum Verrucomicrobiota; class Verrucomicrobiia; order Verrucomicrobiales; family V1-33; genus CAJBME01. Next base: position 5,390 of record JBJXFS010000290.1, on the reverse strand, counting down.
ACAAGCGCCTCCGCGGCGTGCTCTCGCCAGCCGAGGACGTGCGGTTCCTCGCCACCAGCAGCCAACCGCTCGAGGCCCTCCTCAAGGAGGGTCGTTTCCGCGAAGACCTCTATTACCGCATCTCGGTCATCCCCATCCAAGTCCCACCACTCCGCCAGCGCCGAGACGACATCGAGGCCCTCGCCCTGCACTTCTTGAAAAACTACGCGCGCGTCTCCGGCCTCGACATCCAGGAAATCGACCGCTACGCCCTCGACCTTCTCAAGAACTACGCTTGGCCAGGCAATGTCGGTGAACTCCAGAATGCTATCGAGCGCGCTTGCACCTTCGCCGAAGGCAAACGCATCCGCCCCTCTGATCTGCCGCCCAAAATCACCCAAAAAATCGAAGTCACCGACGCCGATCTCGCCGGAGTGCGCCACCAATTGCCCATCGGCACCTCCCTGGACGATTACATCCGTAAACAAGAACGCCTCTTCATCCGCGAAACCCTCAAATTCAATGAGGGATCGCGCGAAAAAACCGCTTCCATGCTCGGCGTCAGTATCGCCACTCTCTACCGGAAAATGGGCCTGAAACTCGAGCGCGACAAAATGCTCCAATAACCCTCTCGTCCCTCGGGTCCCCTTAGTCCCTTTCAGTCACTTAGATCCTTCCTCCTCACCCCAGCCGCTTGTTCCACTCCGCCACTCGGTTGGCCTGTCCCTTCATCAGCTCCTCGGTTGGATCAAGGATGTCGATGCCTGCGATGGTGTCACCTTGGCGGATCTTGTTCACCACGTCCTGACCGCTGCTCACTGCGCCGAAAATGGTGTGCTTCCCGTTGAGCCAGTCCGTTGGCACATGGGTGATGAAGAACTGGCTGCCATTGGTGCCCATGCCGTTGCGAATGCCGGCATTCGCCATGGCCAGCAGGCCGGGTCGGTCGAACTTGAGGTCGGGAAAACACTCGTCATCAAACTTGTATCCCGGATCCCCGGTCCCCGTGCCCAATGGGCACCCTCCCTGAATCATGAAATTGTCGATCACTCGGTGAAACTTCAGCCCGTTGTAGTACCCGCGCTGGGCCAGATTGAGGAAATTGGCCACGGTCACCGGAGTGCGGCTCGCCAGCAGCGTCAGGGCAATATCCCCTTTGCTGGTCTTCATCAGAATGCGGATGTCGTTCATGGGGCCTCAGAGTGGCGACACCCGATAAAATTGCCACTGGAATTGACCGACCCGCCAGATCGGGGACAATTGCCAGTCCCGGGGTTCTGCCCGGCCACGATGAGACTCACCACACTGCGTCTGGGCCTGCCATTGGCGCTGGCTACCCATCCAGCAACCGCCGCCGCCACCGAAGCCCCGCTCTACGCCTGGTTGGAACAGGAAGCCGGCGGCCTGCTCTACCTGCACACCGCCACCGACCTCGGGCGCGCCTACCAGGTCGAATGGAGTACCCGACTCGAGACGAGCGATTGGAAGCCGGCGCTGCCTCGCCCCGTCGAAGGAACCAATGGCCGCCAGGCATTTTATCTCGGGCAATGGCCAGACTTCGACGGGCCGCCGCCCCAGCACCCGCTCCGGCTGGACTTCGCCATAATCGCCTATTCCGACGGCACCTCGCTGGCTCAGTGGTCGGATGCCGCCGGCACCATCGTGCGTCGACGCGTACCGCTCGATTTCCGGAAAGTGCCCCGGTCCGCTGGCGCGGCGGTGACCGATGCCACGGTCGTGACCCGCACCCAGGTGTCCGAGGCACCGGCCGTTCTCCCGACCACGACCGGTCCTGATCCCGATCCCGCCGTGCGTGACGCCCTCGATTCGCTGGCGGAAGCCTACCCGCTGCTTCAGTTTTCCCAGCCAGACAGCGTCATCCGGCAAGCCGCCGAATCGGGTGCGTTGACCGGCACTCGATTCTGGCGTGTCCGCCGGCTCGAGCGCGACGCCGATGCCGATGGCTTGAGAGATTTCCAAGAGTGGCAATCGCTCCAGACTAATCCCATGGATCTGGACAGTGATGGCGATGGCGCTTCCGACGCCGCTGAAGTGACCGCAGGCACTCCGCCCCTGGACTTTTTCGACGGCCATCGACCCTCGCTGGTTCAACTGCCCACCCGATGGGGTGACGTCCCCTACACCGGGCCCAATGAATGGCTCACCGAACCCCTGGTCCTCGAAGTCCGGAAACCCGATGGCACCCCCTGGGCCAACGCACCCGTCACCGCCGCCGCCAGCGCTGGCGGATTGACGCTTTGGCGGACGCCACTCGATCTGCGCTCCGCCATTCCCATCCTCAGCGCCCGCTGCGACGCCTCCGGCCGCCTCGCCCTCGCCTGGCGCAGTGACGCGGCCGCGGGCCCGGCCTCCATCGTGCATGCCTGGTCCGGGGAAGGCATGGCGTATCAAGGCCTCCACAGGCTCGTCCATACTTTGCGCGCCCTGTCGGGCCCCGACCCCACCGTCCTCGCCTGGTTAAGGGCGGATGCTGAAGTGGAGGTCGGCGAAGAGGGTCGCGTCGCCAGCTGGTCCGATGAGGCGCGCTCGGTGACCGCCACTGCCTCCGGCGCCCAGCGCCCACTGCTCAATGGGGCAGGTCCGTTACCGCTCATCCAATTCAATGGCACCCACCGACTCGACCTGGGGACACCCCGCGGAGGATCCAGCATGTCCGCCCTCTTTGTCGCTGAACCCGCCGCCCCCCGCTCCCAGCCGCCCGTCACCCCCGCCGATCCGGCCAATCGCACCCCCGGTCTCGTCGGCCAGCGCTACCTGCTCGCCGGGGACGTCGTCGCCTCCGCCTCCCCCTGGCGCTATACACCGCACGTCCCGCGCCAGCTGCGGACAACCCAGTATTTCTCCCGCTATACCGCGCTCTTCTTCACCGTCGATCTCGTCTACAACATCCGCGGCTACAATTGCCGCGAAATCACCTATACCTTCGGCTACCTCCCGCCCAGCTTGCCGAATTCCCAGGTCCCGTCCGTCCGCTACGATATCACCTCCGGCGCCATCCCCGACCCCGGCCCCCCCAACCGCCAACGCGGGAACACATACCGCCTCAATCCAGGCCTCCCCAATTGCCCGCTTAAATCCGGTGCTTCCCTCAACACCTGCCTCAACGACTTCATCACCCGCCGCAACCTGCCGACTACCTACGAATGGGAAACACGGCAGCTCGCCACTTACACCCGCCGCGCCGGCAATCCGGTCACCGAGGATTTTTCGGAAATCTACTACGAGACCAAAGGCTATTCGCCCGAGGTGCCGGAACAATTTGAACTCCAAGCCGGCAGCATCGGCAACGTCGGCCAGGGACTCAGCGCCGGCACCAACTCGACCGGCTATTTCCACCTCTCTCAACACTTCGCCCCAGCCCTCGGCAGCTCCCCCGCCTCGCCGAATCTCACCCTGACCTCGGTCGTCATCAGCAACGGCCGCCCCGCCTTCTTCACCAATGGAAAATCCTCCGGCTCTTCCGCCGCCCCCGCGGGTGGAACCGCCCTGGGCTTCCGCTTTCTCGGCGCCCTCGCCGACGGCAGCAACGGCTTCTCCGGCACCCTCGGCGATCTCCTGCTCACCTCAGGAGCCCTGACCGACGACGCCCGCCGCTCACTCGAAGACCTCGTCGCCGACCGCCGCCGCCTCACCCAGGTCGACCGCGATGCCGATGCCATGCCCGATTGGTGGGAACGCCGATGCCTCGCCGCCGGCACCGCCGCCGCCCCCACCGGTAACCCGGATGCCGACGGCCTCACCAATACTCAAGAACGCGCCCGCTTCACCTTGCCCGAATTCGCCGATAGCGACCTCGATGGCTCGAACGATGGCGCCGAATCCGCCGCCGCCGCCATCACCCCCGACACCGACCACGATGGCTTCCTCGACGGTGTCGACCCCACCCCCACCAATCCCGCCAACGGTCGCGCCGATGCCAATGGCAACGGCCTCCCCGATGGCCTCGATTCCCTGCTCGCCGCCCCGATGCAACGCGACAGCGATGGCGACTCCCTGCCCGATCTCACCGAATCCATCGTCTCCCAGACCAACCCGCTCACCCCCGATACCGACGGCGACTCTCTCCCCGATGCCTGGGAATTCACCCACCAACTCGACCCCAATGACCCCGCCGGCCTCAATGGCCCAGCCGGTGACACCGACGAAGACGGTAAATCCAACGCCCAGGAATTCGCCCTCGGCACCCACCCTCGCATCCCCGATTGAGCGCCAACGGCAGTCAATCCCCGCGGATCGACTAGGAGAATCGGCTCCCACCCCATCCCTATCACCCGAGTGCGAACCCTGGTGAATCTGGAACCTCGGCCTCGGGTAGGGGGGCGAGGCTTCGACCGCGGGTTGAGGTTGCAGTGGCCACTGACGGCTGGAGCTGGAGGTGGGTCAGGCGTTAGGAGGGACGTCTTGTCCGCCCTCTTCGATGCGCCGCAACCAATAGCCAGGCTTACGGTGGCAATGCATCACGGCGAGAATCAGAATGTGATCAATCTCGATCGTGTAGAGCAGCGCGTAAGGAAACACTTTGGTCAGATAACGGCGCACGTCTGCCTCGAAGACACGCCAGCGCTCCGGCGTCTGCACTATCTGCCGAATGGCGGCCTCTACACACCCAATAAACCGCAACTCAAGCCCAGGTTGGCAATCTCTATAGTAGCGTACGGCCTCCTCATACTCCGCCAGTGCCTCCGGATGGAACTTGAATTTCATTGAGCCACCGCTCGCCGAACTCGCGCCAGCCCTTCCTCGCCCGGTACCGCGAGCACCCGCCCAGCCCGCACATCGTTGCGCCGCCGCAATGCTTCCGCAGCCCAGAGTTGGCGCGCATAACCATCCTCGGCGGGATCAAGACTTTCGACCAATCGGTCCGCTAACAACGCCCGGGCTTCGCTTGGTAGTCCCAAAGCCTCATCCACGATCTGCTCCACTGTCATGCCCATGGAGGCAGTATGGCTCAACCCCTGTACGTTTCAACCCAAAAGCCCCCCACCAATCGAGTTGGACCAGACGTTAGTGTAGGCGCAATCGACGGAAGTTTCGGAGGCAAAGACGCAGGCGGCGACGGCGCGGCTGGTGGCCGCCCTGAGGGGCGGCGCCTAGCCGGTCAATCCCCGCGGATCGACTAGGAGAATCGGCTCCCACCCCATCCCTATCACCCGAGTGCGAACCCTGGTGCCTTCGTTCGCTCCAGTGATTTTGTTGGGCGAGTTGGCAGTCACACTTTACGCCTCCTTGGCTGCGAAAGTCCGACTCAGGAACGCATCAGCACTGAATCGGCCGGGGCCCGCGATGGTAAGGGAGAGCGTGATGGCAAAGAAGGTGAATGCCATCAAGCCGCTCTTGGTAATGTCTCCATGGTGGTAGAGGAACGCCGCAACAAAGGTCGTGGCGGCGGT
>JBJXFS010000275.1:0-4304 GCA_046155625.1 Verrucomicrobiales bacterium | reverse complement strand
CGGGGTTTTTTTGGTTTATGAGTGCAGGATAATCGGGGAGCCGAGGAGTTCTAGTCGGTTTTCGTCCACGTGGAAAATACGGTTATTGCAAATCCAGGGGGGGTGTGGCAGCGCGGGGTCGGTTGAGGTTGTGGAGGGAGCCCATGGTGGCTTGAGGACTGATAGGAAGGTGCATCCGTGGGCCGGCGCTGGGAACGGAAGAGTGGGTCATGGGAGGGGGGAAGGAAGGGGTTTGTCGTCAAAGCGCTTCGAACTCAGCGCGGGTGGCCTCCGATTTTTGATACTCCATCACAATCCTCCAGCGCCCATCGCGTTTCAGCAGCAGAGCTTCGAAGTTGATGTAGTCGCGTGTTTCTTTCCCGTCGGCACCGGTCGCGGAGTAGAGGAATATACCCGTCTCGTGCGCTGTGGTCGCGTCGCCCAGGCGTTGGGAAAACTTGAACTTCACGCTGGCTCTCATCTCGCCGCTCTTCGTCGCGTCGAAGTCCTTCTCCCAGCGTTTGAGGGCATCAGCCAGCGGTGAACTGGTCTTCTTTGCTCCGGACACGAGCACTCCATCCGGGTGGCACGTCGCTTCGTAGGCCGCAAAATCCCCGGCGGCCACGGCTCTGGAAACCTCGGTCCAGTAGGCATCGAGTTGTTTCAGTCGCGCCCGTTCGGGCGCCGCGTCTTCGGCCAGCAGAAAAAATGGAATCAGAAGCGCGAGGGCGAGTATGGTTTTCATAGTGTGATGAGTCTTTTCGGGCAGGCGACACCCTGTGAATCAATGGGGTTGTTGGCTTCAGTTGATAGAAATTTGCCTCCGGGGGCTGGCCCTGGGAACGGAGGCGTGGGTCATGGGAGGGGGGTGAGAAGGAGGGAGACTATGTAAGTTATCATCGATCAATTGTTGCGCGCGAACGACTCAAGCGATGGCAACCCCACTAGCGGAGGCCAGTGTTGATCACGGGGTTAAGGCTATATGAAGATGGACATGAAAAAGAATAGGGCAAGTGGGGGGTGTTCATCCGCAGTATGTTAGGACTTCTGATAAAAATATTGCCTGGTCTCAGGCTTCAACCAGAAAATCAAAAGTGGGATGACTGCCGCAAGAGATACACAGAACGGAAATAGAGAAACAAAAATCGGTGCGAAGCCATAACCCCAACTCCAACTCGACCGTGGCGAAAAGAGCCCCAAAAGCATGATCGCCATCAATAGCAGTGCCAACCCGGTTCCTACAATGCTCGAATTTCGCTCTTCGGCTATCAATCGTGCTCTCGACGCGGGTTCGTTCGAAGCAGCCATTTCGGAGAGCAATCCGAGCTGTGGCTCAATCTTCCCGGAAAACTTCGCAAACTCGTAGCCGCTAATGCCGAGGTATGCAATCGCAAGGATTGCACACCACAATCTGTAAAACGTCACAACGGCAGGCTTCGGCCTTGGAAGCAGTGGAGGAATACCGTCTGAAGGGTTCATGCTCATTTTGCCCTAACAGTGTACTTAAGCCGCAAGAGGTAATTGTCCGACAATTATCGCGGGCGGTTTTTGTCGGTGAACTCCGATCCGAAGGGGGGAAGTTTGGGACGACATTTTATGATTCAAGGATAAGCGCGCCGCAGAGGAGTTCTAGTCGGAATTGGTCGATAGGGAAAATATGGTTATTGCAAATTCAGGCGACTGGGTGCGCCAGCGTGGGGTCGGTCGGGGATGTGGAGGGAGACCATGGTGGTTTGATGGCCGCTGGCGTGGCCACCCTTCGGGCTCGCCTGCGGTCGAGTCTCTCTCTCTCTTTCTCGGTTCGGGGGAGGAGTGGCGGAGGAGGGATTGGAGGGTACGGAGGTCGGTGCCATTTTGGAGGAGGGGGGTGGCGAAGGAAGGTTGGAGGGTGGGGCAGGTGAGGCGCTTTGAGCGGGCGGCCTGGAAGGCGGCGGGCTTGAGGTGGCGCTGCGAACGGAGGCTCCTGTGTCGTGCGTACGGCCCTTGTATCAAGTCATCGCCGGTTGGGAGGCGTCGGTTGGTGCCGTGCCGGTGCGGGCAAGGAGCAATTCTGCATCAGCTGTCGCAAAGATGAACCGCGTCGTGGTCGATGGGACCCCACAGAGCGGGCTTTCCGGGTCAGTGATGTGAACGCGGATCGACCGAAAATCCTGACGTGCAATGCGCACATTGTTTGCGCAAGCTTGGCACCCATCCTCGAAGTTCCCTTTCCTATGCTGCCGCGCGAATGTCGAGTCTCCTGGCTGATTCGCTTTCCGCCATCGGTTTTCTGGACAGGAGGCGATGCCCCTCGGGCACGCGCCGATTGCTTGTTGGCCGGATGCGGTCATACTGCGCAGAAGGCAAATCATGTGGGCGATACTCATCTTTAATGCGATGGCGGCGATGTTTGTGGGCATGAGCATTACCGGGCTGATCAACCTGCGCTGGGTGCGACGATTGCCATCGCTCGATGAGTTGACTGGGGCCGACCGTGAACCTGGGCAGCCCATTCGCTGCTCCGTGGTCATTGCGGCGCGCGATGAAGCGGAGCGGATCGAACAGACATTGCGCCACTTGCTCGCGCAGCGTGGAGTGGCGGCCGAGTTCATCGTCGTGGACGACCGTTCCGCCGATGGAACGGGCGACATTGTGACCCGATTCGCCAAGGGTGATTCGCGGTTACAGGTGAAGCGCGTGGATGTGTTACCCGAAGGCTGGCTGGGAAAATGTCACGCCTGCCATGTCGGAGCGAACGCAGCGAAGGGCGATTGGATTCTTTTCACCGATGCGGATTGCTGGCTGAAACCCGACGTGATCGCGCGCGCCGTGCGCGTGGCGGAACGTGAGGGCGCGGATCATGTGACGATGGCGGCGGGAACCGTCCTGGAAAGCACGGCCACGCGCGCCTGGTACCTTCTTTTCCTGACGGGACTCGCCGGCTGGATCGCCGGAGTCAACCGCGACCGGCCCAAATCGCACCTCGGCATCGGCGCCTTCAACCTCGTGCGCGCCGCAGCCTATCGACAATGTGGCGGCTACGAAGCGTTGCGGCTGACGGTGGTGGACAACATCAAACTCGGACTACTCCTGCGTCGCGCCGGGAAGCGCACGCGCGCCTTTCTCGGCGGGGACGATGTGGAGTGTCACTGGGGGAAGACGGTCGGAAACATGGTGAAGATCATGGAGAAGAATTATTTCGCCGCGGTGGACTACCGGCTGAGTCGTGTTCTGGGGTTCAGTCTGGCCTTGGTTCTCGTCTTCACCCTCCTGGTTCTTGGATTGTTCTCCGGCACCGCCGCCGGATACGTCGCAGTTGGTTCGTTGCTCGCGCCCATGCTGCCGGCCGCCATCCTGGCGCGGCGCATCGGCTGGTCGTGGCCTTGCGCTGTCCTCCTGCCGTTCATGTTTCCGGTGTTCGGCTACACCGTGCTCAACTCCACCTTTGCCACCCTGCGCCGCGGCGGCATTCGCTGGCGCGACACGTTTTATCCGCTGGCCACCTTGCGGGCAGGAAACGTGCAGTGAGTTTACCGGCCGTTAACAACTTGGCTCGGGCGATTCGCGGAATGTTCCGTGCCTACCGAGGTCAGCGTCTCCGTATAGAACGTGAGCGCCGCCGCCTGGTCCCGCACCAGCACGGAGACCAGGTGGATCTGCAAACCGGCCGGCGCTCCCTCCGGCGCCGCTGCCGCACCCCCAGCGGCAGCAGCCGGCTCTGCCGCCGCGCGCGCGGGGCCCAGAGTGCCCCCCGCCAACGGACACAGGAATACGCTGCGGTTCATGGTGTGCTTCTCTGAATGTTTGCTAGATAGGACGAACAAGCGGGAATCGCAGACACCCACCCGCTCTCCCAGAAGAAAGCGCAAGACGGCGGCGGGAGAGTTGGGTCGGGTAGGCCACCGCGGCGGACCGCGAGGCGGTCGTGGAATCGCCCTCGGGCCAGGTGCCGCCCGGTGAATGGCGCGCGTGCTGGAGGGCGCACGGCGGCCTCGCCGGAGGCCGATCCCATGGGCTGAGATATGCCCTGAATGTCGCTGGTCGGGAAAGTGGGTGTCTGCGATTCCTCTGGTGGCGAGGACGACTCCACGGCGGATTTTTGCACGGGCGAAAAAGCATGAAAAATCGGGGGACGACTGGGAGTGGCGGGCTAAGACCGCCATACTGACTCGAGCATTCGACTCAGACCGGTCGCTCGCAATGTCAAAACGTGTTCGTGTCCATGGCGGCCCCAGCCCGCCACTCGTGCGCTGCCGAGCAGCGTCCTCTTCTGGGGTGGGAGACCCCGGCCGCAGGCTTCCGTTGGGCCTGCGAGAACTTTGAAGAAACTGCGTCGCTGCGAGGCG
>JBJXFS010000261.1:0-14572 GCA_046155625.1 Verrucomicrobiales bacterium | reverse complement strand
TCACTATGCCAGCCCGTATCGGATTGAGATCGACATACGCGGCCATGCCCTGCACCGCGGTGCCATTTTCCACCAGTACACTGCGGTACCGGTCTTCCCACAGGGTCCCGGTCCGGCGCGTCGCCCGTGTGCCGTTGAACCACTGCGAGAAGCGCTGCTTCAGCACCTTCATGAAGGAGGCCAAGTTCCACATTCGCTTGAACCACCGCTCCCTCTCCTCCTCGATCGCCGGCCAGTTTTTCTGTTTCGCACAATGGGCAAACCACTTTTCCAATTTATCAGCCTGGGAGTGGCCCAGCGTCGCCCGGACCAAAGCGACCAATTCCTCGTTTTTCGGCAGCACTTTCGGCCGCCGCGGCACATCCACCAAAATGTGGAAATGGTTATCCATGATGCAATAGGTCAAGATTTGCAGCCCATAAAGTTTGGCGTACAGGCGCATGTACTTGATGAATTGTTCTTTTTCGGCATCGCCGAGCACCATGTCGCGGTTCACGATCCGCGAAGTACAATGATAAATGGCGTAGCTGAATCCAGCGGGAGCGAGCAATCGAGGGCGGCGCATGGGAAGGGGAGTGGGGTGTCGTGGAAATACGGCGGCAACCGCCCCCATCTTTCATATGAGGGCGGGTAATTTATGAACGGAAGCCCACCCATATAGTGACAGGCAGAATAGTCGTGCCCGCCCATAAAGTGACAGGTAGAATAGTCGTTCCATAAAGTGACAGGTAGAATAGTCGTTCACTGGGACCAGGCGACCTCGGTACCAACACCTACACGGTGGAGGTCGGTGCGCCGGGAGCCTCGAGCGTCTTTAGCAATCCCGCCCAGTTGATCGTGCCACCTTTGGCAAGTCCTCACGTCCAGCAGTCGGGCATGACCCTTGGCGGCAGTGGGTTCACGTTTGAGAGCATCGACTTCGGCGATGATAGGGGAGCGGTTCCGTTGAGCCGGTGGACGCCCGCCCGCGCCATCCCCACCACGGATGGCGGCCCGGGCATTGTTCCGGAGGTGGTGGGTGATTGGGATCCACCGCACAACCGGCGGATCTGGGCCGAGGACAGCGCCACGCAGACCGATGCGTTGAACATCACCGGCGACGCCAACTTAGAAACGATCTACCAGGTCGGTGGTGAGGATGGACTCGATAAAACCTTGGATCTGTCCTTTGCGCAGCCCATCACCACCACGACCAAAACCGACGTCTTGATAGTGGACCATTGGGTTAACTTGAATGGCGCGACGGTTTCGGGAATCGATATGTCGGGCAACCTTGTCGGCTCGGTTACGGTCGCTGGGTCCGGGCAAGACACGGGTCGGTCGGGGAATAGACCCAGCCGCTACATCGCAGTGGATCAGGACGGCAACTGGGTCACATCAACCAGCCAGGGCGGTACTGTTGGTCCGGCCATGGCTTGGGGCTTCAACTTCGATGCCGGGCTCCAACTGAAAGGCGTGCGCCTGGCGTGGAGCAACGCCGGATTGCAGTATCTTGGCGAGGTGTGGGGCGTGGCAGTTTCCTACGCCACCGACAACCTCACCGGCTGGCGGCAGCAGAACTTCGGCACCTCGGAAAACACCGGCAACGCCGCCGACACCGCCGATCCCGACGGCGACGGTGTCATGAACCTCCTCGAATACGCTTGCGGCATGAACCCCAACGCCCCCGACCGTCAGTTGCTGCCCGTCCCCTCTTACAACGGCTCCACCATGACCGCCAGCTTCAACTCCCCCGCCGGCGTGGAGGACATCCTCTGTGGTGCCGAAAGCTCCACCAACCTCATCAACTGGTCCCCCCTCACCGACGGCGGAGCCGGACGTCTCCATACCTTCGTCAGCCCGGTTTCCGCCACCGGCGAAATCTACATGCGCCTGCGCGTCACTGTCGTTCCCTGAAAGAAAGAGCCGCGCCCCGGTCACCCGGAGCGCGGCTGAAGTCAGAGACAGCAGGGCTTACGCCAGCACGTCGCGGTGGAACGCCTTCCAGTCGTCGAGGTTCTTCAGATCCATGGCATCCTTGATGGTGCCGGTGTCCTCGATGTTGTTCTCGCCGAGGATCGCTTTGCGCGTCGCATCGTCGTGGATGTAGCCGGCGATGGCCGCGTTGAGCTGACGCACGGCCTCGGCGTCGAGACTGCCGCCCTACTCGCTGAGCACCCAGGCTTCGAGTTCAGGGCAAGAGGGCCTCTTGTCCGTGATGTAGCCGAGGAACTCTTCGCGATCGAGACCGAGGCCGTCGAGCACCATCTGGTCGTATCCTTTGCCGCAGGCGGAATAATCGTCATGCAGTTTGCCTACAGCGCCGAGGCTGGCCTTTTGCCAGAGACGCGGCAGATGGAGAACGCCGATGCATCGATAAAGTGACAGGCAAAATAGTCGTGCCCGAACCGCGTTACACCCCTCCTCCCATGACCCACCTCTCCGTTCCCAACATCGTTTAAGATCTGAAGTTCAAGGGCCGCTAGCCGGTGGGGGCTTCGGCGCGGCTTCCTGGTCGGGTGGCTTCGGTTCCTTGTCCGGCTTGACGCGGGTGTTTTCCGTCACCAACCAGCCGTCGGCCACGATTTCGGCGATCTCGACTTGATCGGCGGAAGTTGAGCTATCGGGAAATTTCAGCCGCAGGGTCGGCATGATGCCTGGATTGACGCGCATGCGCGTAGCCAACTGGGCATGGACGGCTGAGCCCCGCTCGACGTAGCCATACAAGCGATGGGTATCCCGATGAGCGCTGAGCCGGTAACAGGCATGGGTGCTGGAGTCGGGAAAATCGACATTAAAATAGTCGTCGGCCCGCATCGACACGCGCATGAGCACGGGAGTGGTCGGCCGTTGCGTGACAAAATCCTCCCAGGACATCTCGCCCTGCCCGGTGAACGTCTCCCAATCGACTTTGATGCCGTCGAGCGTGCGCTCCATGGCCACGACAAAGCGTTGGTAGTCGTCGACCTCTACGGCCCCCGCCATGAGTCCACGATTCATCTGGATCTCGTGCTTGGCCGGCAGTCGGCGCACGACAAACGGCTTCCACGGCACCCGCTTGGTGTGGGCTTCGACCAGTGGCCAAACGCGTTCCGGCTCGCGGATCACCGGCTTCAAGTCATCCGGGGTGAGCGCCTCCAGAAATCGCCGCATCACGTCCTCCGCCTCCGCGTAATCCGGATCGGTCAGCAGGGGCACCGCCGACACCGGGCGCGAAGGCTCGGCCGGCCGCACCGCCGGCGGCACAGTTGGCGATCCGCCCCCGATCAGCAGGCTCTTGGCAAACGACATGACCCCCAACACGGCCACCACCACGCCCAACCCGGCCAGCGTGGCGACTCGGCCCCGTCCAAGGCCGGCCGCCGCGGGAGCGTCACCACCCTCCTGCGCCTGATCCGCAGCCTCATCGTCGTGTTCTTCCGATTCCTCCTCCCATCGCAGGGCGGCCAGCCGGTGTTCGCCGAGCTTCGATTTCTGCCGCTCCTTCGCGATTTCGGTCGGTAGATCGGTCGTCTTGGTCAGCCGGTCGACGAAGTCAGGCCGCCGCGGTTCGCGCTGCGGCGGCTCCCACGATGCTGCCGTGGGGCGAGGCTGACCGCTGGGTGGGGCGGGCGATGGCGTGGGCCGGGGTGGTCCGGTGACCCGTTCCTCCCACGAAGGCTTCGCCCGCGGCTGGCGGCTGAGCTTTGGACGCGACGCGGGAGCTGAGCCGGCGTGGACGGGCGGCTCGTGCTGTGGCGGCGTGGGGGTTTCAGCGGCATCATCGCCCATGGATGGCACTCCGAACCGGGAGGACGCTCTGTCAAGCGGTGATTCGCGCTACGGACGAGTCATGCGGGCCGCGTCCACCCACGCATCAAACTGCTCGCTCGTCAGATGGCCGCTCTTGATCGCGGCTTCGCGGAGCGTCAGACCTTCCTTGTGCCCCAGTTTGGCGATGGCCGCCGCCCGATCGTACCCGATGTGCTGGTTGAGGGCCGTCACCAGCATCAGGCTGTTGGCGACGTAGGCGTCCACGGTGTCCCTGTTGACCTTCAATCCCTCGAGGCAGTAGTCGGCGAAACTCCCCATCGTGTCCGTCAACAGGTCGACGCTGTGCAGGAAATTGTGGATCATCACGGGATTGAAGACGTTGAGCTCGAAATTTCCCTGGCTGGCGGCCACCCCGATCGCCGCGTCATTCCCCATCACCTGCACCGCCACCATCGTCATCGCCTCGCTCTGCGTCGGGTTCACTTTGCCGGGCATGATCGAACTGCCCGGCTCGTTTTCGGGCAGGGAAAGTTCGCCCAGCCCGCACCGTGGCCCCGATCCCAGCCAGCGGATGTCGTTGGCGATTTTCATCAACGAAGCCGCCAGCGTCTTGAGGGCGCCACTGGCGTAGACAAACTCGTCGTGGGCGCTCAGCGCCGCGAATTTGTTCGGATGGCTGCGAAATGGAAGCCCGGCCAGCCGCGCGATGGCCGCCGCCGCCCGATCTCCGAACTCAGGATGGCCGTTCAGTCCCGTCCCAACCGCCGTGCCCCCAATCGCCAGATCGCGCAGGCCGTCCAGCGATTGCTCGATCCGCGCGATGTCGCGGTCGATCAAGGACACGTATCCCGAGAACTCCTGGCCGAAGGTCACCGGGGTCGCGTCCTGCAAGTGCGTGCGCCCGATCTTTACGATGTCGTTGAACTCGATCCGCCGACGCTCCAAGGCCTCACGAAAGTGCCGGGCCGCCGGCAGCAACCGGTGCGTCACTTCCTCGACCGCCGCGATGTGCATCGCCGTCGGGAACGTGTCGTTGCTCGACTGCGACATATTCACGTGGTCGTTTGGATGCACGGGTGTCTTGCTGCCCATCTCGCCGCCTGCCATCTCGATCGCGCGGTTCGAGATCACCTCGTTGGTGTTCATGTTTGATTGCGTGCCCGATCCCGTCTGCCAGATCCGCAGCGGGAAATGCGCGTCCAGCCGGCCGTCAATCACCTCGTCCGCCGCGGCCGCGATCAGGTCGCGCGTGGCCGCCGGCAGTTTTCCCAAGTCCGCATTCACCATGGCGCACGCCTTCTTCAGCACGCCCATCGCCCGAATCACCGCGCGCGGCATTACGTCGCGCCCGATCGCGAAATACTTCAGCGACCGCTGCGTCTGCGCCCCCCAGTACTTGTCCCGCGCCACTTCAATGGCGCCCATCGTGTCGGTTTCGGTCCTGGTGGAATTCGCGGTCTGGCTCATGCAGCCGAGTACCATGGCGGGTCCGCTCGGACGGTCAACCGGGCCAAAGAATGAACGGATTTCATAAGTCCATCGAATCGGTTCATTATTCTCCGCCCCTTGGCACCGATGCTGCTTTGTCTCGGGTGACGTCCGACCGTTTCCGGTTTGGTCTTCCATCCACCCGCAACCAACCATGAAAAAATCCACATCAGTTCTTTCTTCCATCGTGGCCACGGCCGGCCTGCTGGCGCTCCCGGCCATGGCCGGCACCACCGCCGCCCCAGCCGCCAAGAATCCGCCGCCGGTCACGCCGGAGCCGGAGCCTCCCTTTGTGACCGGCTTTCTGGCGGCCACCCTTGACACGCACTTCATTTCTTACGGTCAAGACGTCTGGGCGCTGGGTAACAACTGGAGCGACGCCCTTCTTCACCCGACGCTCGAATTGGCCTTCAACCTGGGGAACGGCCTGGCCGCCTACGTGAATACCTGGTGGGACATCAACGACCTCGCCCCCTCGCCCATCGGCGGCAATATCCAGGAAATCGACGTCAACGCCGGCTTCTACTACACGTTGGACAAGTGGAGGTTCCAGCTTGGATACGGCGCGTGGATTTACGCCGAGCAGGTCGAGCACATCATTGACGGCAAGGTCACTTACAACGACGGACTGATCAATCCATTCGTGATGCTGCACGGCCGCGTCGATTCCGGCATTGCCTTTGACAACGGACTGGTGGGGCAGGTCGGGATTGCGCCGGGCACGACGCTGGGGCCGGTCGCGCTGTCGTTCCCGATCACGGTGTCCTTCGACACGGACGACTTCCACGGCGGCGATGCCGGGTTCGCCTATGTCTCTGCGGGCATTGGCGCCACCATCCCGATCATCGATCACGTCGCGCTGACGCTCGGAGCCACCTACTACCACACGAACGACGACGTCATCCCGGGCAATCCGGACGAGGATTTCGTGACCGGATCGGCCGGCATCGTGATCAGCTTCTAACGCCGGATTACGGCCAATTGCGCACTCACCGCCCCCGGCCGGTGTCGGGGGCACCACTTCACTCGAACCCAAATCCACGATGAATCGACGTTTGTTCTCTCTCAGTCTGGCCGCCGCATTTTTGGCGCCCGCCACCGCCGCCACCGCTCAAGAAACCGTCAAGGTGGGGGTCCTTCATTCGCTCAGCGGCACCATGGCCATCAGCGAAACCTCGCTCCGCGACGTTCTGCTCTTCACCTTTGACGAAATCAACAAGGCCGGCGGCGTCCTGGGCAAAAAGATCGAGCCCGTGGTCGTCGACGGCGCCTCGAACTGGCCGCTCTTTGCCGAGAAAGCGAAGCAACTCCTCGAACAGGACAAAGTGGCCGTGACCTTCGGCTGCTGGACGTCGGTGAGCCGGAAGTCGGTCCTCCCGGTTTTCGAGGAGAAGAAGGGGCTGCTCTTTTATCCGGTGCAATACGAGGGCGAAGAAATGTCGCCCAACATCATGTACACCGCCGAGGCCGTGAACCAGCAGGCCACGCCCGCCGTCGATTACATGCTGGCTCAAGGGAAGAAGAAGTTTTACCTGATCGGGTCCGACTACGTCTACCCACAGACGACCAATCTCGTTTTGCTCGAGTATTTGCTCAGCAAGGGCATCCCACTGGAAAACATTGGCGGCGGCTTCAAGAAGGACGAGGCGGGCAAAATCATCTCTGCGGGCAAATACACGCCGTTTGGCCACACCGACTACCAGCAGATCATCGCGGAGATCAAGCAGTTCACGGCCGGTGGCAAAGCCTGCGTGATCAACACCCTCAACGGCGACACCAACGTCCCGTTCTTCAAGGAGTATGCCGCGGCCGGCCTGACGTCCGAAACCTGCCCAGTCGTCAGCTTCTCGATCTCCGAGGACGAGTTCCGCGGCCTGCCGGCCAAACAACTCGTCGGTCAGCTCGGATGCTGGACGTACTTCCAGTCGATCAAATCGCCGCAGAACAAAAAATTCACGGATGCTTTCTTCAAGTGGGTCAAAGCGACCGAGGTCCCGGGCATCGTGAAAGAAGGGCGGGTCACCTGCTCACCTATGGTCCTGAGCTATAACGGCGTGTACCTCTGGAAAAAGGCGGTGGAAAATGCCGGCACCTTCGATGTTCCTGAAGTTGTGGCCGCACTCGAAGACGGGATCGAATTCATCGGACCGGGCGGAAAGGTGAAATCCCAAAAGAACCATCACGTGACGAAAAACGTCTACATCGGCGAAACTCGCGCTGACGGCCAATTCAAGATCCTCAAGGAGTTCAAGCAGGTTTACGGTGAGCCATTTCTGAAAGGCACGTTCAAGCCCAAGGCCTCGACCGCCCAGAAGTGAGAGCTCCTCTGTCGTCTGTTGTTTGGTGACAATGCCGGACTCCCCGTGGCGGTGGGCCCTCCTCCCACGGTTACGGGGAGTCTGTTTCTCCGGATGACGCTTCTGCTGCATTCTCAACTGTCGGCGTGGGCCGGTCGCACACCCAGGCACATGAACTCAACGCGACTTGTCACTCAAGGCGGAGGGTGGCTCGCGCTGCTCTGGGCGGGGCTTGGGATTTCCCACGCCCAAGCGCCCAATCCGCAGGAGAAGGAAATCCGCGAGACCGTGGCCACCGCCATCACTACGCTGGATACTGACGAACAGGCGGCATTGGTCCGCCCATTGGGCGCTCGCCCGCTTCCCCTGGCGCTCGATCTGCTCTCGCGCTGGAAAGAAGGCGGCATCCATATTTTCGACACGCCGGAGGGCGAGCGCGTGCCGGTGGAACTGGCCGACGACGCGGATGCCGAGGACAAGCAGGGTGCGGTACGGGTGGCCGACGGGCAGCCGCTGCGGGACGAGGCGGGCCAGCCGTTGCGCTTGGTCGCGGCCGATCTCGAGCTGGCGGAAACCGACTCGAACCTGCGCCGCGCGATGAAGGACGTGGCCGACTTGGCGGCGCTGAGTCATGCCGATCCGCGGCGCCGGCGTCAGGCCGTTCAGGACATCGGTCTGGAACAGAATACGGAAAAACTCGCCGTCTTGCAGACAGCCCAAGCCACCGAAACGGATAGGCAGGTGGTCCGGGCATTTGAAGAAGCGATCGCCCTAGTTCAATTGCGCAGCGAAACCACGGCAGACCGGCTCGCCGGCTGCGCGACGCTGGGCCGGCTCGGCTCGATTCCGGCTCAGGACGCGCTCAAGACGGTGCAGGCGGAGGCGGCTGCGGCAGGGGACACCGAGCTGGCCGCCGCGGCGGGCGCGGCCCTGGCTGCCATCGCGACGCATGTCAAGAAGGTGAACACGGTAGGCACCGTGTTTCGGGGGCTTTCGTCCGGGTCCGTGCTTCTGGTGGCGGCCATCGGGTTGGCCATCACATTTGGATTGATGGGCGTGATCAACATGGCCCATGGCGAACTCATCGTGGTGGGCGCCTACACCACGTACATCGTGCAAAACGTGTTCGGCGCCGGTCTGCAACTGTCCCCTTTCGGCCTCTCGATGCGCGTGCCCGGACTTGGAGTGGAGGGGAATGCGTACCAGCTGTATTTCGCGGCCGCGCTGCCGTTGAGCTTTTTGGTGGCGGCGATGGTCGGCATTGCGCTCGAGCGCTCGGTCATTCGGTTTTTGTACAAGCGGCCGCTCGAGTCCCTGCTGGCGACCTGGGGTGTGTCGCTGGTCCTGCAGCAGCTGTTTCGCCTGACTTTCGGCGCGAACAATGTGCAGGTCGACAGCCCGCTCTGGCTGTCCGGAAACTGGACCGTCAACGACGTGGCGTTCGGGTGGAACCGGCTGTTCGTGATCGCCTTTGCCGGTCTGATCATCCTGTTCACGTGGGCTGCGCTGAACAAGACGCCGCTCGGACTGCTCATCCGTGCGGTCATGCAAAATCGGGAGATGGCCGCCTGCATGGGGATAAAGACGGAGAAAGTGAACATGCTCACGTTCGGTTTTGGGTCCGGACTGGCCGGTCTGGCGGGCGCCTTCCTGTCGCAGATTGGAAATGTCGGTCCAGGGCTGGGCCAGGATTATATTGTCGACGCGTTCATGACGGTGGTGGTGGGGGGCGTGGGCAACATTTTTGGCACGGTGATCAGCGCCCTGGGCATCGGCATGCTGAACCAGTCCCTCCAGCAGATTCTCGGCAATCCCGTGCTCGGGAAGATTCTCGTGCTCGGAGCGATCATCCTGTTCCTCCAATGGCGGCCGGCCGGCATCTTCGTCACCCGCAGCCGCAGCCTCGAAAGCTGATGACCACTCCGCTCAACAAACGCGAACTTGCCGGCTTCCTCGTCGCAGCGGCGGTGCTCTGCGTCATCCTGCCGCTGCTCAATGCCAATGGCGCGGTCAGCGACTTCACACTGAACACCTGGGGCAAATACCTCTGTTACGCGCTGCTGGCCATTTCGGTCGACTTGCTCTGGGGATACACCGGGCTGCTCTCGCTTGGCCAGGCCCTCTTTTTCAGCCTCGGAGGTTACATGATCGGCATGTACCTCATGCTCATGATTGGTGACCTCGGGGTCTACGCGCGCAGCGGGCAAAACCCGAACCTCCTGCCCGACTTCATGGTCTTCCTTGGACACACCGAACTTCCCACCTTCTGGAAGCCATTCTATTCCCTCGGATTTGCCCTGCTCATGGTCCTCCTCCTCCCCGGCCTGATTGCTCATTTGTTTGGATTCCTTGCCTTTCGCTCGCGGATCAAAGGCGTGTACTTCTCGATCCTGACGCAGGCCCTCACCTACGGGGCCGCGCTCATGTTTTTCCGCAACGACCTGCTCATGGGCGGAAACAACGGGTTCACCGACTTCCGGTTCATCGCCGGCGCCGACCTGCGCAGCCCGGAAGCCAAACGCGTCCTCTTCATTCTCACGGCCGCGACGCTGTGCCTCACCTACCTCGGATGCAAATGGCTCACGGCTACTAAATTCGGACTCGTCCAGCGGGCGGTGCGGGACAGCGAGACGCGGGTGTTGTTTTCGGGTTACGCGGCGGCGAACTACAAATTGTTCGTCTTTGTTCTGAGCGCCGTCATCGGCTCGATTGGCGGCGCGCTCTTTGTCCCGCAAGTCGGCATCATCAATCCCAGCGAAATGACGCCCGAACGCTCGCTGGAAGCCGTCGTCTGGGTGGCCGTGGGCGGGCGCGGCACTCTCATCGGGCCGATCCTCGGCGCGGTCGGCATCAACGCGCTGAAAAGTTGGGCCACCCGCGAATTCCCCGATCTCTGGCTGATCATCCTCGGCGGCATGTTCGTCCTGGTCGTCCTGCTCATGCCCAAGGGCCTGGTTGGTTTGCCCGCCCAAATCAAAGCCGGTTGCCATTGGTGGCGGCGACGCCGGGCCCGCACCACCCCGGCCGACGACCCGCCCGCCGAACCCACCACCACGCCATGAGTCACAAACCGTTTTTCCTGGCCGCGGAGGGGCTCAACAAAAATTTCTCCGGCTTCCAGGCGATCACCGACCTCAGTTTCTACCTCGACGAAGGCGAGTTGCGCACCGTCATCGGCCCGAACGGCGCTGGCAAAACCACGTTCCTTGACCTCATCACCGGGCGCACCAAACCGGATTCCGGGACGCTCGAATTTGAGGAGAAACACGACCTTCTCGCGCTCAACGAATACGAGATCTACCGCCTCGGCATCGGACGGAAATTCCAGACGCCGACGGTTTACACTGACCATACCGTCTTCGAAAACCTTGTCCTCAGCCTGGAAGGATCGCGCGGTGTCTTCGCCAGCCTGTTCTACCGATTGCGCCCGGCCGAACAAGAAAAAATCGACCACATTCTCGAGACGATCAACCTCCAGGACCGCGCGCAGTGGAAAGCCGGCTCGCTCGCCCACGGCCAGAAACAATGGCTCGAGATCGGCATGCTGCTCGCCCAAAACGCCCGGCTCCTGCTCGTCGACGAACCGGCGGCCGGCATGACCGATGAGGAAACCCACCGCACGGGCGAACTCCTTCTCTCGTTGGCCGGCAAACACACCATCGTCGTTATTGAACACGACATGACATTCGTCCGGCAGATCTCGCAGGGGCGCAAAGTGACTGTGCTTCATCAAGGCCGGATCCTTTGCGAGGGTCCGGTCGACCGCGTCCAGAGCGACGAGAGCGTCATCGAAGTCTACCTCGGCCGCAAATCGAAAGCCGCCTGACGTCCCATGCCTCCGGTACTTGAAGTCAACCGCCTGGAAGCCGCCATCGGGGGCAGCCTGATCCTGCGCGGCGTGAGTTTTGCCATCCCGGAAAAATCCGTCTTCTGCCTGATGGGTCGCAACGGCGTCGGCAAGACCAGCACGCTCCGCGCCATCACCGGATTGCTCCCGACACAGGGCGGCAGTGTGCGGTTCGGGTCCGCCAGTTTCGATGGCCTGCGCCCGGAGGCGCGCGCCCGCCTGGGACTCGGCTTCGTGCCCCAGGGCCGCGAGATTTTCCCGCACCTCACCGTCGACGAAAACCTCCGCATCGGCGCCATCGCCCGCGGCATCAAGCTCAAGGGCGAACTCGACCGCGTCTACTCGCTCTTCCCCATTCTCAAGGAATTCCTCTCCCGCAAGGGCGGCATGCTCTCCGGTGGCCAACAACAGCAGCTCGCCATCGGACGCGCCCTGCTCACCAACCCCAAACTTCTCATCCTTGACGAACCCACCGAAGGCATCCAGCCCAACATCATCGACCAAATCGGAGAGGCCATCAAAATGCTCCGCTGCGGTGGCCACCCCGAAGAAAGTCGCCTCCTCGCCGACGTGGCCCTGAAATTAAAACAACTCAAGGACAACGAATCCCACCCGGCCCGCGCCACCATCGACGAGACATCCGAGCTCGTCCGCCGCCTCCTCAAAGACGGCGTCAACGCCACTCCAGAGTCGCTCCCACTCATCGCCACCAACCTCGCCGCCATCCGCCACACCGGCCCCGCCGATGGCCTCGCCCTCGCCGAGGAAATCGGCTCCGCCCTCCGCCAACTCCGCGCCGAAGGCGCCATGAGCATCCTCCTTGTCGAACAATACCTCGACTTCTGCCGCGATCTCGGCGACTCCTACGCCATCCTCGAACGCGGTACCGTCGTCTCCTCAGGCCCCATGCCCGAACTCAGCGACGATATCGTTAAGGAATTCCTCACCGTGTAGCATGTCGCTGCCTAGCAATACGGGGAGCGCCACGTAAGTCGAGAATCGGGTCCACCGGAACTGTTGGACAAATGGTCCGGAACCCGGGTTTCCTCAACAGGAGCTTTTTGAGCGGGTGGATGGATTTCGCCCAGGGTTCATTCGGGCTGCTTCCATTGGGAGAAGGGGTTGGAGGCGAGGTTGGCGTTGGAGTAGCGAGCGTCATGGGAAACCTCTTTGCCGACCCAGTCGGGAAGATCGATCTCATCGGTGGCGGACGCCAGTTCGACTTCGGCCACGATGAGACCGGCGTTGTCGCCAAGGAACTCGTCGACTTGCCAAATCCTTCCGGCGTGGAGGATCTCGAAACGATTCTTTTCGATGAGGGGTCCCACGCAGAGGGCGAGGAGCTGTTCGGCGTCCGCGAGCGGGACGGGATACTCGAATTCGAGCCGGCTGATCCCGATGGTGGGGCCCTTGATGGTGAGAAAGGCGATTGAGCCGGCGATGCGGACACGCACGGTCGGGCCCAGACCCGCCGAAAGGTATCCCTGACGGTAAAAGACGCCCGCGGCGTGCCCTCGCCACGCGTCCGAGATGACCAGAAACTTGCGTTCAATCTCCTGGGCCATGGTGAATGGGTGAAGCGCCCGCCGACGACCGGGTGGGGATCGGCGTGCGAGGTGGGTCGCATCGCAGTGCGTTCACATATTCCAGGTAACCGGCCCTGGAACAACCAGGAAACACACGAAACACACGAAATGGCATTGTGATACACCGACCCAACCCATGAATTGTCAGAACTTCATTTGCTGTATGCTTTGACGACCGCCGGAGGCTCTGGGACTGCTGGAAGGATTCCAGCTCTTCGGGCTGAACCGCCCCATCCTCGGAAAAGCTTGTGCTGCAGGGCACGTGCGGAATCCCTCAGTTCAGAGGGGACTTTCACTCGCCAGAGCGGCAATATTTTGCCGCGTTTTATTCAGGCAGCGCCGAGAGCTTGCTCGATCAGGGTGGCGCTGCGGGCGTAGGCGCCGCCGGAGCCGAGGGTGGCGACGACGTCGGCCATTTCGCGCCGGAGGGTGGCGGTGGCCTCGGGGTCATCGAGCAGGCGGGCGAGTTCCGCGGCCATGGCATCCGGGGTGGCGGCGTGCTGGATGAATTCGCGGACGACGGTGCGTCCGGCGAGGATGTTGACGATGCCGAGGTGGGGCACGGTGATGACGCGGCGGCCGATTTCGTACGTGAGCCAGGCGACTTTGTAGACCAGGGCGTGGGGCAGGCCGAAGTACGCGGCCTCCAGGGTGGCGGTGCCGCTGGCGACCAATCCGGCGGCGGCGCGCTGCATGAGGTCGGGGGCATTGCCGAGGCCGATGTCGACGGGAAATGGACCGGCCAGGGTGCGCAGGCGATCGGCCAGGCGTTGATTGACGGCGGCGGTGGCGAAGCGGAGGTGCGGGTGGGTGGCGCGCAGCCGGTCGGCGGCGTCGAGCATCGCCGGCCACAGGGCGGCGATCTCGCGTTCGCGGCTGCCCGGGAGCAGGGCCACGAGGTCGGGCGCCCGTGGGTGGACGGTGCGTTTGGCTGCGAGGTAATCGGTCAGCGGATGGCCGCCGAACTCGGTGCGCAAGCCGGACGCGGAGTAGAGTGGTGCCTCGAACGGGAAGAGGCAGATCATCAGGTCGAGCCAGCGCGCCATCTTCGGGATGCGCGACCGGTGCCACGCCCAGACTTGGGGGCTGATGTAATAGATGATCTTCAGGCCGGGGCGCAGGCGCTGGAGTTTTTGGGCGAGCCGGAGGTTGAAGCCGGGATAGTCGATGAGCACGACGGCATCGGGCCGGAGCGATTCGATGCGTCGCAGGGCATCGTGGAATTTCCGGCGGAAAAACCCGTAGTGCTTGATGACCTCCCAGGCGCCGAGCACCGCGGCATCGGCGACCCAGTCTTCCAGGGAATCGCCGGCGAGCGCGCGCAGGCGCGGCCCCCCCAAACCGTGGATTTCGAGCGACGGGTGCCTGGCCCGCAATTCACCGAACACACCGGCGCCATGCGTGTCGCCACTCGTTTCGCCGGCAATGACAAACAGGCGTTTCACGATGGGGGTTGGTTTCCGGGGCACGACGACATCTCAGGCATCATGCGGCATCCAACAGCCACGGCAACCGAGGTGTGGCGTGTGTCCATGCGAGTCGAGTCTCGGACGCAGAAGGGGCCTTCCGCCCTGAAAAGCAGGGAGAATCGCAGCGGCAGGCCTCCGGCGCCTTTAGTTTAA
>JBJXFS010000370.1:0-7377 GCA_046155625.1 Verrucomicrobiales bacterium | reverse complement strand
CCGAAACGGTGGCGAAGCGTCCGAGCGCCCCGTCCGCTCCGGTCCCGACACTGAGGAACGCGCAATTGCGCTCGTCCCCGCTGAACGGCCTCCCCCGCACGATCATCGACGAAAGGGCGTCCCAATTCTTCAGATAGTCGCCGATGGCCGATGGCGCGGCGACTTCAAGCGGGGATTGCGCCACGACCTGGCGCCAGTAGAAGCTTCACAAGTCGCCATTGTTGTCGGGCTGGGAGATGAAGCCGTTCGCGACAACGATGTCCTGGGATCCGTCGTTGTTCAGGTCGGCGAAGCGCGAGCCCCAGGCCCAGCGGCCCATCGTGACGCCCGCGGCGACGCTCGCGTCCGCGAAGGTGCCGTCGCCGTTGTTGAGGAAGAGCGAGTTGCCGCGAGCGTGCCGCTGGAACTCCGCGCGTCGGCCGGCGTCCGCTCCGGCCTGGAAATTCCGCTGGTAGGCGATGCGGTTGCCGGCGCTGGACCACATGTTGCTGACATAGAGGTCGCGGTCGCCATCGTTGTCCGCGTCGGCCCAACTGACCGACATGCCGGCCGAGATGTCCTCGACGCCAGCTTCCCTGGCGGCATCGACGAAGCGGATTGATCCGTCCGGCTGCCTATCGTTGCGGTAGAGGTTGTTGCGCCCGTAGTCGTTGGCGACGTAGAGGTCGGGGTCGCCGTCGCCGTCGTAGTCCTCCCAGGAGGCGGCGAGGGTGAAGCGGCGGTTGTTTACATCGAGTCCGAGTTCGAGGGTGGCCTCGGTGAAGCGCCAGTCGCGGTCGTTGCGGAGGAGGAGGTTGCGTCCGCCGTTGTTGGCGTCGTGGTAGGGGATCGGGCGGCCGAGGATCTGCACGCCATCGACGTTCGAGTTGCGCAACGAGTAACAGCCGACGTAGAGATCGAGGTCGCCGTCGAGGTCGAAGTCCGCCGCGCAGACGCTCACGGGCCCGGCCTCCGCCACCAATCGGCTCGCCTTGACCACGAAGTTGCCGCGCCCGTCGTTGGCCATGAGGATCACCCCCAGGGTGGTGGCGAGCACGAGGTCCTGGTCGCCGTCGTTGTCGAGATCGACGAAGAGCGCGGATTGGGTCTGGAGGCGGAAATCGGTGCCGGAGAGGGACGACGCGTCGATGAGCGAGCCGTCCGCGACGTGGACGAGCAGCCGGTTAGGCAAACCTCCGGGCTCGCAGACGTAGACATCGTCAAGGCCGTCGCCGTTGACGTCGCCGAGGGCGAGTCCGTGCCAGCCGGCCAGGCCGATGCCGTAGCGCGATTCGAGGCGTGCGGCCCAGTGATCCATCCCGTGGCCGAATTGCTCGCCGGACGCGGGGATGCCCGCGACCGCTGCTGCCGTGCAATCCTCGAAGAGAGCGCCGCCTTCGCTCCGGCCGAGCGTTTCCTCGAACTCCGAGACTTCGATGGACCGGAGTTTGGGAGCCGACTCCGGGGAGGTCCAGTTCCACCGGCACCGCCACCGCGCCTGACGCGACACAATCCCCTTCCCGGTCGTTCCGGAGATCTGGAAGTAAACCTCACTCGTCGGCTCGCCCTTGGCATCGAGCGCGACACTGAAAACCTTGAACTTCGAGCGGATATCCCCAGCGTCCGCAAGGGGGGCTACGAGTTCGCGGAAGGCGGCGGCGGCATTGGCGGCCCTGCCCGGTACCGCCGTCCCGGTCGGTCGACTCACCCGGTAGACGCCATCGTCGAAGACGACCTCAAGGGGCACCGGGACGAGGCCGTCGGCCAGGGTGCCGGTCTCGACGATGGACTCGAGCGCCTCCGCCGGGACGTCGGCGGGGTGGGCCAGGATTTTCCCCAGCGCCTTCAGTTGTTCGCCGGCGAGGTCGTTGAAGACCTCGCCCTGCCAGGCGTCCCTGCCGGGCTCCTTGTGCAGGACGTTGTCCACCAGACCGATCGGCTCAAGCGGGACTTCGGCGGCGGGTGTTGCGGGCTCCGTACTGGCAGCCGGAGCGGGCGGCGGCTTGGAGGCGTCCGACCCGGGGGACTCGGTGGCTTTCGGGCCACAGGAGATCCCAAGCATCCCGCACGCGAGCGCTGCCGCAGCCGGAACCACACACCGCAGGCCGGGCCGACCGAATACCCGCCTCGTTTTCGCCGGTGCGGCGGCCTGAGCATCGCGGGCTCGTCCGTTGGCAGTGGAGGTGGTCATGCGTGAGGGGCTAGGATGGGGGATCATCCTACAAAACGCGAAAGCCGCGAGCAAGTCGCGGCTTTCGAGAACAAGCGAAATCGGTTCGTCCGCAGATCCCTTAGAAGCCTCGCCGCCGACGCCTCAGTGTCAGGGCGCACGCCGTCAGCATCGCCAGCAACGCGGCGGAAGGTTCCGGGATGCCATGGACGACGATTCCGTTGATGATCGGGTTGCCATCGGCCCCGGTAAACGGATCGCCGCCGAGATTGGCCTCGAGGCGAACGTCGAGGATGCCATCCGGCCCGGGGGCGAACTGGCCGCGGTAGGCGAAGCTGTTCGTGGAGGTCCAGACGCCATTACCGCCCTCGGAACTGAAGTCATCGACCACGAGGATTCCCTCGACACCGATGTCAAAGCGCCGGTCACGGTCGCCACCCTCGTCAAAAAGCAACTGGATGTCGTAAAGCGGGCTGCCGGTAAGGCCGGAGATAGCGATGCTGAGGCCAGCGCCGGCGATAGGAGTCGAAGGGGCTGAAGCCCCCTGCGCCCAGCGAATGCTTTGCATGACGTTCGCCAGGTTTGTGGCCGAGCCGGGGGTGCCGCCGCTGAAGCCCGGAGCCGCCGCCCAGTTGGGGATTTCCCCGCCATTCGGGGCGGAGGACCTTGAGGTGGTGACGGTTACCCCGCCGTGGACGGTCGTGCCGGTGACGGCGGTAGATCCCCCATCGCCCCGGAAGAGCACGCCATTGACATCGAGATCGCCGAAGGCTGCATTGACGACATTGACCGCGATCACGTTGGAGGCGGGGTCGAGGAAGAGATCGTCGGGACTGTCGAATTCGGTCACCGACCCGGTGATCACCGTGAAGGCGGAGGCGGATGTCAAGCCGAGCAGGGAGACGGCAAAGAGGCTCCAGATGGATCGTTTCATTGTAAATAAATCGGAATTAATTTCGGAACTTGGGTCATTTATAAAGTTTTTGGTTCTGCGACAAGAAAAATGTGGGCGTAACCGAAACTATATTTCGGCGGATCGGGCGGATCGGGCGGATCGGGCGGAGAAGGCTGGCGGAGAAGGCTGGCGGAGAGGCGCTGGTGTGCTAGCCTTCGGGCGATGAATTTCCATCCGTTTGCCTCCCTGTCCTGGCGCTACTGGCCGGTCGTCGCCGGAGTTTTGGGCGTGCTCGCCGGCTGTTCGAAGCCTGCGGAAAAGGCCGGAGCCGAGCCGGCTGGAACGACGGTTCCGGTGCTGCATCCGCTGCCGGATTTCACTTTCACCGCCGAGGATGGCGAAGCGTTCGGGTTGGCTGACTTGCGAGGGAAGGTCTGGGTCGCGGACTTCGTTTTTACCCGGTGCGCCTCGACCTGCCCGATGCAGACGGCGGAGTTGGCGACGATGCAGGAGCTCCTCAAGTCGGGCAACGATGCCGACGATTTCCGGCTGGTAACCTTCACCGTCGATCCCGAACATGACACGCCAGAGGTTCTTGCCGCCTACGCGGCCCGGTACGGGGCGGATCCGGAGCGGTGGAAGTTCCTTACGGCGAGTCGGGGCGAGGTGTGGAGCCTGAGCGCGAACGGCTTCAAGCTGGCGGTGGCGGAGGACGCGAAGAACGCGGGGATGCCGATCCTGCACAGTTCGAGTTTCGTGCTGGTCGATCGCGGCGGCCGGGTGCGCGGGATTTACGACGGGCTCGACGCGGACGGACGGGCGAAGCTGATGGCCGACTTCGGGCGGGTGGCGGCGGAGCCGGAGCCAACGTCCGCGCCGGTCTCCTACGAGCGATTTCCGTATCCGCGGGACATTCTATCCCCGCCGTGGCTGGCGGCGCGCGGGCAACTGCAGATCGCCGGGGCCGGTTCGATCGGCGCGTTCCACGGGTTCCGGTTCACCGACGAGGTCGAGCGGTCCGGGATCGATTTCCGGAATGTGGTCGTCGATGACGCCGGGAAGTATTACAAGGGGGTTCACTACGATCACGGCAACGGACTCGCGGTCGCGGACGTGGACGGCGACGGCCTGCCGGACCTCTATTTCACGACCCAGCTCGGCTCCAACCAGCTCTGGCGCAACCTCGGCGACGGAACGTTCGCGAACATCACGACCCCGGCGATCGCGCTCGCGGAACGGATCAGTGTCACGGCGTCGTTTGCCGACACCGACAACGATGGCGACCCGGATCTTTTCGTGACCACGGTGCGCGGCGGGAATGCCTTCTTCGAGAACGATGGGCGGGGGAAATTTACCGACATCACGGAGGCGGCGGGACTCGGCTACGTCGGGCATTCTTCGGGAGGCGTGTTTTTCGACTACGACCGGGACGGGCTGCTCGATCTTTTCCTCTGCAACGTCGGCGTCTACACGACGGACGAGCGCGGTGCCGCCGGTTACTGCGTCGGCCTGGACGATGCCTTCCGGGGCCACCTCAAGCCCAACGAGCGCAACGAGCGCAGCACCCTCTATCGCAACACGGGGGAAAGCCGTTTCGCCGATGTGTCGGCGGAGGTGGGATTGGAGGACTACAGTTGGACCGGGGACGCCGCGCCGATCGACTACAACGAGGATGGCTGGACCGACCTCTACGTGCTTTCGATGCAGGGCCACGACGAATTCTACGAAAACGCCGCTGGGAAGAAATTCGTGAAGCGCAGCCGCGAGGTCTTTCCGAAAACCCCCTGGGGAGCGATGGGGATCCAGGTTTTCGATTTCGACAACGACGGGCGGCAGGACATCTTCATCACCGACATGCACTCGGACATGAGCGAGGAGATCGAGCCGAACCGCGAGAAGCTGAAGAGCGCCATGAAGTGGGAGGAATCGATGCTGCAAAGCGGCGGCCAGAGCCTCTTCGGCAATGCCTTTTTCCGCGCGCTCGGAGGCGGTAAATTCGAGGAGATATCAGATCGGATCGGCGCGGAGAACTACTGGCCGTGGGGGCTCAGCTCCGGAGATCTGAACGCCGACGGCTTCATCGACGTGTTCGTTACCGCGAGCATGAACTATCCGTTCCGTTACGGGGTGAATAGCCTGCTGCTCAACGAGGGCGGGAAACGATTCGCGGACGCGGAGTTCGTGCTCGGCGTGGAGCCGCGGCGGGACGGGCGAACGGCCAGGCCGTGGTTCACGCTCGACCCCGACGGCGCGGACAAGGGGCACAAACTGGTGTTGAAAGAAAAGATCACCAGGCCGGTAGAGGTCTGGGGCTCGCTCGGCAGCCGCAGCTCTGCCATCTTCGATCTCGAGAACGACGGCGACCTCGACATCGTGACCAACGAGTTCCACGACGGACCCATGGTGCTGCGCTCGAACCTCAGCGAGAAGCAGGCGATCCGCTGGCTGGTCGTGAGGCTGGCGGGCGGTAAGAAATCGAACCGCGACGGGCTCGGCGCGGCGGTCACGGTGACGGCGGGAGGCAAGCGTTACACCCGCATCCACGACGGCGTCACCGGCTACCTGTCCCACGGCCTTATTCCGCTCTACTTCGGGCTCGGCGAGGCCGATGCGGTCGAGAAGGTCGAAGTCCGCTGGCCCTCGGGCGCGGAGCTGTCGGTCGAGGGGGTTCCCATCAACCAAACGGTTACGATCGCGGAGGAATAGCGGGAATTCCCGGAATCCGGCGGGGTTCAGTCCCTGAAACCGACGTGCATGAACCGGTGGTGGAAGGAAAACCAGCCGAGTCCTCCGTCGGCGGTTTCGTCGGCGACTTGCTGTTACCGGATGTGTGGTTTGGTCATCGTCGGCCGGTTTCCCGACGCCGACCGCTTGCCAGGCTCTCGAGGCCCGGCACAGTCCCCCCGATGAGACAGCTCGCCTTCATCGGCGCCGGCGACATTTCGCTGCTCCACGCCGAAGCCATTCGAAACTGCGCCAACGCCGAACTCCGGGGTCTGTGGAATTACACACCTGATCTCGCGCGGGAGAAAGCCGGGAAATTCGGCTGCCGGATTTACGATTCCTGCGAGCGGCTGCTGGCCGATCCGGTGATCGACGGCGTGTTCATTTTGACAAATCTCGAAACCCATTGCGACTACGCCTGCCGGGCGATGGAGGCCGGAAAACACGTTCTGATTGAGAAGCCGGTCGGAGCGTCCCTCGCCGAGTTGGAGCGGATGAAGGCCTGCGCCGAAAAGAACAGCGTGATCCTGATGCCGGGTCACAACTACATCCATGAAGACGGCCTGCGGAGAACACGGGAACTGATCGACAGCGGAAAGCTGGGCGATCTGGTTTCGATCTACATCATGTACAACATCCAGCACCCGGAAGAGGTCGCGCGGCGTTATCCCGGTGTGCTCCGGCACATCCTGACCCATCACTCATATATTCTGACCTTCCTCGCCGGAGATCCGGAAACGGTCTCGGCAATGAAATCGGTGGTTCACTACGACGAGTTTGAGGGGGAAGATCTCGCGATGGTGAACTTGAAAATGAAGAGCGGCGCGATTGCCCATTTCTGCGCCAGCTTCGCCGCGGATGACAACGCGGGTGATCCGTGGTCATTCCTGGTCAAAGTGATCGGAACGAAGGGCGCGACGCGCTTCAGTTATCGTGACTGGGTCGAAAACAAGCCGGGCGTCGTCCATCACCACACCTACGCGGCTTACGAATTTCATATCCGCAACGAAGTGGACTTCTTCGTGAATCGCTGCCTCGCGAACGGCGAGGCGCCTCCGTCCACCATCGACGACGCCATCACGGCGCAACGGATCATTGAGGCGTGCGAGACTTCGGTGAGCGAAGCCCGGCATGTCCGAATTTAAAGCCAATCAGCTTAGCCGTAACAAAGCAGAATCCTTCTGCATTGTTACAGCTTATTTGTAAAAGATCAGCAACTGGCCAACCGCTTTCCGCAAGGCTGTGTGCATCGTGGCGTCCGGGACTTTTTTCCATGCCTGATCCGGCGTTCGGACGCAACGGCTCATGAAAACCAAATCCAGCCCCACTCTCACGAAAGCCCCACCGCCAGCCACGGCATCCGCCGCCCCGCCAAAAAGTAATCCTCCGCGCTGTGCTGACGACGCGAAAAGTACGCGCCCATGCCCAGCAGCATCGGTGTCCAGTGTCTAAAGAAAAGGAAAGCTAGCCGGGGGCTGACTCGATGTCTGAGCGAGCGATGGCCAAGGGTTGCGTTGAGGCACGGGTAGCTGATTGTAGAGAGGCCGAAACGCGCTCTGGTGGCGCGTGGCGGGCAAAAAAATGCCAAATAAAGTGTTGACAATCAATG
>JBJXFS010000255.1:0-3148 GCA_046155625.1 Verrucomicrobiales bacterium | reverse complement strand
GAAATAGACTTGATGAACTCCGGGTATCTCGGATTGCCGCCGCCGTCGCGCCAAGCCCGGAAAATCGGCGGACACTTCCCCCTGCCCATAGTAACTCATCGGGTGAACAGCATACGTACTGAGGGCGGCGACCGGGTCCGCGCCATTCCAAAAGCTGAGCGTGCGCAGCCAGGGATCGATGGTGCCTTCGGGCGCGGCCATGGCCAGCGGATTCCGGGTCGCGCTGGTGCGGTCAAAGTGAATCGACCCGTCGGCCAGTTCGTAGCGGCGGTTGGACGCGAGGCGCTGGACGCGGGCGCGCCCGGTGCCGACATGAGAGACTGGACGGGCATTCGCGAGCGAGGCGCGAAGCGAACCGGCGACGCGTTGCACGGCGGTTTCGTGAAATTCGGGGTCACAGACGGTTCCGGTCAGTCCTCGCGACCGGAGGATTCGCTCCGCGGCGAGGTCGGCGATCGGGGCGTCGTGTTGGTGAAGGGCGACCACCATGACACGATCCGGTTGTGTCCCCGCGGCGTCGGCCAACTCGCGGCGCCATCGTTCCAGAGCGTCATTGCGAATCTCACACCAGTCGAGCGCCACGAAGACGACCGGCGACCCGCCGCCAAGGAGCACGATCCCCCGCGCCTCCAGGGGGTCGGCGACGCGCTTCGACAGCCAGGAACCGCCCATCATGCCGTGTCCCATCGGGACCGTCACGTCGGCCTCGAAGGTTGCGAGTCGGAACCGCGGCGGGGGCGAAGGCGAACATCCCTCGCCGGCGAGGCCGGCCGCCGCGGTTCCTATGATTCGCGCAAGGCTGGTTCGACGGGTGATGGGGTGGGTGGCGGTGAGGAGCATGTCAAGTCGTCCGGCTTTGTGGTTGCGGGGGCGTTGGGCATCATGCACCATCCCGGCTCCCTTAATCACACCTTATGTATCTGGCTTCCCTATTTCTCGATCAAGGTATTCAGTTTTCGCTCGGCTGCGCGGTGGCCGGGTTGGTGGCGGCGGGTGTGCTGATCCGGATGGTGTTGGGTTCTTCGGCGGGCAACGAGAAGATGCGCGAGATCGCCAGCGCCGTGCAGGCCGGGGCCCGCGCCTACTTGAACCGCCAAGTGCGCACGATTTCCGTGATCGCGGTGGTGGTGATGGGGTTGGTTTTCTGGGCCAAGGGGATGCCGGCCATGCTGGGATTTGTGGTCGGGGCGGCGTGCTCGCTGGCCGCCGGGTACATCGGCATGATGATTGCCGTCCGCGCCAACGTGCGGACCACCCAGGCGGCCTCGATCGGGTCCCACCCGGCGCTCAAAGTGGCCTTTAATGGGGGGGCGGTGACCGGCCTGCTGGTCGTGGCGCTCGGGCTGCTCTCGGTAGGCGTGTTTTATCTGGTGATGCGCAGCCTGCCAGGGGACAGAGAGGTCGTGGGCAAAGAGGCGATCGATTCGCTGATTGGTCTGGCGCTGGGCAGCTCGCTTATTTCAGTTTTCGCCCGACTGGGTGGGGGCATTTACACGAAGGCGGCCGATGTGGGAGCGGACTTGGTCGGCAAGATCGAGCAGAATCTCAATGAGGATGATCCGCGCAACCCGGCCACCATCGCGGACAACGTCGGTGACAACGTGGGTGATTGTGCGGGCATGGCGGCGGATGTCTTCGAGACGTATGCCGTCAGCCTGATTGGCGGAGTGCTGGTCGCTTCCTTGACCGTGGACGGACCGGCCCGCGAGGCCGCGCTGGTATATCCCTTTGTCCTCTGCGGGCTGGCCATCCTGGCCTCCATCCTGGGGATCGTATTTGTCAACGTCATCAAACTGAAGCCGACGGCCGCGCTGATTGGCGGGGTGGCGGTCTCCGGCTTGGTGTCGGCCG
Source organism: Verrucomicrobiales bacterium (assembly GCA_046155625.1). Taxonomy (GTDB): domain Bacteria; phylum Verrucomicrobiota; class Verrucomicrobiia; order Verrucomicrobiales; family V1-33; genus CAJBME01. The sequence continues at coordinate 1,297 of JBJXFS010000255.1, read as the reverse complement.
TCCTGTTTTGGGTGGCGACGACAAGCCTGTTTCGGGAAGGGTTGAAAGTGGAAGGCCGCTCCGATGTCATCTCCGCCAGCGCACTCGTCGGGGCGTCTCTCGTAGGCGTAGTGCTCACATTTTTGGTCGTCTGGATCACGAATTATTACACCTCGACCGCCCACGGCCCGGTGCGCCGAATCGCCCTAGCCTCCGAAACGGGCCACGCCACCAACATCATCGCCGGTCTCTCGGTCGGACACCACGCCACTTTGCTCCCCGTGCTCGCGATCGCCGCCAGCATCTGGATTACCTATAGTCTGGCCGGCCTGTTCGGCATCGCGATTGCCGTTGTCGCCATGCTGAGTCTGTCCGGCATCATCATTTCTCTCGATGCTTTCGGTCCGATCACCGACAACGCCGGAGGTATTGCCGTCATGTCCGGCCTGCCCGATGGGGTGCGCAAAATCACCGATGAGCTCGACGCCGTGGGCAACACCATGAAGGCGGTCACCAAAGGGTATGCCATCGCCTCCGCCGGGCTGGCTGCCATGGTGCTCTTCGGGTCGTATGTCGAGGAACTCAAATTTGTCCTGAAGGTGGAAACAATCCCGTTTGACCTGACCGACCCGCGGGTTGTGATCGGCATGTTCATCGGCGGGCTCCTGCCATTCATTTTCACGGCGCTGTCGATGGACGCCGTAGGAGTGGCCGCCGGCGCCGTCGTCCGCGAAGTGCGACGGCAGTTGGCCGCCAAACCGGGGATCCTCCGCGGTGAAGACACTCCAGAGTACGGCGTCTGCGTGGACATTGTCACCAAAGCCGCCCTGCGCCAAATGATCCTGCCTGCCTTGTTGCCGATCATTTTTGTCGTGGGCGCCGCCTTCTTCGGCAAAGAAGCCCTGGGGGGCGTGCTCATCGGAACTATTGTCACCGGCTTGTTCGTGGGCATCGCCATGACGGGAGCCGGCGGCGCCTGGGACAACGCCAAAAAATACATCGAAGACGGCCATCACGGCGGTAAGCACTCGCCCGCTCACGCCGCGGCCGTCACAGGCGACACCGTGGGCGACCCTTATAAAGATACCGCCGGACCCGCCGTCAATCCAATGATCAAAGTCGTCAACATTGTCGCCATTGTGCTCATCCCGATTTTCTTCGCCTAAGCCCGTGTCGCCCAAGCCGTTCCTTTTGGGCCGGAACGGGGGGGGGGGGACGCAGCGGCCATCGCTGAATTACGAACAAAATGCGTCCGAGAGTTGACAGGGAGCCGGGTAGTGGATTAATTTAACGTTAATGGCCGATGGCGATGGCGTCC
>JBJXFS010000254.1:0-10581 GCA_046155625.1 Verrucomicrobiales bacterium | reverse complement strand
CAACCCAGAGCAGCACACACTACCCCGACCAGCGCCAAACGGTTCTCCGCTTCACCCCAGAAAATCGCCCCCAGAGGGGTCAATTTTAATTGTCGTCAACGCTCACGTTTAGTTGTCGCCACACAGGCGTGTCCAGGCAGCGCGCGGTTTCCGATTCTCGGAGGTTTCGCGAGGGGCGGAGATCCATGCTGTCCGCGGAACGAGCCTGATCTCGTGCCGCGAAGCGCTGCGAAGCGATGGGGGCGGCGAGGGCGATGGACGTCTTCACTGCCTACGAGCCCTGGAGGTCTCGTCCCACCTCCCGGCTCATCGACCTCGCCCCATGCCACTCAAGCAAAAATCAGCCGTCCCAGAAACTTCACTCCAATGACTGGGCTTCATCGAATCAAGCACGATAGAGTCCGCGGCTTTTTGAGTCGGTGCCTAACGATTGCCGTCCACCTCAGGGATGAGGAGGTCGCTTGTTCAAACCCAATGAATTTTCGTGTGTTTCGTGACTTTCGTGGTTCCCAGCGCTGTTCTTACGAAGAATGCCCCGGGCGTTGTGGGGGACACGGCTTGAGGTGGGACGAGACCTCCAGGGCTCGTAGGCGGCCAGCGCGTCCCAGGTCCCGTGCGGTTTCCGATTCTCGGACACTCTGCGCGGGGCAAAGCGCCATGCTGTCCGCGGAACGAGCCTGATCTCGTGCCTGGAAGCGCTGCGAAGCGATGGGGGCGGCGAGGGCGATGGACGTCTTCACTGCCTACGAGCCCTGGAGGTCTCGTCCCACCTCCCGCTCATCGACCTCGCCCCATGCCACTCAAGCAAAAAATCAGCCGCCCCACACAACTTCCCTCAACTGAATCGACTGCGTCGAATCAAGCGCCGTATATCCCCCCGATTTTTGAGTCCCCGGGGCGGGGGGATCGCTCAAGCTTTGGTCGAGGACGAGGACGATTGGGGGAAGCTGGAGGGGGGGATCCGAGGGATGGGCACTATCCATCCCCGCGGCGTTCCACTTTGAGGCGGTAGAAGTCGGGGGTGGAGGAGAGGCTGGGGGTGGGGCGGAGGGTGAGGACGTCGAAGCCTGGGGCGGCGGGGTATCGGTTGTGGAGTTGGCAGGCGGCGGGGTCGACGCGCCAATTTCTGAGGTCATTGGACACCTCGACGAGGTATCGGAAGTCGGTGGTTTCGTAGACGACGGCGGAGACTTGGGTGCCGCCGCTCACGCACCGGAACTGGTATCCGAGCGTCCCTTGAGTCCCTTCCGTCGGTTGAGGTCCTTGAGTCCACTCTTCGTCCAACACAATCAGAGCCGGCAGAAGTCCGGCATCGGGTGCCTCGGGGTTCATGCCGAAGGCGTCTTCGAGGAGCGAGGTGACGCCATCGCGATCGACGTCCGACTGATCCCAGAGATGGTAAATACGGGCGAGCTGGTTCATTTGACCGCCCAAGGTGGGCGATTGGGTCGGGCTGAGGGCTCCGACGACCAGGCCGCTGGGATCGATTTGGCTGAGGTCCCAGATGAGGCTGCCGACCTGGCTGAGGCGGATATTCCAGGAGGGGCTGGTGAAGATTCCGGTTTCGGTGGCCTCGGCGGGGGAGGCGGCGTTGAAGGCCCAGACGCAGAGCGGGCGGTTGGAGATCTGGGAGGTGAGGCGCAGGGAATCCACGGGGAACGTGTGGGCGCATCCGCCTGAAACATCGAGGGCGGCGCCCGCGAACTGGCCGATGGCCGATCGGGCGATTTCCGTGAAGTGTTCGTCGAGAAAGACGGGATCCCAGGCGGTTTCCTGGACTCGCGCGAGCGGGAGGTCGAAGAATCCCAGCCGGACCAGGCATCCGGGGGGCAATTCGCGGCCGTCGGCGGTGGCGAGCGCGCCCCCGGCGGCTTGGGCGCCCCAAGTCACGCTCAATGGCCCGCTGAGAGCAGGCAGCGTCATGGCTAGGGCCAACAAGGCCGCGCCGATGGCACGGGTGACTGGAAATCGGGGAATCATGGGACAAGCGGTTGTGGGCGGCGGCGCCATCCGGCCGCGGCCGCGGTGGCCAGCAGGAGCAGCGCCGGCAAACCGGGTTCGGGGACGGGCACTCCTTCGATGGGGCGCAACTTATTGAGCGGCCCAAACCCGCCGATTGACGACGTCTCGAGCCCGCGATCGGCGTGAAAGAGGTCGGCTGGATCATTGGGGTCGACTTGGCTGAGGTCGTAAATCGCTTCCCCGGGCGTGTTGGGCGTGAGCCATCCGGAGTCCGAGAACAACCCGAACTGGCTCGCGTTGGCGAGTTCGGGGGTATCGACGACCCACAGATAGAAGCGGGCCTCGAGCAGGCTCATCGCCTCAGGATCATAGGTCAGCGAGTGCCCGAAGAGCCCGGGAGCCTCCTCGAACGGGCTGCTGGGGTCCTCAAAATTATCGAGCACCTGCCCGGTGCCATCGAGCACGGTCGAGCCGCCGAAATACCCAATGCGGGTCGAAGCCAGTTCGATGAACGAATCTTCGAGCAACGAAGGAGTGCCCAGACCGGCGACCACCTGCTCGAACGAGATGGAAAAGTACCCGAACCGGACCAAACTTTCGGCCGGCAGTTCTGTGCCTTCGGCCACTCCGAGGGCGGAACCGATTTCCTGGGCGGAAAACGTGACTGTCACCGGTTGGCCCTGGGTGAGCCCGGTGGCGCCGGCCAGCCCGGCCAGCGCGAGCGTGAATCGGATGAGCCCGAGGCGTTTCATGAGATGTCGGAAAGGGTGGATTGGGTGGAAACCGGAGGTCGGAGGGCGGTGGGCGGAGGGCGGTGGGCGGTGGGCGGAAGTTGGTAGTCAGCCCGAAACGGGCGTGGCACGATGGAAAGTCAGTAGTCAGTAGTCGGTAGTCGGTAGTCGGTAGGAGGTAGTCAGTAGTCAGAAGTCAGTAGTGGGGAGTCGGGAGTCGGGAGTCGGGAGAGGGAGGAGTTAGGGGGTCGTGGAGGTGAAAGGCTGGGGGCGTGACCACTGTTTGGCGGATCCCCGGTTCTGGATCAGCATCGCCGCGGCGGGCGGAATGATCGTATTCTTTTGATCGACAATGGGATTAGACGTGAGGCGCCAGCCGCCGGCACTCAGCCCGCTCGGCGCCGCCAGGTAGAAGCTGGCTACCGTGCCGGCCATCGAGACCAGATCCGCCGTCTGCGGTGTGCCGGAGCTCAACGTGCCGCCGAGCCGCGACGGGATGACTCCGCTCCCCTCAACCCCACCCAATGTGAACGCCGGTCCAGCGAGTGGGGCTGATGCCCGCTGGTCGGTGACCGGCGCGAGCGCGTCGACCAACGCGTAGCCGGTCGGCAGCGGGCGCCGGATCAACCCGGTTTTGACGTAACCCGAGAGCACCAACTCCATCGATTCGTTCCCGCGGCGTTTCACCATCAATCCGTGCCCGGTCCGCAACGGCATGCCACTCCGGTCGGTAAAGGGATCCGCGCTCGACCGCCACCCGGTACCGCCAAGCGATGATCCCGAGCGGTAATAATAACTCGTGAATGAACCGGATGTCCCCTCCACCAGCACCGAAATGATGTCGGCCGTGGTCGGTTCGCCCGCGCCCAGTCCACTTTCGTTCGCTCCCCCAAAAACTCCGGCCAGCGTCTTGTGCGGCCGAATCACGATCTTCTCGCCGCCGCGCAACAAGGCCGACCAGTTGTCCACTGTGGTCAACGTGTTCGCCGTATGCCGCACGATGTCGCTGGTCAATCCAATCGCCTGCAAATTTGAACTCGCCGTCACCTCGACATAATGGCTGCTCAGACCGTCGGCCCGCGGACCAAACGCCCCCGCCGACCATGACACCCCGCTGACGGTCAGCACATAAGGATGCGGCACACCGCCCGCCGCCAAGGACGCTTCCACCACCACCCTCTCCACAAACGTCGGCCCCACCAACGTCACACCCCCCTCCACCCCAACTCCCGCCAACCCAACCCGCCGAAATCCAAAGATCCCACTCGACTCCGTCACCTCACCCCGGGCCTCCAACCCAATTGCCCCCAAAGCCACCCAACCCGCCAGGTAACCGCATCTCGTTAAATATGAAAATTTTGTGAACATGGAATTCCAAATAGGCCATGAGGTGATCGACCATACCGGGGTCATCTAAAACAGTAGAATAACCATATTTATCAAATTATGCCAACACAAAAAGTTCGTGGGGCCGAAAAACTACACCATAATTTCTGTAAAATGTCCTCAGCGGTGCGCGAAACGGCGGGCGGAATACCTGGAGCGACATGGCTCCGCGCTCCGGGTAAACCCGGTACACCCACCGGAAGCCTTCGGTTGGGGTACCGCCTTTCAGGTTAAAGGGTTCGCGTCAGCTTCTCCTTCCTTTGGGCACCTCTGGGCAGGACGATGGACAACAGGTTTCACGACGCTCCCACCGCCTACGAGTCCCGGAGGTCTCGTCCCACGTGGAAAAAGGCCAGGCTCGCCCCCCCCCCACATCAGACAATTCCCGAGTTTCCAAACGACTGCAGCATGCCTAGCATAACGAAATCTATGGATACGACGACGACACTCCGGGCCGCCTTGGCGGCGTTGGCACTGAGCGGGCTGGCCCACGGCGCGCCGCAATGGATTTGGGCCGGACCGCACAACGGCCAGACGCCCGACGAAGCGGTCTTCCGGCGCGAGATTGAAGTGGGGCCTGGCCTGAAGCGGGCGGTGCTGCGGGTGGCGGCGGACAATGCGGCGCGGGTGTTGATCAATGGCAAGGAGGTACTGAAAAACGATTCGTGGAGCGAACCATCGCGGGAGGAGGTCGGGGCGTTTCTCAAGCCCGGCCGCAACGAGATTCGCATCGAGGCGCGCAACGACCCGGGAAGTCCGGCCGGCCTCGCCGCCTCGCTGCAATTGACCGATGCCGACAACAAGCGATCGGCCGTCGAGTCCAATGAGGCCTGGGAAGCGAGCACGGTGGATCGGGCGGTGTTTCAGCCGGTGGCCGTCCTGGGGCCCATGGGCATGGATCCGTGGGGCGACGTGTTCGGCGGGCGCCGCGTGGGAGGTCAACCGGTAGTGAGCGATGACGCCGTGCAGACGCTGCCGGGATTCAAAGCGGAGTTGGTTTACACGGTGCCGCGCGACGAGCAGGGGTCCTGGGTCAGTCTGACCACCGACCCTCAGGGACGCATCATCGCCGGTGATCAGTACGGCGGCTTGTACCGCCTCACCCCGCCCGCCATCGGCTCCGACGTCGACCCGAACACCACGCAAGTCGAGAAGTTGGGCACGACGATTGGCGGGGCGCACGGGCTGTTGTGGGCATTTGACAGCCTCTATGCGGTCGTCTGTGAGCGTCCGACGTCCAAGAGCGAGCCGGGGCTGTGGCGTCTGCGCGACGAGGATGAGGATGGAGTTTTCGAAAAAGAGGAGCACCTCCTCCGACTCGACGGCGGAGGCGAACACGGACCGCATGCCGTCGTCCTCTCGCCGGACGGCACCTCGCTCTACATCGCGTGCGGCAACCACACGAAGCCGCCGAAACTCGACGCCTCCCGAACCGCTCACGCCTGGCAGGAAGACCACTTGCTTCCGCGCATGTGGGATGCCACCGGCCACGCGGTCAACATCATGGCGCCAGGCGGTTACGTCATCAAGACCGATCCGGAAGGCCGCCAAGTCGAGATGTTCTGCCACGGGTTCCGCAACCAATACGACATCGCCTTCAACACCGAGGGCGACATGTACACGTTTGATGCGGACATGGAATGGGACATGGGAGCCCCCTGGTATCGCGCCACCCGGATCGTCCACTGCGTGAGCGGTGCCGACTACGGCTGGCGCTCGGGGTCGGGCAAATGGCCGGCCTACTATCCGGATTCGCTCCCGCCGACATTTGACATCGGCCCCGGCAGTCCGACCGGCGTCGTCTTTGGCACCGGTGCCAAGTTTCCCGCAAAGTATCAGGCGGCATTTTTCGCCTCCGACTGGACGTACGGCACGATGTACGCGGTCCATCTCCGTCCGGACGGCGCCACGCACCGCGCGGAGGTGGAGGAATTCGTCAGCGGCAAACCGCTGCCGCTCACCGACCTGCTCATTCATCCGAAGGATGGGGCGATGTATTTCGCCACCGGAGGCCGCAGGACTCAGTCCGCCCTTTACCGCGTCATTTACACCGGGTCCGAAAAAGCCGAGCCCCTCGCCCACCCGATCGTCAGTGATCGCAGGAACCGGCCCGAGCCCGCCCTGCGCCGGGAGTTGGAAAAACTCCACTCCGCCCCAGCCGACGGCAGCGCGGCCGCCAGCGTGGTCGACAAGGCGTGGCGCCACCTGGACGATCCCGATCGCTTCGTCCGCTATGCCGCCCGCGTCGCGATCGAACGCCAGCCCGCCGATGCCTGGATCGCCCGCCTGCGCGATGAAACGCGCCCCAACGCCATCATCGAAGGCTGCGTGGCCCTGGCTCGCACTAGCCAGCGCGACGACACCCAATCGGCCATCTTCGAAAAACTCAGCCGGCTGCCGTCCAACGAATTGACCGCCGACCAGCGCCTCGCCGCCCTGCGCGCCCTGCAACTCACGCTCATCCGCCAAGGCAAGCCAAACCCGGAAATGTGCGAGCGGATTTGCCAGGCGCTCGGCGAGAAATACCCGTCGAGCAACGACCTGATCGACCGCGAGCTTTGCGGGATCCTCGTTTTCCTCGGCGACGACGGCGTGGTCGCCAAATCGCTTCAGCTCATGGCGGTGGCTCGCGAGTCGGAGGGCGGCGAGTCCGCCAGCGCCCAACTGCTGGCCCGCAACGAACAGTATGCCCGCGACGTGCAGGGCACCATGCAGGGGCGTCCCAATCGCCAGCAAATCGCCTTGGCGTGGGCACTGCGCCACGCGACCAACGGCTGGTCACCTGAATTGCGTCGACAGTACTTCGCCTGGTTCCCCACCACCAAACAGTGGCGCGGTGGCAACAGCTTCCACGGGTTCATTGAGAATGCCCGCAAGGAAGCTCTGGCCCACGCCCCAGAAGCCGATCGCGCCACACTCGACGCCCTCTCGACCAAAGTCCAGCCTCCGGCCACCCTCACCTTTACGCCCCCCAAGGGGCCGGGCCGCCCGTACTCGGTCGCCGACGTCATGAAGTTTGCCGACGGCAAACTGACCGGGCGCCATTTCGCCAGCGGCAAGAACCTCTACGAGGCCACGGCGTGCAGCACATGCCACCGGTTCAACGGTGAAGGCGGCGGACTGGGCCCGGACCTCACCGGCTCGGGCAATCGATACACCCTGCGCGATTTGGTCGAAAACCTGATCGAACCCAGCAACGTGATTTCCGATCAATACGAAAGCACCCAAATCGACCTGCAGGACGGCGGGCTGCTCGTCGGACGCGTAATGAAGGAGGAGGGCGGCATGCTCCACGTCGCGATGAACCCGCTGGCTCCTTCCGATCTCATCCCCGTGCCGGCCAACACCGTCGCAACGCGGAAACCGTATCCCATCTCCATGATGCCGCCGGGCCTCCTCAACCGCCTCAACGAGGACGAGGTGCTCGACCTCCTCGCCTACCTCCAAAGCAGCGGCAATCCCCAGGATCCTGTCTTTGCTAAGTAGTTTCGCTCACCGTTCCTCCCCGATGATCTGGACTTCGGTCTCGAGATCCAGGCCGCGGCGGTCACGGGCCGTTTGTTTGACGAGTTCGATCAGGGCGAGCACATCGGCGGCGGCGGCTCCGCCTTCGTTGACGATAAAATTTCCGTGCACGGGGGAGATGCGTGCGCGGCCGATCGCGGCATTTTTCAGGCCGAGCTCGTCGATCAATTTGCCGGCCGGGCAGGCCTCGGGGTTTTTGAAGATGCAGCCGGCGCTGGCCGCGACCGGTTGGGAGGTCCGCCGTTTGAGTTTCGATTCCACGAGCCGGGCGTCGATGGCCTCGATGGGCGCGGGTTGGCCGCGAAACACGGCGGACACGGCATAATGCGTGGCCAGTTCGGGCACGTGGCGGTAGTAGGCGATGATTTCGTCGCGCGTGCGGACGCGCCATTCGCCCAGGGCATCGAGCAGACGCACGCTGACGACCTGGTCGAACGTCTGGGTTCCCATGGCGCCGGCGTTCATGCGCAGGCCACCGCCGACGTTGCCCGGAATGCCTTCCATCCACTCGAACCCACCGAGGCCGGCGGCCCGCGCGGTCATGGCGAGCTTCTGGAAGCGCGCGCCGACGCCCGCTTCCAGACGGTCGTCGCCGACCACGCGCACCTCGGAAAATTCGCCCTTGGCCGGATGAATGACCGCACCGCGAATGCCGCCGTCGCGCACCAGCAAGTTCGAGCCGCGTCCGATCACGCGGATCGGGATGCCGCGGTCGCGCAGGTGGCGGACGAGGCGCTGAAATCCCGCCAGCGTGCGAGGCTCGATCCAATAATCGGCCGGTCCTCCGATCAGCAGCGTCGTGTGCCGGCTCATCGGCTCGTAAAGCCGAAGCACCGCCCCGCGGCCAGAGTCGTCCGCAGCCGGTTCGTCGAGCGCCGCCGCCATTTCCTCGAGCGCGCGCAGGTCACCGGCCAGTCGCGTGCCGACTTCATGCACGTTGCCGGCGCCCAGGGTGACGAGCAAGTCGCCGGGTCGGAGGAAGTTACCGACGGCCAGGTGGGCGGTGCCGACCTGAGGCGCGGACCACGTGGCAACCTCCGGCGCGGCGGCGTTGATCGCATCGATGATCGTTTGCCCGCTCACGCCGGGAATGGGCCGCTCGCTGGCCGCATACACGTCGGTCACAAAAACCGCATCGGCCGCCGCGAAGGCCGACCCGAATTGGTCCTTCAGCAGCTGGGTGCGGGTGAAGCGATGCGGCTGGAAAACAACCACCAACCGGCGCGGCTCAAGCGCCCTGGCCGCCGCCAGTGTGGCCGCAATTTCCGTTGGATGGTGGCCATAATCGTCGACAATGCGAAAATGGTCGCTCCGGTACTTCATCTCGAACCGACGTTTGGCGCCGCGAAATCCTTCCAGGGCCGACCGGATCTTCTCAAATGGCACGCCGCGATCGGTGGCCAACGCCACCACCGCCAGAGCATTGCTCACATTGTGACGCCCCGGGATGTTCAGCACCAACTCGCCCAGGGAACGCCCGCCGTGCATCACCGTGCAGGCACTGCTTTGGCCAAAACGAGTCAGCCCGGTCGCCCGAAAATCCGCCGCGTCGGAAAAGCCAAAGGACACCGCCCCAGCCCGACCGGCACAGGCACGGCATGCGCCCGCATCGTCCGCGCAATAGTAAACCGTCGAAGCCGTCTGCCCTAACACTGCGCCAAAGACCCGCAGGATGGCGTCCAGATCCGCATAGTGGTCGAGGTGTTCCTCCTCGATGTTGAGGACGATGCAATGCTCCGGGTGGAAGTGGACCAGGGTGCCGTCGCTTTCGTCGCCCTCGGCCACGAAATACTCGCCCTCGGGGTCCCACCCGGCATTGGCGCCGAGCAGCGGGATTTCCGCGCCGACGTAGTGACTCGGATGGAGTCCGGCTTCCCGCAGGACGTGGGCGGCCATGGCGGATGTCGTCGTCTTGCCGTGCGTGCCGCAAATCACAATCCCCTTCTTTTGGCGCATCAAAGCCGCCAAGGCTTCCGCCCGCCGACACAGCACGGCCCCCGACGCCACCGCGGCATCAAACGCCGGGTTGCCCGGTCGGACCGCGCTGGTGTACACCGCGACATCTGCCCCGCGCACCGATTCCGCCGTCTGCGGACAGTGAAATTCCAACCCCGCCGCCATCAACCGCTCCGTCTCCGCGCTCGTCACCTTGTCGCACCCCGACACACGATACCCCCGCCGCAAAAACAACCACGCCAGTCCGCTCATGCCCGACCCGGCCACGCCAATCAAATGCACCCGCGTCGAAGCCGGTTCCCGTCCCTCAAGCGAAAATCCCATCGCTGCAGGCAAGCCACAAGTGATCCGAACGCAACTCCCGACGGAATCTCCTTGACGCCCGGCCCGTCCTTTCGGTAGAAGCGTCTCATTATGAAATGGTATCTGGACGTACTCAAGAAATACGCGGTGTTCAGCGGGAGGGCGCGGCGCCGGGAGTATTGGTATTTCGTGCTTTTCAACGTGATTATTTCGGTGTTGAGCGTCTTCCTCGACAAGGCGCTGGGCACCTTCAACAGCGATTTGGGAATCGGCATCATCGGGGGCGTCTACTCGCTGGGGGTGTTGCTTCCCGGCATTGGCGTGGCGGTGCGGCGCTTGCACGACACGAATCGTTCGGGATGGTGGCTCCTGATCGGTCTCATTCCGCTGGTGGGGGCGGTTGTCCTGATCGTTTTTGCGCTGATGGACAGCCAGCCCGGCTCCAACCGCTTTGGTCCCAATCCCAAGGAGTTGACGGCGTAGGGTCGGACCCGTCGCCTCAGGCGGGCCATGGCGAAGCCCCGTCCCTGGAGTTTGTCCGATTTTCGTGCTTTTTCGGCGAAACGATGCTCCCAGCGCAGGAGAGCCGGCGGCATTGAGGTGGGACGAGACCTCCCGGCCTCGTAGGCGGCGGGAGCGTGGTGAAAGAAGCCCGTTCTTCGCCTTCTCAAGCGATGCCCCAAGCCAGAGAAGGCGATGAGCAATGACGCGGCAATCG
>JBJXFS010000253.1:0-7920 GCA_046155625.1 Verrucomicrobiales bacterium | reverse complement strand
CAACCCAGAGCAGCACACACTACCCCGACCAGCGCCAAACGGTTCTCCGCTTCACCCCAGAAAATCGCCCCCAGAGGGGTCAATTTTAATTGTCGTCAACGCTCACGTTTAGTTGTCGCCACACAGTGCAGACGCCGCAGGAGGACAGATTCCTCGAACCCCGGCCATTGCCGGATCCGAATCTTGCCCCAGTAGAGCAGTACACCCTGGATCTGCTACCGGAGTCGGTCAGGCCTTGGATCGCCGACGAGGCTGAACGGGGGCAATTCCCCGTGGGATTCCTCATCGCCAGCTTCTTCTCCACGATGGGGGCTGCAATCGGTCGTCGCTGCGCCGTTTATCCCAAGCGACACGATCACTGGTACGAATACCCGAACTTGTGGTGCTGCATCATTGGCCGCCCGGGCACGATGAAGTCTCCTTCCCTGAACGCTATGCTTGCGCCGCTGCGGGCCATCGAAAAGCAGCATGCCCTGGCATACGAGCAGGATTTGGCAGATTTCCAGAAGCAAGAATTACGGACCGAAATCGCCTTCAAGGCAGCAAAGAAGATCGCGAGCAATTCAGCCAGCAAAGGCGAGCCGTTCGACACGCCGGAAAGGGAATCGCTCGAAGAACCGACGTGCCGCCGCATCCTCACCTCGGACGCCACGGAAGAGAAGCTGGGCGACCTGCTCATGAAGAATCCTGAAGGGCTGATCCTGGAACTTGATGAGCTGGCTACCCTCGACGGCATGTTCGAAAAGAACCCGTCTTTCCGTGAATTCATGCTCAAGGCTTGGAACGGGAAGTCTGCCCACCAGGTTGACCGCATCGGACGCGGGGAGATCCGAATCGAGGCCCTCTGCCTCACTGTCATCGGGGGCATCCAGCCGAGCCGGATTGCGTCCGGGGCCAAGGCCGCTTCCAACCAGGGCGGCGATGGGCTTCTGCAGCGGTTCCAATTGGTGGCCTTCCCCGACGGCCACTCCGACCCGTGGCGCTACGTGGACAAATCGCCAGACTTGCCAGCTAAAGAAGCGGTCTTTTCCCTTTTTAATCAGATATCCGCCATGAGACCCGCGGATTTCCCAAAAGGACCAATTGGGCTACCCCCGGGCCTTCACTTCGACACAGGAGCACAAGAAGTCTGGCAGGCATGGCAAATAAAAATCATGGGTGACGTCCGGGGCGGAGACGATGCGGAAGCGCTGGAGGCCTTCAAGGCCAAGGCAGGCAAAGCCGTGGCTGCCCTGGCGCTCGTTTTTGAACTGTGCGGGGATCCCAACGCCTTGTCGATAAGCAAACCATCGCTGAGCTCCGCAATCGCGCTCTACGACATCAGTGAAAGCCACTTCTGCCGCCTGCTCTCCGCTTCCGACCAACGATCACTCCAGACTGCACGGCTCATCGCCGCCAAGCTCAAGGAAGGAAAGCTCGATCACGCGAGTTTCACCGCCCGGGAGATCAAACAGAAGGGTTGGAAGGGCTTGACCGAGAGTGCGGCCGTCGAGGAAGGCCTGGCCGTTCTTGTTGAATGTAACTGGCTAAGCGCCCTGAAAGTCGGTGGAGCGGGTCAAAACGGAAGACCGACCTTTTTCTACTCGCTTTGGCCGGCTGCACTCACGCAGCTCGAAGAAATTTGAACCACACCACTCACCCTCAAAACCTTCAAAACCCTCAAAATTCCCCCCAGCAATTGGTTTTGAGGGTTTTGAGGGGCCGCTCCGAGACTTGGAAAATCTATGAACAAATCAAGCAAAGCCACACCGATCGAGGCCGTATCCCTCCCGAACGGTGACGTGCCGGGCCGGACCCCAAAGGGCCAATTTCAGCCTGGCCGGTCCGGAAACCCGACCGGCCGCCCACGCGAAGAAAGCACCGCCCTGCGCCAGAAGCTTTTGGAGCGAGCGGAAGACGTGGTGCAGGCCGTGATTTCCGCCGCCATCAGCGGCGATATGGCCGCCGCCAAGATGATCCTTGACCGGTTGATCCCCGCCCTCCGCCCTCACTCCGCACCGGTGGACGTGCCGCTGGATGGCGCCATGAAGCCCGCCCAGGCAGCCTGCACCATTCTCGGCGAGGCCATGGCAGGACGCATCTCGCCCGACGCCGCCGCTCAGCTCCTCAACGCCGCCGCCGACCTGGCCCGTCTCATTGAGGCCGAGGAGATCAAGCCACGAATCGAAGCCCTTGAGAGAGCTATCACAATCCAGAACGCCAAAGCCAAGAAACCAGCATGAAAACCAACCTCATCTACTCATCTCTTACCACTCCGCAGCGACTACGGGCCATGGTCAGCGCCTTCACTCGAAGCGATACCGAGGAATTAGAACGTCTCGTTAACTCAGCCGCGGACCCTTGCCGGGCCAAGTCGCGGACCGCCCATCACTTTTCTGACCTGGGCTCACTGGCTGCGTTTCATAATTCCTGGCTCCTGGAACAACTGACCATCTGGCTGCTGGCTCAGGCTTTCAGCCCCGAAGAACGGGCTACGCTTCCCGCCGAGGAGTGGCAGAACATCTATATCGCCGTGAAGTCCGCATTGGATGGAGCCGCAACAATTGAAGCCGCCTTTGCGCAAGAGCTGGCCTGCGTGGGCATCACAGCAGCGGAGTGGCGGACATTTCGAGAGCGATTGCTAGACGCTCACACCTCCGACCTGATCCAACTTTTCCTGACTCGCGCCACCACGGCACCCGATCAGGCCCAATTGCAGGGCTACGCGCAGGCGATCAGACCGCGCCTGTCCTGGCCAGCCTGATCCTGGCCTGCGGAACAGGAGCGCCGGCGGATTTCAAAACCGCGCCCCACATCGCCGGGCACTCAACATTCTCGTTCAAATCCGCTGGACCCGGCGGCAATTTCCGGAGGATCCGGTGACTTCTGGTTCTTTGTCGGCCCGTGCCGGATCGATCACTATCCCCCTTCCCCACACGCCTACGAACAGCCGCGCAATCTGCTGGACGTGTTCTTACCTATGTTCTTACTTTGCCACTTCAGCCGCTGGAAGCCTTATGAAATAAGGAAGTGGAGGCGAGGGGAGTTGAACCCCTGTCCTATTGCGCATTGGCGCCGGTTTCTACATGCGTAGCCGTCTGATTGGTCTTAAACCGTCAGCGGGCAAGCGGCACCCTCTGGCGATCCGATTGACCTGTGGATCTCACCGTCGGAGGCGGTCACCCCCTCGTCCGGCCAGCCTGTAAGTTGCACCCCCCGAGCACACAGGCATAGCCTGGGGGATGTCGCGGAACTAGGCCGCGAGAGCCATTTGGTTATTGGCAGTTATGTTTTTTTGATTCGACGATTAACGAGGCCAACGAATCATCCTCGGCATGCGGCCAGCGCTTCAACTCAACAGTCGAAACCGAAACGCCCCCGTAAGAATTCTTACTATCCTACGGAAATCCGGTATGGCAAGCAACAATCCGCGGTGATCGACACGCTTTCGGGCTCAATCCATCTCATGGGTGGGGCGTTCCGCTTGAAGGACCGGGAATCATCTCAGCGGAGTGGTGACGGTGGTCGAGGAGGCGGCGGGCGGACCAGACGACCCAGAAGGGCACGTTGATGAGGAAGATGAGGGAGGCGTAGACGTTGAAGTCGAAGTAGAGCCGCATGAGCCATCCGATGATGAGGTGCATGACGGTGATGCTGAGCCCGATGAGGAGGGCCCAGCCGCGATTGGCGAGGACGAGAAAGCACAGGGCCTCGACGAGCAGGCCGGCGCCGAGGATGAGCCGTGCTTGGTTTGGATGTTCGATCATCCAGTGGGCGGCGGGGACCTCGGCGTCGCGAGCGATCTGGGATTTGGCGGGATTGGAATAAAATTCCTGACGATGAGTCTTGATGAGTTGGACGGACATGTTTGGGAGGTTTTGGATCCAGCGGAAGTTGGATTCGTCGAGTTTCGAAACGACGGATGTCATGTAGACGCCGGCGATGACGACCTGGCTGAAGTAGATGAGGTAAGAATCGCGGGTGCGGCCGGCGCGCAAGGGGAAGGGGCGTCCCTGAATCCATCGGTGGGCGGCGAAAAAGAGGACCACACAGGTCTGGGCGAGGAGAATCAGACTGATGATTTGATTGTCGTGCGACTTGAAGCCCTGGGAGTTGTAATAGGCGAAGACGGCGCAGTGGATGAGTGTCATGAGCGGCAGCGCGACGGCCAGCCCGCGCCCGAAGACGTAAGGCACGCAGAGGACGGCGAAGGCCCAGGACACCCAGGTCATGATGCCGGGACGTGAGAGAAAGGTGAGGTCGACAAAGTGCGCCAAGCCAGTCGGTACGTCTTGGGAGTTGAACGGAAGTTTGAGTCCCCACAGCATGGTGAGGGCGAGGGCGGCGAAGCACAATCGGGCGATGAACCCCTCGGGACCGGGGGCGGGCAGCGGCCGCCAGATGGGGCGGAAAACGGAAACGAAGGCCTCCTTGAAGGTCATGGAATTTCGGGTGGGTGGGGGCTCAGCCTTCGGTGACCCAGTGGGTGCGCTCGGTGAGGCGGCCGTCCGGCTGGCGTTCGATGATGACGCGGTAGAGGCGAGTTGGTTGCGGGAGCGGGCGGCGGCGGTTTTCGGCCCACTGGCGCGCTTGCACAAGGACGGCATCACCTACGCGTTTTTCGACATCCGGTGGGGCGTTGCGTTTGACCGCGCTTTGTTTCAGACCGTGATCCTTCATGGTGCTGTTGAAGACCTTGTTCAGCTTGGCCGAACTCATGCCCACATGGTGCTGGATGCCGATCGGCTGGTCCTGGGCGTCGGTCAGATAGATGTAGTCGTCCCAGTCGGATGGGTTCGAGTACATGGGGAAGTTGGAAAATGGATAACCGCTTTCCTTCAGCCCCTGGGTAATCACGATGAATAGGGGCACCGCCATCAGCGGGTGCAGCAGAATTCGGCGCCACAGCGGTGGCGGTGGAGCAGCGGGAGGAACCGAGGAATCCAGAATCGGTGTCACGGGGGGAAGCTAACGAGGAATGGGGAAGGTGAAAGGGGGAAGGGACTGAAAGGACGGAAGGGACAAAAGGGACAAAAGGGACAAAAGGGACAAAGGGACGAGAAGTTGAGACTCTCACGCTGGCTGAGGGAAATCGTTCCTTTTGTTCCCTCAGATTCTTTAAGCTTCTCCGTCCCGTTGCTGTTTCTTTCGCACTTCCAGCCTGGCGTGGGTCATTCGTTCGCGCAGGCCGCCGTGTTTGAGGAAGGATTGTTCCAGGGACTGGACTTGGCGTTGGAGGAGGTAGCAGGTGACTTTGACCAAGCCGAGGAGCGTGTTGGCGGAGACCTCCGGGTCATCGCTTTCGATGTCGGCGCGGAAGGTGTCGTAGCAGGCGGTGGGAGTCCGGTTCATTTCGCGCAGGCGGTGGACACGGGGATGGCTGGAGGGCCAGGGTGGGAGGCGCTTTGATCTGAGGAAGTCCTGATAATCTTCCTGAAGCTCCCGCAAGCTGGCCAGGGCGACGTTGGTCAGCTTGAGCTCCATTTCTTTTGAGGTTCCGGCGGCGGCGCTGCCTTCCACGATGTTCTGCTTACCGGAACGGGCGGCTTGGACCATCTGGTCCACCGTGCGATCGCCGCGGGCCGGGAGCCAGCGACGCGTAAAATAAATGGTGCCATCGAAAACAATGAGCGCCTTCTGGTAGGAAAGGAGTTGTTCATAGCCGCCGTGCGGCGGGAGGAAGCCGTGAGGGGGAGGGGGCATGGGAGGGAGAGGGAAGGGACAGAAGGGACAAAAGGGACAGAAAGGACAAAAGGGACGTATACGGCAGAAGCTGAGTGCTTCTTTCAGTGGAGTGCCGCTTGGGTCCTTTTTGTCCTTTTAGTCCCTTCCGTCCCTTGCCCGCAGCATTTCCTCGCGCACTTGTCTCGCGTACTCTCCGCGATTCTGGGAGCCGAGCATTTCAGAGACGATGACCACGCGTCGCGCTCCGGCTCTGAGGACCTCGCGGAGGTTGGACCGCTTGATACCGCCGATGCAGAAGATCGGGAGGGTGACCCGGCGGTGGGCTTCGGCGATGGACGCCAGCCCGATGGCGGGGCGGCCGGGTTTGGTCGGGGTGGGGAAGAGGGGGCCAAAGCCGATGTAGTCAGCGCCTTCCTGCTGGGCCGCCACGGCTTGGGCCAGACTGTGAGTGGATTTCCCGACTATGGCGTCGGGGCCGAGGATTTGGCGGGCGCGCGCCACGGCGGCGTCTTCCTGGCCCACGTGCACTCCGTCGCAGCCGACGGTGGCCGCGATTTCTGGAAAATCATTGATGATCAATGGCACACGATGCGCCTGGGCAATCGGATGGAGCCGGTGCGCCAGGGATTCGATGAAGGCTGGTGCCGCGCCTTTGGCGCGGATTTGCAGGATTCCGACGCCGCCGGCGATCAGTTCTTGGGCGGCGGCGGGAAAGGATTCAGTGGCCAAGTATGCGGCATCGAGGATGCCGTAGAGGGTGGCGGACTGCCAGGACGGCCGATCCGGCTGGGTTTCGCGCACCGGTATATCGATGGCTGGGATCATGACGGGCGTGCTGGACGCGGGTCGGGCGAGCGGGTTCTCCTCACCGCCGTTTTTTCCCGCCCGCTTTGGCACTGCGGTAGAGTTTCTTGAATTTTTCCGCGCTGCCGGCGTGAGGGTCGAGCAAGGCGGTGTATTCGTATTCGAAGCCGTCGAGCTGGCGGCGTTCGATTTTCTGGCCGATGAGGCGTTCGATGGCTTCGGCGGCCTCGAGTTCGTCGGCGGAAAGCAAGGTAAAGGCATCGCCTTCTTTCTTGGCGCGGCCGGTCCGGCCGATGCGGTGGACGTAATCCTCGGGGTTTTCCGGGACTTGGTAATTGATGACGTGGCTGACTCCTGAGATGTCGAGACCGCGGGCGGCCAGGTCGGTGGCGACGATGGCTTCGAAGGTGCCGTCGCGGAAGCCGGCCAGGGCTTTTTCGCGATCGCGCTGGGCGATATCGCTGTGCATCACGGCCACTTTGTGGTCGGTGCGGGTTGAGAGCACACCGTAGATGCGGTCGGCCTGCATTTTGGTGCGGGTAAAGATCATGATACTGTGCCAGTCGGTTTTATCGAGCAGGGCGAGGAGCAATTGTTCACGTTGGTCGGCCGCGACCGGATAGAAATAATGGCTGACGGTTTCCGCGGGAGAGAAGCGGATGCCGACCTCGACTTCCGCCGGCTCCTTGAGCGCCCAATTGGCCAGCGTCTTGATCTGGGCGGGCATGGTGGCCGAGAAGAAGGCGGTCTGTCGTTTGTCCGGGCAGTGGTCGACGATGCGGCGGACATCGGGAAGAAACCCCATGTCGAGCATGCGGTCGACTTCATCGAGGACGAGGAACTCGATGCTGGCGAGCGAGATGGTACCGTCGCCGAGGAAATCGAGCAGCCGGCCCGGAGTGGCGACGACGACGTCCACTCCCTCGTGCAGGGCGCGCCGTTGTTTTTCGTACCCGACTCCGCCGTAAACCGCCACGGTGCGCAGACCGGTGTAGACGTTGAATTTATCGAAGGCATCAACGACTTGGGAAGCGAGTTCGCGGGTCGGCTCGAGGACGAGCAGGCGGGGGGCGTGCTGCGGAGTTCCGAGAATCGAAAGAATGGGCAACCCGAAGGCCGCGGTTTTTCCGGTGCCGGTTTGAGAGGCGCCGATGAGGTCGCGTCTCGCCAAGGCGAGGGGGATGCCCTTTTCCTGGATGGTGGTGGGTGAGGTGTACCCCATGTCGCGGATGCCGGCCAGGATGCGGGGGGAGAGGCCAAGGGCCTCGAAGGCCGGCGGCCAGGGGCCGGTGGGTTCGGGCGGCGGAGCCGGTGGCGGGGCGGCCGGAGGCAGCGGGGAGCGCGGGCCGCTCGTTTCCTCGGGGTCGCGCTCGCGGGGAGGGCGGCCGCCGCGTCCCCCGCGCGATCCGCCCCGGCCGGCGCGGTCGGGGCGGTCGGGGCGGTCGGGGCGGT
>JBJXFS010000246.1:0-35618 GCA_046155625.1 Verrucomicrobiales bacterium | reverse complement strand
TCGCCACCGCACTCCTCTGCGAAATGAGTAACGAGTGGCTCACAGGAAAAATCTACCTCAACATGAACCCCACTCAACCACCCCAAACCTGATCGCCACTTTTACAGAATAAAAATTGCGCGGCCTTAAATTGTTCCTCTGGTGTCTTAAATTGTTCCTCTAAGTGGAGAAAGGTGAGTTTGCAGTGTACATTTACCCGCCTGTCTCAGGGAGATGCCGGCCCCGTGGCGACGCGAAAATACTCGGTGAGGCTGGGGCGGGCGGGCAGGGTGATTTCGGCGAGTCGGGGGTTGGGATCAGCGGGGATGGTGGTGTTGGCGGACCAGGATATGCCATCGGGGCTGAGTTGGATGTGGTAGGCGCGGTTGGCGGCGGCGGGGAAGGTGAGGCGGACGGACCCGTCGGCCAGGCGGTGGGCGGAAATGATTTCGAAGCGGGAGGAGGCGTTCATGGGGTCGGTTCCGGCGGCGGCTTCGGCGATGTCGCTCTGGCCGTCCCCGTCGCTGTCGAGGGGTGGCGGGGCATCGTCGGTGCCGGGCGACCCGCCGAGGGTCGAAGTGGTCCGCCAATTGGTTTTCGAGTCCCAGCTGCGATGGGGGGCGAGGGGATCGACAATGACAAGCGAGTAACCCAGGCCATCGGTGGTTGGGTACCAATCGTCCTCGTAGTCGAAATCGAGGATGGTTTCGCCGACGGGATCGACGAGGTGGAGGCGTTCGCCGACGTTGTCCAGGCTGCCGAGGAATTCGCCGGCGACCGGGGGCCTGGCGCCGTAGACGGAGGCGAAAGCGGCGGCGTCCTTGATGACGAGGAAACGGGCACCGGGGGCGAGCGACGAGGCGGGGCCGCTGGGAAACGTGAAGCTGACGCCTTCGACGAAGGCGGCGCCGGCGAGATCGAGGGTGGTGGATCCGGTGTTGAGCAGTTCGATGAATTCGGCATCCGGATGGGCCACCGGATGGTACATGAGTTCACTGATGCGCAGCGAGAGCTGCAGCGGGCTGGGGGCGCCGGCGTAGGTGGTGCTGGCGGCGACGCGGTCGGTGACCGGCTGATGCAGCGTGAGGGTTCCGCCGCGCGCGCTCAGTTGGCCGGCGTAATTCCCTTGGACGAGGAGGTTTTCGCCGCCGCGTGGACTGGTAGAGCGGGCGCGGAAGGCGGCGGCATTGGGCGTGAGGTGAAGCGAGCCGCCGGGTTCGATCACGGTGCCCGGTTTGAATGTCCATTGGATGTCGCCGCGGATCTTCCAGCCGCTGATATCGACATCGTAGTCGTTGGGGTTGTCGAGGCGCGCGAATTCTTCCTCCTGGGTGGTGCCGGGATTAAAGACGACATCGCCAAAGGCCAGGGTGGGTTCGGGAGGCTGGGCGGCCGGATTGGCGGTGGTGACGCCGTGGATGGTGGCGCCGGTCAGGTAGCCTGGCCGGCGGGCGAGGTAATCATTTTTGATGCGGTTGGTTGCCTGGACGAGCGAGTAGGTGGTGCCGGGGAAATGCGCATTGGCGCCCCACTTTGCCCGATCGGCGGTGACGTCGGCGGTGATGAGCGGGACCAGGGTGTCGATGCGGCCTTGAAAATAGTTGGCGGCGAGAAATTGATCATTGAGCGTGCGGATGCGGCGCAGGAGCATGCGGCGGGCGCGCGGTGTCTTGACGATGGCTTCGAGCAGGCGCATGTACTTGCCGTCGTGGAGCAGGTAGGGCCGGGCCCCGATGAACGGGTGGCTGGTGTTGGGCGGGCCGTTGGCGGCCTGCTGATTGTAGACGATGGTGTCGGTGTTGAGCGCGTTGGGGCCGAAAGTCAGGTCGATGTCCCATGGCAGCATGCGCCATTCCCGGGTGCCTTCGGTGTCGCGGTGGAGAAAATGATTCTTGTCGCTGCCATCGATGTCCTGGGAGATGGCCATGCACGCCATGTAGTTGACCATCGAAGGTACGTCGACGTGGTCGAAAACGAATCGTTCGAGATTGGCGCCGGTCAGGGCGACGCCCGCGACGAGCGCCTGGAGGTCGGCGGTCGATTCTTCGCGGCGCGTCTTTTTTTCGTAGCCGTTGATGGAATCCAAGGTTGCGCCTCCCGCGCCTTTATAATAGGCGCCGTCCGGGTCGAGTCCGACGCGGCGCAAGTGGTCGCGGTCGGGGTTTTCCGTCATGTGGGCCAGGCTGTAAAAGGCGCCGTTTTGGCGGACGTGGGTATGGAAGATTCTGACGGTGGGCAGACCGGCGGCGTTCATGAAGTCGCTGGCCAGGACGGCGCGGACGTAACTCTTGTCGGTGTAGGTGGTGTTGAGGTCGATCTCGCTGACGCGTGGGGCGTCGGGAAGAAACCGGAAATGGTGGCCGTCGTTGAATTCGAGTTTGTAGCTTTTTTTCGGCCAGTTGACGGAAGTGCCGCCGCGGATGCGGACAAAGACATTGTCGTAGAACTCGCCGCCGTAGAACAGCGAGCAGCGGGTGCCATTAAGCGATTCGGCGGCGGCGGGCGTCTGGAGGAACCAACTGAGCACCGGCAGCGGCGTGGTGATGGCGGGATCGGTGACGACGGTTCCATGGTAGAGCGGCTGGGTGGCGGCGTCGAAGGCCGGCGGCCATCGGGTAGAGTTTCCGGAGGAATCGGCGGCGGTGACGAAGTACCGAATCATTTGGCGCGGCGTGGCGGCGGCGGGAATGACGGCTGACCAGATGCCGTTAGCCCCTTCTGCCATGGGGATAGTGACTTCGGGGGTAAATTGCACGCGGTAGGTCAAGGAGGCGTTGGTCACCGGGGCCAGGGCGGGGGTGAGGCGCGCCGAAACCGTGAGCGCATCGTCATCGCCCGGCTGCGCGGGGGCGTGAGTGAGTTGTTCGATGCGCGGTCCGATGGCTGGTGAGCCGGCTCCATTGGCATACCCCGGCGACGGGACTTGGTAGTACCGAAGCAGGGCCGTAAAGGCCGGACTGCCGGGCGGAGCGGCGCTGAGGTCCGGGCTGCTCAGTCCAAACGAAACATTGGCCACCTGAGCCGGGTAAGCGGGGCTGAAAGCGCAGGCGAGCGATGCATCAGGTCGGTGCAGCGCGAGATATTCGCCCTCGGCGCCGAGCCGGAAATTCGTGTGGAGTTCCTGGCCGGCGACGGCGCGATTTTTCTCCGACGCGTAGACCAACAGGAATGAACGAGGGCCGATCAGGGCGTAAGGAAAGACCCAGCGGGTCGGTTGCTGCTGGGCATCCGTCAGCGACCAGCCACCGAGATTCACCGGTGTGTCAGTGCCGTTGTAAATCTCGATCCAATCCGACGAGTCTCCGTCCTCGTCGCGCAAAGCACCGGAGTTGGAAGCCATGAATTCGTTGATGACGACGCCACCCGCCGGCGGGGTGGCATCGATTTGATCCAAATCCAGTCCGAGCAAGCCCCCTTGGTGGATGGCACTGAGTTCAGGCGGGCTGAGCGCCCGTGCCCAGATCGCCAAGTCATCGATTTTTCCCTGCCAGTAGCCCGGGGTGGCGGTGTTGGCGGCGGTGCCTGCGGAATTGAGGCGGGCTCCGATGCCGAGCGGTCCGAAATCAGCGGTGGCCAGCGAGCCAGTGTACGGTACGCTCGAAACCAGCGCGCCATTGCGATAGAGTCGCAAGCGGCTGCCGTCGGCCGTGCAGGCGACGTGATGCCAGGTGCCAAGCGCCAGCGGGATGGGTTCGCGTGTATTCGGCTGGGTGCCGGCGGCCGTTTGGACAAAGCTGCTCAGGGCGCCGGTCGTTTCCTGCAGCCCAAATCGCAGACTTGAGGCCCCGGCGTTGAGCCAGGTTTTGGCGATACTGGCCCACGACGGCCGGGCGTCGGCCCAGACCCAGGCGGTGCACGTCATGGTTTCGCGCGGCAGCAGATACGAAGGCACCACGACGAAATCGCGTCCGGTCGATCCTCGGAATTGCAATGCCCCGCCCGTGCGTCCGGCCACCCACGCGCCGGATGCCGGGAAATTGACCAAGGTGCCGTGGTTGGCGAACCCGGAGGCGTCGCCGGCCGTCATGCCCTCGGTCTCGTCGAATTTCCACCACCCGCGCAGGCCGGCGAGCAGCGGCGTGGGTGGGGCGAAAACCGTGAGGGTTGCCGGTTCGGTGAGGGCCTCGCCGTGGGCGTTGGTGATCCGGCAGCGATAGGACCCGGCGTCAGCCGTGGTGACGGCATTGAACTCGAGTTTCGCCCGAGTCGCGCCGGCCACCGGATCGCCATCGCGGAGCCATTGGAAGGTAAATGGCGTCGTGCCTACTACCGCCACGCTCAATGTCGCCGGATCCCCGACGCCTCTAGTGAGCGCCACCGGTTGGCCGGTGATCATCGGTGGGATGGGATCCGAGTTTACCTGCACCACGGCGAGGCCGCAAAGATACGGATTGGTGTCGGGGGAAAGGGCGGTCGTTCCCGGCGCCGTGCTGACTTGGATCGTCCCGTTCGCCTCCGCCACCGCCTCGAACTGCGCGATGGCCGAGAAGGGCGCCTGCCCGAGCCCCGGCGGATTGAAGTTGTCGAAAGCGAGCGTGTCATTCACGAGCAGGTCGAAATTTCGGCCGGGACGCGGAGTAAAACCATCGACGACCAAAAACTGCACCCGGTATTTTTCGCCGACGGCCAGCCCGGTCAGCTGCACCCACCAGCCATTGGTGCCGTGGAATCCCGTGTTTCCGATGCGGTCGCGTGACGCTTGGTCCGCGGCCGGCCCGGTGAAATTCACCGCGGTTCCGGAATTGGCGGTGGAGGGGGCCTGTGGACCAGCTGACACGACGAGCCACGGCAGCCCACCGATGGGAGTCGCCTGCACACTGACCGTCCCGGCCGCTGTCGCGCTGAGGGTTTCGTTGTTTCCGTTGAAATTGGCCGCCTTCAGCGTTCCAGGAACCGCTCCGTTCATGAAGGCAGCCCCGATGAACTCGGGATAGGCGTCGCTCAACGAACCGGAACTCAGCTTTTCCGCCGTGCCGGGTACCAGCGCGCCCCGCGCCCATGCGGCGGCCAAGGTGAGTAGAACGCCCGCCGTCCATGGGATGAATGGAGTCATTTGTTAAGAGTGCCCGACGCCTGCTGAGCGGTCAACCCGGCTTCGCGAATGGCGAACGGAATCGAGGGAAATTCTTTGTTGGCCGAAGGGCGAATGGTCCTAGGCTCACGGTTTGGTTTTCACTGGCGCGCCATCATGCTTGCGACTGGACAACATTATCATTTTATTGGGATCTGCGGCACGGCCATGGGGGCGGTGGCGGCAGCGATGAAAGAACGCGGCTTCGTCATTACGGGATCCGATGCCGGGGTGTACGAACCCATGGCGTCGTTCCTCCGGGCCAAGGGCATCGCGATTCTGGAAGGATTTCGACCGGAAAACATCCCGGCGACAGCCGATGTCATCGTGATCGGCAACGCCATCAGTCGCGGCAATCCGGAGTGCGAAGAAGTCCTGAACCGGCGGCTCCTGTACACGTCGCTGCCGGAATTGCTCAAAC
Organism: Verrucomicrobiales bacterium; assembly: GCA_046155625.1. GTDB lineage: Bacteria > Verrucomicrobiota > Verrucomicrobiia > Verrucomicrobiales > V1-33 > CAJBME01. Next base: position 30,147 of record JBJXFS010000246.1, on the reverse strand, counting down.
ATCAATTCCTGCGCGGCCGGCGAAACTACGTCGTCACCGGAACCCATGGAAAAACGACCACGACCAGCCTGCTGGCCTGGTTGTTCGAGAGCGCCGGTCGAAACCCATCGTTCATGATCGGCGGGCTGACTCGCAATTTCGGCCAGGGGGGACGGTTTACCGAAGGCGAATTCACCGTGCTGGAGGGCGACGAATACGACACGGCATTTTTCGACAAGCGCTCAAAGTTCATTCACTACCTGCCCGAATGCGTGATCATCAACAACCTGGAGTACGATCACGCCGACATCTTCCCAGACCTTGAGAGCATTCAGCTCTCGTTTAATCGGATGCTCCGCCTGGTGCCGCGCAACGGCTTGGTCCTGGTCAATGGCGACGACGCGCAGGCGCTCGCGGCGACAAGGGAAAATCGCGCCGCCCTCATGACCGCGTGCCCGGCCCCGCTGCGCACGGTTGGCCTGGGCGAGGGGTGCGACCACCGGATCGAAGCCATCGATTTCGCCGAGACCGGCATGACATTCCGCCTGGATGGCGAACCATTCGCCGTTCCGATGGATGGCGAAATCAACGTGCGTAACGCCAGCATGGCCATCGCCGCCGCCCAGTTCGGGGGGCTCAGCATCGCCGAAATCCGCGCCGGTCTCGCGTCTTTTCTCGGCGTGGCCCGCCGGCAATCCGTGCGCGGCACGACGGCCGCGGGCGTCAGCGTCATCGACGACTTCGGCCACCACCCGACCGCCATCCGCGAAACCGCCGAGGCGCTCCGCCGCCGCCACGTCAAACCCGGGGCGCGCCTCTGGGCGCTCTTCGAACCACGGTCCAACACCACCAAGCGCCGCGTCTTCCAGCACGAACTCGCCGCCGCCCTGGCCGCCGCCGATGGAGTGATCCTCTCCGAAGTTTTCGAACCCCACAAAGTGCCGGAGGGCGACCGCCTCGATGTCGACCGCCTCGTCGAGGACATCCGGACCACTTACGGCCGGTCGTGTTTCGTGGAACCCACCACCGACGCCATCGTCGCGCGACTCGCCCCTCTCGTCCGCCGCGACGACGTGGTGGTCGTCTTCAGCAATGGCGGTTTCGGCGGAATCCACGAGAAACTGCTCGCCATGCCCGCGCCGAGTGCCTGACCCATCGGCCGGCGTGGAAAAATCCGTGGTACCCGGCTACGGATCGATCACCGGAGCGGCTGGCACCACCGCCATCACACCCTTGAACACGAGCACTACGCTAACCCCGGGAGGTCAATGGCCAGACTACTCGAAATGCTATCGGAGCGTCGTGCGCAATCGGTGAGCGGGGATGCAAAATCAGCTTGGCACGGTGCGCCGTGCCAGGCTATTTTTTCTGATGAGAGGGCGGTGTGTTTTGTGAATTTCGTGGTTGTTCCAAAGTCCCAAATTGGGGTTATCTGCCGTCGCGCTTGGGTCGTGGGGCTCGGGATCGTTGGGCTCTTCGTCGGCTGTGGACCGCGTCAAGACACGACTGTCCCATCGCCAACCCCACCGTCAGGCCAGTCGGCCGCGAACTCCGCGGCTTTACCCGCGCCAGCCACGGCCAATCCCGCGGCAGCTTCCCCGCGGCCCGCGATCGTGCCGGGGCTCGAGGAAAAGCCGCGCATAGCGCCGTTGAAGGATGCCTACGACCGCATGGATCCGACCCGTGACGGTTGGGAAACAGAGGCATTTTCCGCGGAGGCCGCCGCGCAGCTTCAGGCGCTCAAATCACTGCTGACGGCATCGGCGGAAATTACGGCACAACCTCTGGCCGCGCTCGCCTTGGCCGACATACGGGTTGCCCCGCTCCGACCGGCCGACACCTCGGAGGTGTTTCGGCACGGCCCTTGGCTGGTGCGGCGCGCCAAGGAACCCGGCCCTCCACAAAGCGGATTGGATCGCTTGGCGACCGCTCTCAACGACTTGCGACGCGGCGCCACTCAGGTCGATCCATTGTTGAAAGTCTTCCGTGTTTCCCGGCTCGATGCGACCGAGGTGGAGACTGCCGTCGTTGTTTCGATCGGGCTGCATTCGGCGGCCGACCGCCGTCAGATCAACGGTGAGTGGACCTGCCGGTGGCGGACGTCAAAAGGCTCCCCGCCCCTCCTTGCTGCCATCGTTCCCGCCTCTCACGAAGAAGTGATTTACGAGTCGTCGCAGCTGCTCTTTGCCGACGCCACGGCGGCGCTGCTCGGTGACTCAGCCGCCTATCGCAATCAATGGCTCGTACCGAGCGACCACTGGCGAGCCCGCCTGCCGCGCGCCCTTGGGCTCGATCCCGTGGCCAATCACGGCCTGGCCATCGGCGACGTGAATGGCGATCATCTCGATGATCTTTATGTGTGTCAGCAGGGCGGGTTGCCGAATCGGCTCTACCTCCAGCGCGCCAACGGGACGCTGGAGGACGTAAGCGGCGTCTCCGGTGCCGACTGGCTCGACTACTGCGCGGCCGCGCTTTTCATCGACTTGGACAACGATGGCGATCGCGATCTTGTGATCTCTCAGGATTTCCGCATTCTTTTCATGGCGAACGACGGAAGCGGCCGGTTTGCGCTGGCGACCGTGGCCGCCACCAAGGCGCAGTCATTTTCGCTGGCGGCGGCGGATTATGATCGCGACGGATGGGTCGACGTGTATGTCTGCGGCTACAACCCGTCGACGGCGGCGCTGCGGGGCGGGGCGATGGGAGAACCGATGCCCTTTCACGATGCCAACAACGGCGGGGAGAATATTCTGTGGCGCAACCAAGGCGGGTTCCGCTTCGTGGATGTCACGGCCGATGTCGGTCTGAACGTGAATAATACTCGCTACAGCTTTGCCGCGGCCTGGGAGGATTACGACAACGATGGAGATCAGGATTTGTACCTGGCCAACGATTACGGCCGCAACAACCTGTATCGAAATGACGGCGGGCGGTTCACCGACGTGGCCGGCACTCTCGGCGTGGAGGACACCGCCTCGGGCATGTCGGTCAGTTGGTCTGACTTCAACCATGATGGCCTCATGGATTTGTACGTCAGCAACATGTTTTCCAGCGCCAAGGCGTGGAGTCCGACGCCAGGCCGGCCCACCCTGATCAATCTGTGGGCCACTTGGTGCAATCCTTGCCTGCAGGAACTCTCGGCATGGGCCAGCGAACGCGACGCTTTTCAGTCAGCTGGTCTGGACATCGTCCTGTTCAATACCGATGCCTTGGGCGCCGAAGGAGCCAAAGACAAGGCGGCCATCGAGACGGTGCTCGCCAAAACCGGCGCCCCATTTGCGCACCATCGCATCACCTTAAACGGCCTCCACGCGCTCGATCACCTCAATCGATCCGTCCTCGATCGCTGGCAACCGCTCCCACTGCCAACCAGCTTCCTTATCGACTCGCAAGGCGAACTGGCCCTCATTTACAAGGGCCCGGTCGCGCCGGCTCAAATCATTGCGGACCTGGGCGTGGCCGCCGGAAATACCGAAGCCCGCCGCGCGGCCGCCACGCCCTTTCCCGGTCGATGGGTCGGTGCCGAGGGGCCCGTGGCCGACCCGAAACGCGTCGCCAGTCTGATGCTCGACCATGATGACGTCAGCTCGGCCATTGCTTACCTTGATCGCTGTCTCCAACTCCTGGCTCAAAACCCCGCGACAGCCTCCTCCCAGCGCGAGCTGGCCGACCTGCAGTACATGGCAGGCCTGCTCAAGCGGGGAAACGCCAGTGGCCCGGCCGGTGCCGTGGCCTCACTGGCAGCCGCCCGCGACCTCGGTCCCAACGACATTCGCGTGCGCCGCGAACTGGCGCAGGCACTCTTTGCCGCGGGGCGAACGGAAGAAGCCGCGACGGAACTGCGCGCCGCCCTCCGCATCAACCCGGCCGACCTCAATGTCAAAAACGAGCTGGCCGACTTGAACCTCCGGCTCGGAAATCTCAATCAAGCCCGGTCGTTGCTCGAGGAAATCATTGCCGCTCAGCCGAAAGATGGTCTCTCCCGCTATCGCCTCGCCGGCGTGCTCGACCAGTCCGGGGAGGCGAGCGCCGCCATCGAAGCGTACCGCCAGACGTTGCGCGATTCCCCCCGCCTCCTCGAAGCCGCCAATGACCTGGCCAAACTGCTGGCCACCCACCCGGATCCCGCCATCCGATCCGCCCAGGAAGCCAAAGCCCTCGCCCAACGACTCTGCGCCATCAGCCAGGAAAAAGACCCACGCTTCCTCGAAACCTTCGGCCTGGCCTTGGCCAACAATCAGGAATTCCCCGCGGCCATCGAAGCCGCCACCAAGGCCATCCAACTTCTTCCCGCCGAAAACGCGGCCGCGCGCACCACCCTCCAATCCCACCTCGACGCCTACTCGCGGCAGGAACCGGTCAGGAGGTGAGGGACATTCGTGGAAGTAGCAATTGCGCTTTTCGTAGGGGCACGCTAGCCTGCAGAAATGAAGGAATGCCAAGAATTCAATGGAGTGATTGAGCAGGATTCTGACGGGTATTTCATTGCCACCGTTCCGGAACTTCGAGGATGCCATACTCAAGCAAAGTCATTGGACATGCTGAGGAAGCGAGTTCGGGAAGTGATGGTATCGTGCCTTGAAGATTAAAAGGATGTATTTATTCCACCGCCATTCATTGGGATGCGGCGCGTCCGCATCTGAGCCATGCCGCGATTGCCACGGCTAAAGGGTAAGGTATTGATTCAGATTTTGAAGGATCACTGTTTTCAAGTGGTGCCGACCCGCGGAAGTCACCAATCAATGAGGCACACAGATGATCGATCCACGGTTGTTCCCGTCCATGCTGCTGGGACGATCGGGGTTGGGCTCCTGATGAAAATTCTGAAGGATGCCGAGTCGTCGAAGGACGATCTCATTATTTAATTCCGAGCAAGACATCCATCCGAACGACTGATCCGCCGCCCGTTCAAGCCATCATGTCCGCCAGCAGTCCAGTTCGCCTCCCAATCCTTGCCCCCGGTCTGGCGAAGAGAATTTAGCGGTAGATTTTAGCATGTTGACCAAGCGCATTATTCCTTGTTTGGACGTGACGTTCCGCGACGGCGTGAGCCGGGTGGTGAAGGGGACTCGATTTGTCGAGTTGCGTGATGCAGGGGACCCGGTGGAGGCGGCGATGGCCTACAATCGGCAGGGGGCGGATGAACTGGTGTTTTTGGACATCACGGCGAGCAGTGATGCGCGGCGGAGCATGGTGGAGGTGGTGGCGCGGACGGCTGAGCATTGTTTTATGCCGCTGACGGTGGGTGGCGGGCTGCGAACGGTGGACGACATGCGAACCATGCTGCTGGCGGGGGCGGACAAGGTTTCATTAAACACCGCGGCGATTCGGCAGCCGGAATTGGTCGATGCCGGGTGCGAGGCGTTTGGCTCGCAGTGCATTGTGGTGGCCATCGATGCCAAGCGCAATCCGGATGGCCGGAGCTGGAATGTCTATACGCGGGGCGGTCGGGATCGGGAGGAACTGGATGCGGTGGCCTGGGCGGTGGAGGTGGTGCGCCGTGGGGCGGGGGAGATTTTGCTGACCAGCATGGATGCGGACGGCACGAAGGACGGTTATGAATTGGCGTTAACGCGCGCCGTGAGCGAGGCCGTATCGGTGCCAGTGATTGCCAGCGGTGGGGCGGGCACGCTGGCGCACTTGGCGGCCGTGTTGGGACCCGAGGGCAAGGCGGATGCGGTGCTCGCCGCGAGCATTTTTCATTTCGGGCAATACACGATTGCCGAGGCCAAGGCGTATCTGGCCGGGCAGGGCCTTCCGGTGCGTCCGGTGGTGGCGGTCTGAAATTTATCGCGGGCACGATGCATCCGATCCGCTCAGGCTTGGGAACTTTGGCGCTCAGTGGAGTACTGGTGTGCCACGGGCTGCTGCTGACCGGCGGATGGGCGGGAGCGCAGGAAAAGGTACCGATCATTCGTGCCATCGAGGGTCTTCGATTCGATCCACCTCGATTCAAAGTCACGCCGGGCCAAGAATGGCATCTCCGGTTCGAGAACTCTGACACCACGGCCCAGCCCCACAACTTGGTAGTAGTGAGGCCGGGGACTCGTGAATCGGTCCTAGCCGCGGCCTTGGCATTGGGGGCAGACGGTCCAGCGCGTGGCTACGTCCCGGAGACCGCTGAGGTCATCGCCTTCAGCCGGCTCCTGGCTGCCGGCGAGCGAGAGGATCTCGCTATCCGAATCCCCGATGTGCCTGGCATTTATCCCATTGTCTGCACATTTCCCGGTCATGGTGTGATCATGTACGGCGCTCTCTATGCCGGGGTCGCCATGCCCCGGCTTGAGGACGACCTGCACGTGCCCAAACCGCCGCCGCTTCCGCGTATCGATCCCGACCCGCGCCCGATGGTTCGACGAATTTTTTTACCTGACGCGGGGCCGGCGGCGATTGCGGTGGCACTTCCCGGAGATGTGAATCTCTGCTGGGACGCGGGGGCGTGCCGCCTGCGTTACGTGTGGCGAGGAGGATTCCTGGAAACCAACCGACACTTCCAGGGCAAAGGCCAAGCCTTGGCCGAGTTGGGAGGACCAGTGGTGATGACAGCACCTTCGGTCTTTCCCGTCCGAATCGGAGGAAACGAGCCGAAGTCGGTCGGGTTCCGAGGGTACAGCGTGCTCGCCGGCTTGCCAACATTTGAGTATTTGATTGATGGTCAATTAGTAAAAGAGTCATTTTCCATGGATGCGGAAGTTTTGATCCGGCGATTTCAAATCCTGAATGTGGAAGAATCCGTGGCGATTCAAGTGGGGGTGCCGCCATCCGTGTCCCCGGCCGCCTCGCGTGGTACGATGAAGGATGAGGTGTTGAGACTGACTCGAGAGGAGGCCGCTGATGTGGCGATTCGCTACGCGGTGCCCGCTTCGAGCACGCAAAGAATGCCGAGCCAATGAGGATTCCAAGCACGCCGATGAACGGCCTTCGTATTGGGCAGTGGCTCGCTGGAGCCGCGGTTTGCGGGCTGCTTGGGATGCTCGACCTGACCGTACGAGGTCAACTCGCCACTGATTTTTATCGCATCGACGCACTCTCGTCACCTCCTGGAATCGATAACCAGGTGGGGGCATTGGACGTGCTTGGCGATGGTCGATTAGTTGTTGGTTTTCACCGTGGTGAAATCTGTTGTTACGATCCGGCTGCGGATCATTGGTCGGTATTCGCCCGCGGGTTGCATGAGCCCCTCGGATTGAGGGCGATCTCGTCCACCGAAATACTGGTGATGCAGCGACCCGAGCTCACGCGGCTGCGAGACACGGATGGCGATGGAGTCGCCGATCGTTATGAAACCGTCTGGGACGGGTTTGGCCTGACCGGAAATTATCACGAGTTTGCCTATGGCCCGGTGGTCGATCGCGATGGTGGACTCTTCGTCTCGCTCAACTTGGGGTCGACCGGGGACGGAGTGCGTGAGGAAATCCGTGGGCCATGGGCACCTCTGGGTCTGAGCCACCGTGACTTTTTCCACGACTGGGACGTGACGAAAGAGCGCATCGCGAAGATGTATTCCCGGGTTCCATGGCGCGGCTGGGTGATGCGATTGGAACCTGGATCATGGGCCGCCACTCCGTGGTCGAGTGGGTGGCGGTCGCCGGATGGATTGGGATTTGATGCGATGGGCAGGCTTTTGGTGACCGACAACCAAGGTGACTGGGTCGGCACGAGCGGGCTCTGGGTGTCCGGGCGCGGTCAATTTGCCGGGCATCCGGCCAGTCTAATCTGGGAGCCTGGACGCCCGTCGGATCCGGATTTGCGGGATCCCGCGTCTCATGAGGCGCGGCGCGCCCGACCAGCGGTCCTCTTTCCGCATGGATTGATGGCGAGTTCACCGACGCAGCCGCTTTGCGACACGACGGAGGGTCGATTTGGTCCCTTCGCCGGTCAGGTGTTTGTTGGTGAAATGAACACACCTCGCTTGATTCGGGTCATGCTGGAGGATGTCAACGGCGTGACGCAGGGCGCCTGCACGCCATTCCTTGACTGGGCTGGACTGCGTGCCGGCAATCACCGGCTCGCCTGGATGCCTGACGGCAGTTTGGTCATCGGGCAGACCCACCTCGCTTGGGCGGGAGGGGCCGGGTTGCAACGAGTCAGTTGGACCGGACGTGTGCCGCTGGCTGTGGCCGGCATCTCGCTTCATCGAGGAGGCTTTCTTCTCCGCTTCACCGAGCCGGTCACGCCGCCACCACCGGCCGAGGATTGGACGATCCATAGCTATCGCTATGCCTACCATGCCGATTATGGATCACCGCAAATCGACCGCAGGCCGGTGGTGCCCAGCCTTATCGAGTGGCGCGAGCAAGGGCGTTCGGTTTGGGTTGCCCTTTCCGAAATTCGAGCTGGCGGCACTGTGTATGAATTCACCTTGCCGCGGCTCACGGGATCCGAGGGTCTGGCGCTCGACCACCGACTGCTCTGCTACACGGTCCATGCCCTTCCGTGAAAGGGACGCACTTGAGCCGAGTCCCGGAACTTTGCAGTGCCCCCTGAAACCGAGGCACTCGCCCTGGCGATCTGCCTCACCCTGATTTCGGTCGTGGCGGGCTGTTGGTTTGCCTCCGGCATTCTTCGTCAGCAATCCGGCTGAGGTAGGTGACGAAGTCCGAGTCCTCACCTTCGAGGAGGGTGGGGAGACGGCTGCGGAAATCCTGTCGTCGGCACCAAACGCGCATGTAGTCTTCCCAGCTGGCCCACAGGCGCTGGCTTTGGCGGGACATGCTGTCCTCGTAAACGAGAATAAATGCCCGTTCGAAGAGGGCGGTCAGGATCTCGAACAACACCTCCTTCCTCTCAAGCTGATCGGGGGTCAACTTGGCGTCATCCGTCTCAGTGTGGGTGAGTTGGAGGTCGGCGTGCTCGAGCGTGAGTTTCAGGAAATCGGCATAATCATCTGAGAGCCGTTGATACAACTCCTCCTCCTCGTTCTGCCGTTCGCGCCGCTGCTCGAGCATAAACACGACGATGGCAAACGGCAGGCCGACCACCGTGACGACATAGCTCGCTTGCTCCCACCATTCGAGATCGAGTTCCATGGTGCCTTCCATGATCGGCGCTCACCTTGATTGCGCAAGGTGAGCGACCGACATCGGTTGTCGCTTGATTCACGGATGAGACACGGGATGGTCACCGGTTGTTCATGGACAAAGCTTGCCTGTATTGCGTCATTGTTGGGTGGTGTGGACTCGCTCTCTTGGGTGGGGCGGCGGGGGCGGAGGGCGAGGCGACAACGTCTTCCATGGTGCGTTGGAAGGTGGTGGCGGAATTGCCGAAGCTGGAGGGGCAGCAGAAGGCCGGGCTGGCGGGCGTTTTTGCCGGGGCCCTGGATGATCGGCGGTTGTTGGTGGCGGGTGGGACGTTCTATGAGGACAAAGGGCCACTGGAGGGTGGGATGCGGAGTTTTTCGGACCGGATGTTGGTCCTGAGCCAGGCGCCCGGGGCGGCGGGCGCGGAACCGGCGTACTCGTGGAAGCCGATGGAAACCACCCTGCCGCGCCCGCTGGCGTATGGGGCTTCGGTGACGCTGGAGGATGGGGTGCTTCTCATCGGGGGGACGGATGGCATCGTGTGTGTCCCCGATGTGCGTTGGGTGAGGTGGGACCAGACCACGGATCAATTGGTGGTGAGCGAATTTCCGGCGTTGCCAAAGCCGCTGGCCTACCTGGGAGCCGGGCGGGTGGGCCATTGGGTATTGGCGGTCGGTGGGACGACGTCGCCGGACGGCATGAGCGGCGCGGATGTGTTCGGGCTCGATCTGACACGACGCGAAAACGGACGGGAATTCAATTGGCAATCGCTCTCAGCGATGCCCGTGGCCGCGCACTTCCCCATCGTCGTGGGGGAAGCGGGAGAGGAGGGCCGGTGGTTGCACGTATTTGGTGGTCGCGACCTGCGGCCCGGCGAAGAAGGGCGAGTGCTCTCCGAGGGCTGGCGGTTCGACCCGGCAGCCCGGACGTGGACGTCCACGGGGCCGATCGCTCCGGAGAAGAAAGGGGGACCGGGGGTTGCCTTGATGGGTGGGGCCGCAGTCGCCCTGGAGCAAGGGCGTCTGCTCGTGCTCGGCGGCGACGATGGCCGATTGGCTCGCTTGATGGAAGACAACGGCCAACACCGTGGACCGATCGAGGAACGGGAATCGTATGCTCGGCTCAATGCCGCCATGCTGGCCGCACATCCCGGCCATCGTCGCGCCCAATTGCTCTATGACGCAAAGATCGAAGCGTGGCGGTCGGCCGGCCATTTTCCCGGCCCCACGCCGGCAGTGACACCGGCATTCTTGTGGGACGGGGCGGTCGTCCTTGTCGGAGGCGAACCGGCGCCCGGTCGTCGCAGTGCGAACGTGTGGCTGGGGAGCCTAGAATCCGAGTGATCACTCGCGGATGAGAAATACGCTTGGAACGCGCCGGGCCGCTGAGTAGGCTGGCGTCATGAAACGACGACTCTTCATCGGCGGGGCAGCGGCGGGGTGGTTGGCCCGGCCGACGTGGGCTGAGCCGGTGGCCGAGAAGGAAGGCTGGGTGCCTCTATTCACGGATGACGGGGCGCCCAAAGGCTTTGTCATTCGCGATTGGGCGGACGTCTCGAAGCCGGCGCCGGAGGGAGCGGCCTGGGAGGTAAAGGACGGTGTGCTTCGCAGCACTGGATCGCGTGGGTGCTGGTTGATCAGTGAGCGCGATTACGGAGATTTCGTCCTGTCCTACGAGTTCAAACTCGGCCCCAAAGGAAACAGCGGTTGCGCCCTGCGCGCCCCGGCTGAGGGAGATCCGGCGTTCGACGGGTTGGAACTCCAGATGGCAGACCTGCGATACAATCCGGAGGCGAAGGACAGTGAGTTGACCGGGGGCTTTTACCGTGCGGCCGCCCCGACCCGCCAAGTCTACCAGCCGGAGGAATGGAACTCCATGAGCGTCGAACTCAAAGGATCCCGGGCCAAGGTCGTCCTGAACGGGGAAACCATCCAAGACATCGATTTGTCCGATTTTTCGCAGCCTGTCCTGCGCCACAATGGCAAGGAGGCGCCGCCGCTGCGTGATCGCCCGCGGCGCGGGCGCATTGGATTTCAGGAGCTGAGCCGCGATGATGGTCATGTGCAGATCCGGAAGGCGCGCCTGCGCGAACTTCCGAATGAGGCGAAGTCGTAGGTCCGTGTAGCCAGACTCCGTCCCGCATGACCGGCCGATCATCCCCTCAGGCACCCATCGCGATCGTGCTTGGATCCGGGTTGGGCAGTCTGGCCAGTAGGTGCGATCGGATACTTGAGGAGGTCAGCTTCACGGAGGCGGGTCTGCCTGTCTCGACCGTGCCGGGGCATGGTGGTCGGTTGGTGTGCGGTGAGCTGGACGGTCAGCCGGTCTGGATGATGCAGGGCCGGGTTCACCTGTACGAAGGACATGGGGCGCAGGCCGTGACGGCCGGTGTCCGGTGGCTCGCCCAACGCGGCGTGCGCACGTTGCTTCTCACCAACGCAGCGGGATGCCTCAATCCAGCCTTCGCTCCCGGTGAATGGATGATGCTTTCCGATCATCTCAATCTCACGGGAACATCCCCCTTCATCGGTGGTCCACACTTCCACGACATGAGCTCCGTGTATTCCCCGCGGTTGAGAAAGGCATTCCTCCAATGCGCCTTTGACCGAGGATTGGTCCTCCGGGACGGTGTCTACGCCGGCGTCACGGGCCCCCAGTACGAAACGCCTGCCGAAGTCCGAATGCTGCGGCATCTCGGTGCCGATGCCGTCGGCATGTCGACCGTGCTCGAGGCGATCCAAGCCCATGCCCTTGGACTGGAAGTGGCTGGCTTCTCATGCCTCACCAACCTCGCGGCCGGGCTGGCCGCGAGTCCGCTCAACCACGCAGAGGTCATGGCCGCCGGCCACGCCGCCGCGGAAAACTTTCTGGGGCTTTTGGTGGATTGGGTGAGAGGGGAAGTAAGGCGGGACTGAAGGGACGGAAGGGACCGAAGGGACGGAAGGGACGACAAGGACAGCGGGGAGGCGAGAGCCTTGGGCGAAAGAGGGCCTCCGACCTCTGACCCCCGACCGCTGACCTCCGACTGCTGACCTCCGACCACCGACCCCCGACCGCTGACCCCCGACTGCTGACCCCCGACTGCTGACCCCCGACTGCTGACCGCCGACTGCTGACCCCCGACCTCCGACCTCTGACCTCCGACCACCGACCTATCTTCCCACGGGCTTGCTCAGCTCGAAGGTATCAAACAGGCGTCCGTCCACGTCGTAGGCTTTGAATTGGATGGTGCGGTCGTGGACGGTGGCGAAGCAGAAGTGGTGGCCGCGTTGGACGTGGATGCTAAACCAGGCGCGCTGGGGGCCGGCTTGTTCGAGGCCGCCGCCGCCGCCGCCGCTGACGATGTAGCGCACGCCGCGGGTCTGATTGATGGCCATGTTGAGAATGGGCCAGGTGCGTTCATAACTGTGGATGTGACCGGCGAAGACGATGTCGACCCCGTGTTTTTCGTAGAGCGGGATGAGTTCGCGCGCGTTGCCATCTCCGGGGCGGAAGTCTTTGTCTTCTCTGCCCTTCCAGGTGTCCCCGTAGTCGTTCTCATCGGAACTGAAACACGGGTGGTGGTGGGCGGCGAATTTCCAGGTGGCGGTGGAGGTGGCGAGCGCCTTGTCCAAGTGCGCGTATTGTTCACTGTCCGGGGCACACGGCTTGTTGGAATCGACCATGAAGAATTCCGCGTTTCCGCACCGAAACGTGTAAAAATACTCCGGTTCGGGGAGGTGAAAGTAGTCGTAATACCAATGGGAGTTTTTCTCGTGATTGCCGATGACTGGAAAGCTGGGGACATGGGCGAACAGTCGGGCGCAGGGTTCGAAGAGATCGAAGACCCATTGGGATTTGGCGAACCCGTCGTCGACCACATCGCCGCAATGGAGAAGGAAATTCGGTCGCAGAGCAAAGATGCCGTCGGCGCAGCGACGCGTGATTTTGGGATTGCGCTGGGTGTCGCCCAGGATGCCGAAGGCCCAGGCATCGTCAGGTCCAGGCATGGTTTGAAAAGTGGCGACCTCCGAGCGAGCCAGATTGCCGGCGGCATCACGGGCGATGACGCGGTAGAAGTATCGGGTGTGTGGATTGAGGCCACGTACGGTGACCGTTTGGATGGTCTTGGCTTCTTCCGTGGTGGCGGAGAGTTTGAGTGGGTGGGCCGGTCCATATTGGACCGACAGGCTGGCGGGGGCGGTCACTTCCGTCATGATGGAGATGCTGTCGGCGGTGGCGGCCTGGAGATACGGTTTGACGACGAACTGCAGGGCGTCGTTGACCGGTTCCCTCCAGCCGATGAGTCCGGCATTGGTCTCGGCGATCCGGGCCACCTCAGCGGCATCGAGAGGGCGTGCATAAAGCTTGACCTCCTGGAGCGCGCCTTCGAGCGGGTGGAGTTCATTGTCGTCGGCATAGGCGCCGATGACGAGGCGACCGGTGGCGGGATAGCTGATGTCGCCGGATCGGACGGTTGATTCTCCCTCGAGTGCCCCGTTGACGAAGAGACGCATGGTGGTGCCGTCGTAGGAGGCCGCGACGTGATGCCAGCGGCCTGTGACTATGGGAGTGGCGGCGCGCACGGTGGTGAGCCGTCCGTCGCCATCGGTGGTGCCGACGGTGGCGAGGCGGAAGGTGAACGCGTTTTTGTCATAGCCGAGCACCCATCCGTGCTCGTCATCACCGTTGTCCTGAACGAATCCAACGATTCCGCCGTCGACCCGGGTGTCGTCGAGCAGGACCCAGGCGGCCGCGGAGAAATCCCGTGACGGGAGAAATGGGGTGGCGGCGGCGCGGTCGGGAGCGACGAGCAACCAGTCGTGACCGCCATCCAGCCGCAGTCCCTGGGCGGGGCCGATGGATTCGAGGGTGGGGGATCCTTTGATTTCCGCCGTGGCCCGGTGGGTGAGGTCGGTCCACCGGGATTGTTCAATCGGGTGGGTGCCGGTGGCGAAATGAAGGAGGAGTCGATCCTCCACCTTGTCAGGGTGGGCGAGGAGAACGGGCGCCATGACGACGGAGGCGGCGGCGGCAGCGATCGTGTGGGCAAAGGATAGGAGTAGCGAAGCACGCATGGTGGGCACTCAGGATGGTTGGGTGTCGAGCAGGCGGCGGGTCATTTCGCGATAGCGGGAGAGATCCGGCAATGGGACATGTTCCTCTTTGGCTTGTTCGTCCCAGGTTCGCATCTTGAGGTACAGAGGAAAGAGGGCGTCGGTCTCGAAGGCGACCGCTTCATCGGGCGACATGGGACCTCCCTGAAACGTCAAGGTCATGAGGGAGGCCTCGGACAGTCGCCCAAGGTAGACCGGATTTTTATAGGTCAGGTAGCGTTTAGCCTGGACATGGGATTCAATGAGCCGGCATATGCGGTCTGGAAAGCCCAGGCGACGCAGGTACTCGGCACCGAGTTTTTCATGGTCGACCGTGCCATAGCCGTCCATTGACTCGGCTTCCGGGCAACACAGGTGGCCAAAGTCATGAAAGAACGCGGCCAGGACCACTTCCTCGTCGCAACCGGCGGACGCCGCGAGTGCCGCGGCCTGAACGGCATGCTCGATCTGGGAAACCGGTTCGCCGATGTAATCGTCCTTGCCATGGCGCTCCCAGATTTCGAAAACATGGTCGATGGTTTGTTCCGTGGTCATAACGAGCAGGCAGACGCCCTGACATCGTGACGGCGAACCGAGCCCGCGGCAAGCACGCTTCGGTCACAGTTTAGATCGGGGAGGGGTGCTCAGATCTTCGTCATGACGTCGTCGAGGGCGGCCAGCACGTGCGCCATGCTGGTCTCGCTTTCGTCGCCCATGTTCGAGATCCGGAATGTCTTCCCTTTGAGTTTTCCGTAGCCGCCGTCGATGGCGATTTTGTGGTTCTTTTTCAGGAGGCTGACCAAGCCGGCCACGTCAAGGTCACGGGTGTTTTTGACGCAGGTGAGCGATTTGGAACGATATCCCTCAGGCGCGAGGAATCCGAGTTGGTGTTTTTCCACCCAGCGGGCCGTAAGAGCGTTTAATCGGGAGTGGCGGGCGTAGCGGTTTTCCAGCCCTTCCGCCATGATTTTCTCCATGCGATGGTGCAGACCGTAGATCAACGAGATGGCCGGCGTCGATGGCGTCATGTCGTTTTCCCCATTCTTTTTGAATTCAAGGAAGTCGAAGTAATATCCGCGGCCGGGCATGGTGGCCGCGCGTTCCATGGCGGCGGGGGAGGCGGCGAAGAGAGCGAGGCCGGGCGGCAGGGCGAGCGCTTTCTGGGTGCCGAGCAGCATGACGTCGAGTCCCCAGTCATCCATGGGGATGGGCACGGTCGAGAACGACGACACCGTGTCGGCCACGATGAGGACCTCGGGGTACTTGGATTTCACCAATCGGGCGATGTCACCGAGCGGGTTGAGCACGCCTGTGGATGTCTCGTTGTGGACGATGGTGAGAGCATCGAATCCACCAACCGAGAGGGCCTGGTCGACCAACTCCGGGGTGATCGGCTGGCCCCAGTCGACCCGCAAGGCGGCGGCCTGCTTGCCACAGCTCAGCGCGACGTCGTACCACTTGTCGGAAAACGCCCCGCAGCAGCAGTTGAGGACTTTGGTGCCGACCAAATTGCGGATGGATCCTTCCATGATGCCCCAAGCGGAGGAGGTGCAGAGATAAACGGGCTCGCTGGTGCCGAAAGCGGTCCGCAAATGCGGCTGCACAGAGGCATAGAGGGCCTGGAAGTCTTTGGAGCGATGTCCGATCATGGGGGCGGACATGGCGGCGTAGGTTTCCGCGCTGACTTCGATGGGGCCAGGGATGTACAGCTTGACGTGGTCGGACATGGATGGGAATGCGAGGTGCCAGAGGGGAATGAAAACTGGGACCTATGGCCGGGGTGGCGTCGGGCGAAACGAAAATCTTCAGGTCCGGGGAATGGAGTGAACCCCGTGGCCGGAAGCGGTGGTAAAATTCTTGGACAGCGATCGGGAATTCCACTGTGGTTTGCGGCGGATCCGCGACGAGTGCTTGCCCTGATCGTCCGTGGGTTGTTTGATCGCGGACATGAGGTGTTGGCCATTGTCTGCTTTCCTGGCGCTTATTCTCTCTCCGGCACTGAGCGCCCGTACGGAATGGCCGGGGAGGTGGGGAGACGAGATGAAGATGAGGGTGGATGACGCGATCGAACGGGGGCAGATCCCCGGTGCGGTTGTCCACGTCGAACACGCGGGCGAAAACTTTCGGCATGTGTCCGGCTGGCGTTCGGTGGCGCCGACGGTGGAGCCGATGACGGAGGACACGATTTTCGACGTCGCCTCCCTCACCAAGGTTGTCGCGACGGCGCCGGCGATCATGAAGTTGGTTGAGGAGGGGAAAGTGGCCCTGGAAGCTCCAGTGGGCGCGTACGTGCGGGCGTTCGTCGGTGAGGGGCGGGAGGTGGTGACCGTGAGGCAGTTACTTTCCCATACGTCCGGATTGCCCGCGGGAATACGGCACGACGCCGCCGCCCCCTGGGACGGGTATGACGAGGGGATTGCCCGGGCCTGTCGCGAGCCACTGCGTTCGACACCAGGCACACGATTTCTTTACAGCGATGTGAATTTTATCCTGCTCGGCGAAATCGTCCGGCAGGTGAGCGGTCAATGGATTTCGGAATTTGCGCGCCGGGTGCTGTTCGATCCGCTGGGGATGAAGGATACTGGATTTCTGCCGGCGGAGGCGATTCGTCCGAGGATTGCGCCCACCGAGTACGGGGCGGGGGGGGGAGCCTTGGCGAGGCGTGGTGCACGACCCGACGAGCCGTCGGATGGGCGGCCGGTGCGGTCACGCCGGACTGTTCTCGACCGCGGACGATCTGGCGCGCTTTTGTCGCATGGTGCTCAATCGAGGTGTGCTGGACGGTCGGCGAGTGCTGGCCGAGGGCACGGTGCGTGAGATGACGCGGGTGCAGACTCCCCCGGACATGGAGGCGCGTCGCGGACTGGGATGGGATGTGGCCAGCCGCTTCTCGCGCCAGCGCGGGGAGTTCTTTCCCGAGGGGCTGTCGTTTGGTCACACGGGCTGGACCGGACCGTCATTGTGGATCGACCCGATTTCCCGCACCTCCGTGGTTTTCGTCGCCAACCGGAATCATCCGACGGAAGCGGGAGCGGTGAATGCGCTCAGGGCGCAACTCAGCACCCTCGCCGCGGAGAGTGTGGCCGGCTGGAACAACGTTGCTCTGCCTGGCTTCTCCCTTCCCGTTTCCAATCCACCGCGGCTGCTCGTGGCGGAGCGAAGAACTCCGGGCCCGGTTTTGACGGGGTTGGATGTTTTACGGCGCGATGGGTTTGCCGCATTGCGCGGCCATCGCGTCGGGCTGATCACCAATCACACTGGGCTCGCCCGCGATGGGGCCTCGGCCATCGACTTGCTGCACCAGGCGACTGAGGTCACACTGATCGCGCTGTTCAGCCCTGAGCACGGGATCCGCGGTACCCTCGACCGCGACGGCATCGCTGATGCGAGGGATGAAAAAACGGGTCTGCCCGTCCACAGCCTCTATGGCGAACGCCGGGCGCCGACCGTCGAGCAGATCGCGGCGCTGGACACACTGGTTTTTGATATTCAGGACATTGGGTGTCGTTTCTACACTTATATTTCCACCATGGTGCTGGCCATGGAGACGGCGGCCAAGCACGGAAAACGCTTTGTCGTCCTGGATCGCCCGAATCCGATCGGGGGAAAAGCCGTCGGGGGTCCGCTCCGTGAAGGCGGGTTCGAATTTATTGCCGCTCACCGCATCCCTCTTCGCCATGGATTGACTGCCGGTGAACTGGCTACGCTCATCGTGTCCGAACGAAAATGGAAGCTCGACCTCAAGGTCGTGCGCTGCGAAAACTGGCGCCGATCGCAGTGGTACGACGAGACGGGGTTGCCCTGGGTCAGCCCGTCTCCGAACATGCGCAGCCTGGAAGCGGCCGTCCTGTACCCCGGGATCGGACTGCTTGAGTTCACCAACCTCAGCGTCGGGCGCGGTACAGACTCGCCGTTCCTGGTGCTCGGCGCTCCCTGGATTGATGAATCCCGCCTCGCCCGTGAGTTGTCGGGCGCCCAGCTCCCCGGAGTGCGGGTCACGCCGCTTCGGTTCACCCCGACCGCCAGCAAGTTCGCCAACCAAGAGTGCCGGGGCGTTCGATTCAGCGTGACCGACCGCGACGCTCTGGATGCCCCGGCGGTGGGTGCCGCCGTGGCCTCCGCCCTCCGCCGCCAGCACAAAGCAGACTTCGACGCCACGCATCTGAACAAGCTTCTGCTCCATCAACCCACCGCCGATGCCCTCATGGGCGGGCGGCCATGGCCGGAAGTACGCAGCCTCTGGAGGAAGGACGAACGTGATTTCATCCTGCGGCGCCGGCCGTTCCTGCTCTACCCGTGATCGGAGGAATGCCCCCCGGTTCCCATTTGGCTTTTTTTTTCACGCCGCCTGACGCGGTGGCTCATCCATCGACACCAGTTCGGGCGCGACGGCCACGCGTCGATGTTCCCAAACCTCGAAGTCCGGGAACTCCGCCAATCGCTCGGCCGCCGGAAACTCAGTCTCGAACGACGGCATGAAGGCATCACCCTCGTGGGATGCATGCAGCTTCGAAACGATAACCGAAGCGCACCGAGGAAGGAGCAATCGGTAGATTTCCGCGCCTCCGATGACAAAAACGCGGCCGCTCAGATCGAGACGTTCCAAGTCCTCCGGTTCGTGAATCACTTCGATTCCAAGAGCCGACCAGGGTTGGATGCCCGCGCCCGGCCTCCGACTGAGCACAATGTTTCGCCGCTTCGGCAGCGGGCGGCCAATGGAGGCAAATGTCTTCCTCCCCATCACCACCGCATGCTCCAGCGTCAGCGCCTTGAAAAACTTCAAGTCGTCCGGCAAATGCCACGGCAATCGGCCATCCCTCCCAATGACGCGGTTGGCGGCCATGGCGACGACGGCATGCAGGGTATAGGGTTGGGTCATGGGGCAGGGGTCGGCGGTCGGTAGTCGGCGGTCGGAGGGGTTAACGGTATTCGGTAATCAGTATTCGGTAATCAGCTATCAATCGGAATCAGCAGTGTGCCGTCAGTAATCCGTTGTCGTCGAGTGGCATTCAGTCGATGATCGGTCGGACGCGGACGCCGTTGCTGAAGTCTTGTCATCAACCGATTCAGCAGACAGCCCTGAGCATCGCCCGCTGAATACTGATTGCTGAATACTGAACACCGAATACTGACACTTCTGAATAACAAAACTCCCCTCGAACGACTTGAGACCGCCGACTTCCGGTATCAAACGGCTATGGGTGCTTTAATGGCGGGGTGGGGGTGGTAGTCCTCGATGGTGATGTCCTCGAAGCGAAAGTGGAAGAGGTCCGTGACGGCGGGGTTGAGGCGGAGCTTGGGGAGTGGGCGGGGCGGGCGTTCGAGTTGAAGGCGCGCTTGGTCCAGGTGGTTGAGGTAAAGGTGGAGATCTCCGAACGTATGGATGAATTCGCCGGGTGGATGACCGGTGACCTGGGCGATCATGTGGGTGAGGAGGGCATAGCTGGCGATATTAAATGGCACGCCGAGAAAGAGGTCCGCGCTGCGTTGATAGAGTTGGCAACTGAGCCGGTTGTCCGCGCCTACATAAAACTGAAAGAGGCAATGGCATGGCGGAAGCGCCATGCGGCCGACGTCCGCCGGATTCCAGGCGCTGAGGACGTGACGGCGGCTGTGCGGCGACGATTTGATCTGGGTGATCAGGTCGGCGAGTTGATCGATGTGCCGTCCGTCTGGAGCTGCCCAGGATCGCCATTGCTTCCCGTAGACTGGACCCAGGTTGCCCTTGGCGTCGGCCCACTCATCCCAAATGGTCACGCCATTTTCCTGAAGATAGCGGATGTTGGTGTCACCGCGGATGAACCAAAGGAGTTCATGAATGATGGAGCGCGCATGGAGTTTTTTGGTGGTCAGCAGCGGAAATCCCAAGCTGAGATCATAACGTGTCTGGGCGCCGAAAAGGCCGATCGTTCCGGTGCCGGTGCGGTCGTCGCGGCGCTCGCCATGTTCGAGCACGTGGCGCAGCAGGTCGAGGTAGGCGTGCATGGCGTGAAGCGGATTGGAGATCGAGGTGACCGGAGCGACTGATCACGGTGCCTGCCGGGCGGCTGCGGCCGCCTCGCGCGCCGCCTCGCGCTTTGCTTTGCGTAGGGCTTGCTCGGCCGCTTTGAATTCCTGTTCGCGGCGGCGGTGCGAGGCGGCATCAAAACTCGCAATGGCGGGCGTCATGCGCCGCGGGCGCATGGTCAATGTGACCGTCTGGTCATCCTTTGTCCCGTGCAAACCATCGGGTCCGATGGACGTCAAGGTGGCTGGGCGCGTCCCGTCCTCCACCAGATCGAACTGAATCGAGTTGGACCAAGCGTCGACCAGTTCGTCGCCTTCAGCCTTGACGTTGTAAATGCGCAGATAGTTCTTTATCGAGATCGTTTGCTCCCGCCGGATCGTTTCCAATGGCGGATCCGACTCATCCGCGGGGCGAGCCTGGGCGGCGCGCCATTCCTCAAGTTGTTCGTCGCTTCGTCCCGCCAACCTATGAAATACCTCCATGGGTGGGCCATCGGGCCACCCATGGTGGTCAGCGTAATAATCCTCAAAGGCGGTGGCCGCGCGCGCCAGCAGAGACAGGTTTCCCTGGCGCATCATCCCGGGCAGCACCTGACGTGTCAAATACCACCACACCCCCGCCAGCAGCGACCCGGTCAGGACGAAGGCAAGCAGCGCGCGCTTTTTGGTGATCGACATGGGTGGTGGGCGGCGGTCGGGGGTCGGAGGTCGGGGGAAAGTCGTATTCAGTATTCGGTAATCAGTGTTCAGTCGGAACCGAAAAAGTAGGAAAGACGCGGTGAGGAATGGCCTATAGGCTCAACGTTTTCGCGAGATCGCCCACATCTTGCCAATCACAACTCCCAAATCCGAAATCCAAAATCAAGAAGGAGTCGGCGGGAATTGTCGGGGTGGGCTACAGGCTCACGAGGCGGACCGAGGTGACATCGGGCAGGGCGCGCAGATCAGCGAGGACCTCTTCGGCCGGCTGACCATCGAGGTTGAGCACGACGAGGGCCGTTCCGTCCTTGATGTCGCGGCTGAGGCTCATGTGGGCGATGTTGACGCTGTGGCGTCCGAGCAGGGTGCCATAGGCTCCGACCATTCCGGGGCGGTCCTTGTTTTCGAGAAGCAGGAGCCATCCTTCGGGCACGACTTCCATGCGTCGGTTGGCTATTTTGACGATGCGCGGTTCGCGGCCGAAGAACGTGCCGGCGACGGCGGTGCGTTCGCCTTCGCGACCGACGCTGATTTCAATGAGGTCGGCGAAGTCGGCGGCGTCCGGCAGCCGGCTTTCGGTGAACCGGAGCCCCTTGCGCTCGGCCATGCTCGGGGCATTGAGGAAATTGACCGCCTCCTCCGAGCTTCCCCGCTCGAGAAAACCCTTGAGGGCCGCCCGCGAAATCAGGGAGGTGTCAAGGTCGGCGATTCTCCCTGCGTAATTCACCCGGATGACCTCAGGTTGCATGGGCGAGAGCTGACTGAGGACGCGGCCGAGCGATTCCGCGAACGCCAGAAACGGACCGACTTGCTCCATCGTCTTGGGATCGATGTTCGGCATGTTGACGGCATTGACTACCGCGCCGTCCAGCAGGTAATCGCGGATCTGGCGGGCGACTTCGATGCCCACATTCTCCTGGGCCTCGGCGGTGGAGGCGCCCAAATGCGGCGTGAGCACGACATTGGGCAACGAGAACAGCGGATGATCGGCCGGCGGAGGTTCGGTTTCGAAGACGTCGAGCGCGGCGCCAGCGACCCGGCCCGAGCGCAGGGCTTCCGCGAGCGCCGCCTCATCGATCAGGCCGCCTCGGGCGCAGTTGATGAGCCGGACTCCCGGTTTGAGCATGGCGAGGCGCTCCGCATTGAGCATGCCCTTGGTCTCCTTGGTCAGCGGCATGTGGACGGTGATGAAATCCGCCTCGGCAATCGCCTCTTCCACGGTTTCCTTGAGCTCGACCCGCAGCGTCTGCGCGCGCTGGCCGCTCAGGTAGGGATCGTAAGCCACCACCCGCATGTTGAACGCCTGCGCCCGGCGCGCCAACTCGCCACCAATCCTCCCCATACCCAGAATCGCCAAGGTCTTGCCATTCAGCTCGACCCCTTCGAATTTTTTCCGTTCCCACCGACCCGCCACCATACTCGCGTGGGCCTGCGGGATGTGGCGGGCCAGGGAGACCATGAGGGTGAAGGCGTGTTCCGCCGTGGAAATGGTGTTCCCGCCCGGAGTGTTCATCACTACAACCCCGGCGGAAGTCGCCGCGGGCACATCAATATTGTCCACTCCCACCCCCGCCCGCCCCACCGCCTTCAAGCGCGCCGCCTTCGCAAAGACTTCGGCCGTAATCTTCGTCTGCGACCGCACAATGATCCCCTCATACTGGTCCGCGCTCGACAGCAGATCCGCTGCCAGAATCCCGATCCTCACGTCCACTTCCAGACGCGGGTCGCCCTTCAACTCGTCTATGCCAATCTCCGATATCGAATCGGCCACCAATATCCTGGGTTTCGCCATCCATGTCCATATTCCTCGCCCGTGCCCTGTCAAAAGATTGGTGCGTCGGCGGTCGGCTCGAGCCGTAGGCCGTGTTCGGCATTCAGCCGTCAACGGGCCTGGCACGATGAACAGTGAGGGTCATGGGCGATGGACAGGTGAGCCACCTGCCAGGGGCCGAGTCGGGGCGCGGAGCGGCTCTTTCGAGGACGAACACGATTCCAAGCACTGTGATTGATCATGCTCTTTCCCCACGCGGTTGACCTTCGGCTTCAGGCCTCTAGCCTCTGCACCACTCGTCCTCGTCCTCGACTTTACCGGGGAGCTCCCCGTGCACCCACGCCTCGAAAAACGTGAACTCACTCAATAAGCGTTGGATGAGACTGCGGGGACTGCGGCAGGGCCAACGGCCAGGGCCTGGAGTTTGTCCATTGTTGGGCGATTTTGTGGCGCGGAATGAGGCACTGTGATAGGACGCGGCCGTCCCGCGCGCAGCCGGGTGATCGGGGGTAGGGGATTCGTCCGCAGCGCCGAGCCTTCTGCGCATTCACCCTTGCACCCCGCCGATTCCCGGCAACAATTTCATCCCTTCCTCTCTTGCCTCGATAGCTCAATGGTAGAGCAGTTGACTCTTAATCAATTGGTTTCAGGTTCGAGTCCTGATCGGGGTACGTTAATAATCAGTGAATTACGTTGATGGACCCAAAAATTGGGGCTCAAATCCCGGGGTTCATTTACCAATAGGGCCCAAACCAGCCGAGACGGATGAGCGATTGGATTGAATCCACTGCGGGCGGAATCAGTTCCCGACTTCTTCCCAAGAGCGTCGACGACGCCGGGCGCGTCCGCCTACCCCAAACATTCGGTTTTCCCCACCCCGCCTTGTCGTGGCCACTCCGGTGGGGGCGTCTCCCCGGACTCGCGCAACTTGCGATGCCCCATTCTCATGCCCACCCCCAAGACCGCTAACGGCGCCGCCCTGTATGAGGGTTGGTCCGACCGGCATCACGCCGGGGAGGGACAGATCCGGTCGATCTTTGTGGCCGGGGGATATGACCGGGGGGAGCTCACGCTGGAACCCGGTCGGGTTCGGTTTCGCGGGATGCGATCCGTGGAAGAGTGCAACGGTGTTGTCTCCATTGATCTGGCGCGCCAAGCGTTTCCGTGGCCGATCGTGCTGGGAGTGGCCGTGCTTTTCCTCGGGATCGCGTGGATGAAGTCGCCCGGGCACGTCTCGCTGCGTTCGCCGTTTTCGTACGTGGTCCTGGGGATACTGGGTGTGGCCTCGATCCTCCAGATCCGGGAGCGGTGGGTCGAAGTGACATGGAACGACGGGGGGCCATTCTTGAGACGGCCAATGAGATCACGGGCTGAGATTTCAGACATGGGAGTGAGGTGGTAAACTCCTGCGGCGAAAGCAGCGGGCGTCAGGAACGGGAGGGGCTTGTTTCCGCGCCCGATCCGGTCGCCCGCCAGCGCGCACGTTCGCATGAGCCTCTCAATGGCAGTCAGACCGGATGACTCACCGGCGGTGTGGCCGACCCGGGCAGCGCCGGAACGGCAGCCGTGGCGAGCTGTTTTTCCAGCCGCCGCTCAAAGTGTCGCCGCGCGGCCGCACCGCGGCGGAAGAATTCCCGGGGTGTCAGGCCCAGCGTGCGGAGGCAGTGCCGGTGGTCCCATGCCACGACACGGCTGGTGACGGCATGAATGAAGCGGAACTGCAGGCGCCACAGGCTGCGGAACAGGGGACTGGTGCTTCGCAGGCGTTCGGTGAGGAACTCGCGCTGAAAGGCAAGGTGCTGCATTTCATCGTGCAGGATTTTTCCCGCGGCGGTGCGCACCACGGAATCGCGGCACCGCAGACGAAGCTGGCCGTAATAGAGTTCCGCGATCAGTTCCGCGGTCAGCAAAACCTGCATGTTGAACTCGAGGTTCAAGACATTGCGCAGCCAGCGGAAAACAGAGTTCGTCCACTGCTTTTGCATCGGCGGCTCCTGCAAATGATCGAGCACGCGCGCCAGCAGCGCGGCATGTCCCTGTTCCTCGGCAATGAAGGCGCGCAGCGCCTCTTCCAGCCCCGACACATGCCGCAGCGCTTTGCACCGGGCGTGCCACCGGAGCAGCCGCGTACCGCCGCCGGATTCGCCGAGCTGAAACACCGCGAGGGACGCAGCCACGGCGCGGCGCCCTGTCTCCGGCAATAGATCACACCTCTCCGGAAGTCCCAGCGTCGCATTGAGCCGGGTGTTTTCATGGAAGTGGCGGATCCAGCGGGCGGTATTCATGGGTATCGGCGTTGACTTTGTGGCACAAAGTTGCCTGGACTTTGCCATCGGCAAGTTGTTTTTGTCGCGGCCTCATGGTGACACGGGCAGTTTTGCCAGGAGCCGGCCCAGCCTTCTGGAATGCGGCGGCTTTCACTGGGCCACCGGGCTGCGTGCGCTGCCACGCGCGGCCGGTCCACGTCTTACCACCATCGGAATGCACCAGGGTGCCCAGCGAAGGATGTAAAAAAGCGGCGGGGACTGCACGGAAATCGCTTTTTCCGGGCGACGGCGTTGAGAAGGCATGGTCGCGGACCGGGATCGGGAATGAGGGGGTCTGATCCGCCGAGGATCAACTGACGGTCATTCCATCTCTGTGTTCGATCCTGATCGGACAGGCCGGGCAACTGGTCCAGGAGGGCCACGACATTTTTCTGATCGTAGAACGGCAGCGAAGCGAGCACCGGGCCGCGCAAGGTGTCCTGCAACATTTCATGGAACCGCTCGCCGGGCAGTGTCGTCACGGGCGGTGAAAGGAACGGATGTTTTTCCCGACGAGAAACGGTGTCCGTGATCATGGACCGCGTCGCCTCGCAGAGAATGTGCTTCTCTGTCGTGCCACGAATCTTAAGCGACACCGGCACCTGGCGCAGGCACTCGATGACGTGATGATCGGGGAACGGGACACGTCCCTCGATGGAATGTGCCATCTCCATGCTCGCCGGTGAAGACGACCTTGTAGCCGGCATCGCGCACCGCCCGGCTCAGCAGATACTTCGAGATGCCATGGCCGTTAGAGCAGAGCGTCTCCGCGTGCCAGATCGCGTCGGCGAAATGGTCGGCGAGGTCGGAATGCTTGATCGGGATCGGATAATACCTTGCGCCGGCGTGCGCGGCCATCTCCTGCGCACTGCTGCTTTCATCATAGGCGGCCTGATCAAAGCTCAGTGTAAAGGCGTGGATCGGTTCGCGGGCGTGTCTCGCCGCGAGGCCCAGCACGGCGCACGAATCCATTCCCCCACTGAGGTAATAGCCGACCGGCACATCGGCGCGCATCCGCAATCGGACTGCCTCGTTCAGCTTGGCGCGGAAATACTCGATGTAAAAGGCATCATCCTGCGGGTTGGAGGCCAGCGCCGTCGCGGTCGGGTAGTTGAAATCCCAATAGCGTAGGACGCGGAAGCTGCCCGGTGTCGCCAGCAGATAATGTCCAGGCGGCACCTGGAACACTCCGTGAAAGAGGCTCCGGTCCACCGGCAAGAAACCGGTGGTTCCTAGATAGAACGCCTCGTGGTCATAGAACTCGCCGTTAACGACGATGTGCAGGGATTCGTCCTCGCTGGCGATGGGCTGGTCGCCGCCGGTGAGATCGATGATACTCAGGCGCGCATGGCCCAGGCCCACGCGGCCATCCGGCGAGAGCCACTGGCGCCGATTGTCCGGCCCGCGATGATGCAGCGCGGCGGTGGCGCCGGTCTGCGCAGCCATGGCGACGGGTTCGCTAAGCGAGAGGAAAGCGACTATGCCACACATGGGATGGAAAACGGGTTGGGTTCGGATTCACGCGTTTGATTTCCTCCACTCGCCCAAGTAGTCGAGGCTGCGATCGTCACCAAGGGGGAATTCCGGGGCTTTCCGAAGGGTGGCGGTTTCTCCATGCGAACATCCGGCTGCGGTGGTGGAACGAGGGGCAACCCTAAACAGGACGATGGGACAACCACGGAAGTCTCGGAACATACTAAACATCATTATGTTATGATAAGCGACATTCTCATCCATCAGGCGGACGGTAATTGTTGTGTAACGCTTTGGCTTTTCATGTGTTTCGTGTTTTTCGTGGTCCTCATCCCGGTTCTTTGGGCAACGAGACGGCGCGGGCCATGCCCCGGTTTTCGTTGGAAGAGAGGCCGTGGTAGCGGATCGTCTGCTGACCTTTGGGTGGGATGGGCTCAACGGCGGCGGAGAGATAATCGGTGGCATTGAAGACCTCGAAATTTCGTGGAGGGAACATCGAAATACCACTCTGATACGTTCGGAGTTCTAACCTGGGCCCGTAATCCGGGTTTGGGACAGATTATGGTGAGGTGTCTGCACGAATGAATTCCATCGCGGCGAAAGAATTCTGTAGAAAGAATTCTTGCCGGCGGCGCGCCGATTCCCTACGGTTCGCTTTAACCAAAGAAGGGAGGGATCGTGATGCACAGTGTTTCCATTGCCCGGGAGACGGCGTTCCGCCGAGCCGTGAAACTGATTCTTTGGATGGTTGCTTTTCTGCTGCTCCTGACTGCCGTCGCCGCGGAGGTGAAAAGTGTCAGGCGACTGCTGGTCAGTGCGCAACGCGCCGGCCGGGCGTGCGCCGGTGATGAGTTCCAGTCCCGCATTTGAGATCCGGCACCCACATCCAACCCTCACACCATCACCCATGAAACCAGCCGCCTGCCGTGACGTCCGTCGCCATAATTTGCGATTCGGCACACCCGCCGCCCTACTCGCCGGGTGCCTCGCGTTTCCGCCCTTCGCTGCCGGAGATCCCACCTTTTCCAGCCCCATCGCCCTCTCCAGCGGCGACAGGCTCCTGTGGTCCGTCAATCCTGACGATGACAGCGTGAGCGTCATCCGCACGGACACCAATGCGGTTCTGAGCAAAATTGCCGTCGGCGATGATCCGCAGAGCATCGCGCTGACTCCCAACGGTCAGTATGCATGGGTGGCCAATGCCGCGGGCGGCACGGTCAGCGCCATCAAAATCAACAACCCCGCATGGGGCTCGTTCGGCGCCGAGCTGGATACGACGGTCGGTGTAAACGGACATCTCACGACGGGCGCCGAGCCATGGAACATCGTCTGCTCGCCCGACGGAAACCGGGTATTCGTCGCCAATAGTTCGCAGGATTCCATCACCGTCATCAACGCGGTGAACCGCACCATCCTCGGGCACGTGAACCTGCGGAACAGCATCGCCAACGACCCCGACCGCACGCGCCATTTCCAGCCGCGCGGCCTCGCGGTGACCGCCGACAATTCCAAACTCTTCATCACGCGCTTTCTCTCGTTCACCAAACCTGGCGGACGGCAGGGCGACGACTTCGGAAGGGAGGGAGCGGTGGCGGTGCTGAACATCAACACAACTTCGACCATCATCTCGAACTACGACGTGGCGCGGCTTGTCACGCTGGCGCCGCAGGTCACCGGATTCAATCATCCCGACCTCCCCGGTACCACCACCGGCGCGTTTCCCAACCAGTTGCAGAGTATCGTCATCCGCGGCAACAGCGCCTATTTGCCCAACATCGCCGCATCCCCCTCCGGTCCGCTGCGCTTCAACCTTGATACCCACGCATTCGTCAATGTCATCAACAACGTCAACTCCGCGAGTCCCGTGGATGCCGGTGCGCTCAACCTCCACCTTGGAGCGAGGAATCCGGAGCCCGGAAAAACGAAACTCTTCTTCGCCAATCTGTGGGCGATCGCCTTCACGAACCAGAGCGGTGCCGGCAACGCCTACGCCGTTTCCGCAGGCAGCGATCTGCTGGTAAAACTGAATGTGGGCGCCGATGGGACGATTTCACTCACCGGAGGCGCCGACCGGACGCGCTACATCGATCTCAACGACCCCGGCAATCCGGCCACGAGCGGGGCCAACGCCGGCAAAAACCCGCAGGGCATCGTGATCAACAGCACAGGCACCCGGGCATACGTAAACAACTTCGTTTCGCGCAATGTCTCGGTGGTGGATTTGACGACCGACAGCGTGATCGCTGTAACGCCGACATCGAATCTGCCGGCCCCCGGTTCGCCGGAGGAGAAAGTCCACGTTGGTGCCGAGATGTTCTTCTCGTCGCGCGGCCATTTCGATTCCCTTCCCGGCACCAGTTCCCTGCAAAACCGACTGTCGAGCGAGGGATGGCAGAGCTGCGCAAGCTGCCATTTCAAAGGGCTGACGGACAGTGTGATCTGGTCGTTTGGCGCCGGCCCGCGCAAAAGCGTGCCTCTCAACACGACCTTCAATCCGCAGAACCGGAATCAACAGCGGATCCTCAATTATTCGGCGATCTTCGATGAGGTCGGGGACTTCGAACTCAACATCCGCAATGTGTCAGGACCCGGCCCGCTGGCGGGCAGCGCGCTCAATCCCAACTTCGGATTGCTCATCGGTGACAACGGGGACCTCGACACACCACCCTCCGCGCTCAATGCGTTCGCTCTGCCGAATAGTGGACGCCCGCAGCTCACGGTGACACTGCCGGGCAGCACGACGAAAGTGCCCGCGCTGGATGCGATGCGGGAATGGGTGAGGTCTGCCGTCCGGACGCCCAACGCACCGCTCTTCATATCGGGACTTCCCAACGTCCCGACCACGCTCCAGCTTCTCAACGGCCGCGCGCATTACAATTTCGTGGGATGCGCCAACTGTCATGGCGGGCAGAGGTGGTCGACCAGCGTGAAGGACTTCACGTCCCCGCCATCCTCCGCGGACATTTTCACCGAGCGATCCCCGGTCCAGACCTTCGGCAATCCCGTAGGAGCGCAGTACCTCAACCGATTCCTGCGCGACATCGGTTCCTTCAACCTCGGAGTGCCCGGGCAGGGGAATCTTTTGGGGCTGAATATCGGCGCAGACGAGAAAGCCGCACCCGCGGTCTCGGGCGGGGTCCTGCAGCCGGCGCAGGACGGACTCGGAATCGACTACAACGGCGACGGCAAAGGCGTCGGCTTCAACCCTCCCTCATTGCAGGGCGTGCTCAATCTTCCGCCCTATTTTCACAACGGCGCCGCGGAATCGGTCGCCGGCATGCTCAATCATATCAGGCACCGCATGGTTGACGGCTTCGATCCCTTCAATCCCACCCGAGTGGTGGAATTGACCGCGTTCCTCGAATCCCTCGGCCCCGACAGCGATCCGTTCCTCTCGCTCGACATTCGCCGGGACGGCGGCGACGCCGTGCTCTCGACCGGCAGCATCGCGGGGGCGCAGTACACGTTTTCCGCCAAAACAATTCTCAATGCACCGGGATGGACCCCGCTGGGCACCGTCACCGGAACCGGCCGCCGCATCGAATTCCGCGTGCCCATTGCCCCCGAGGTTCCGGACAATTTTATCCGAGTGACGGAGTCGCCCTGACGGTCCCGAGCCCGCTCGCCCGGGCGACGCTCGCGCCGGTTGCACGGCGGATTTTTGCACGGGCGAAAAAAGCATGAAAAAAATCCGGGGGACGACTGGGAGTGGCGGGCTAAGACCGCCATACTGACTCGAGCATTCGACTCAGACCGGTCGCTCGCAATGTCAAAACGTTTTCGGTTCCATGGCGGCCCCAGTCCGCCACTCGTGCGCT
>JBJXFS010000245.1:0-18799 GCA_046155625.1 Verrucomicrobiales bacterium | reverse complement strand
AGCGCACGAGTGGCGGACTGGGGCCGCCATGGAACCGAAAACGTTTTGACATTGCGAGCGACCGGTCTGAGTCGAATGCTCGAGTCAGTATGGCGGTCTTAGCCCGCCACTCCCAGTCGTCCCCCGGTTTTTTCATGCTTTTTCCCCCGTGCAAAAATCCGTCGTGTCCGGACGGGCGACCGCCCGCTTCCTTGCTTCCCATCAACGGGCTTTTGACTACAGTGACCAGCCTTGAGAATTTGTCGTGTTCATGCGTTCCTCCATCCGGCTGTTGCTCTGTTTCTTTGTCTCGCCGCCCGCGATGCTAGTGCGTTCGTCGGCCGGTGAGACTCTGGATTTCAATCGCGACGTCCAGCCGATCCTGGCTGGCCATTGCCTCGAGTGCCACGGGCCGGACTCGGCCGCGCGGAAGGGTGAACTGCGGCTGGATCGTGGCGACGGGCTTGCGGATGACCGGGGTGGGTATCGGATTCTCGTTCCCGGGAAACCGGACTCCAGCGAGCTGATCGCGCGGATCACCCATGCAGATCCCGAAGAACGAATGCCGCCCGCGGATTTTGGAAAAAAAGAGCCGCTCAAGCCGGAGGAGATTGAAATCCTCAAGCGCTGGATCACGGAGGGCGGTGCCTTTGCCGAGCACTGGGCCTTCATTCCTCCGCAGCGGCCTCCCCTGCCGAAAGTTTCCGATGAGAACTGGCCGAGGAATGACATCGACCGTTTCGTTCTGAGCCGGCTTGATGAGGAGGGGTTGCGGCCGGCACCCGAAGCCGACAGAACGACGCTGATTCGCCGCGCGGCCTTGGCGCTGACCGGGCTTCCGCCGACGATCGATGAGATCGATGCGTTTCTCGCCGACGGCTCGGCGGATGCCTTCGAAAAGGTGGTGGACCGTCTTCTCGCGTCGCCGCGTTACGGCCTTCATATGGCGCTGCCCTGGCTGGATGCGGCGCGCTACTCCGACAGCAGCGGCTATCAGGCGGACTGGGAGCGGTATCAATGGCCGTGGCGGGACTGGGTGGTCGATGCTTACAACGCCAACATGCCATTTGATCACTTCACAGTCGAGCAACTCGCAGGAGACATGCTCCCGGAGGCGACCCTCGCCCAGAAAATCGCAACAGGCTTCAATCGCAACCACCGCATCAATGATGAGGGCGGCAGTCTCGACGCGGAATTTGAGGTGGAATACGTCGTGGACCGGGTCGATACGACCGCGTCGGTATGGCTCGGGCTCAGTGCGGGGTGCGCGCGCTGTCACGATCACAAATATGATCCTTTGTCGCAGAAGGAATTTTACGGGCTCTATGCCTATTTCAACAATGTGCCCGAGAAAGGGATCGATGGCCGCAAGGGTGCCGCAAACCCATTCGTCGAGATCCCGAACGAGCGGGCCGTCGCAGAGCTGGAGGAGCGGAAAGCGCAACTGGCCGAACTCCAGAAGGCTGGAGAGGCCGGGGATGCGAAGGCCCGGATCGAGAAGCTCAAGAAAGAGATCAAGTGGCTCGAGCGTCACCGCAAAGGCATGGCGATGGTCATGCAGGAACTTCCCGACCGGCGCCCCACCTATTTGCTGAAGCGCGGCGACTACCAGCATCCCGACAAGAGCGAGGTCATCCCGCCCGCTCTGCCTGCCGTTTTCGAGCCTGCGGGAAACGGGGCGGAGTTTCCCCGTGACCGCCTGGGGCTGGCCCGGTGGATCGCCTGCGCGGAGAACCCCTTGACCGCGAGGGTGACCGTGAACCGGCTCTGGCAGCACCATTTCGGCACGGGCATTGTCCGTACCGCCGAAGATTTCGGAACGCGTGGCGATCGCCCGTCCCATCCGGGGCTGCTGGATTGGCTGGCCACGGAGTTCGTCCGGCGCGGCTGGGACCTCAAGGCCATGCACCGGCTCATCGTGACCAGTGCGACGTTCCGCCAGGCTTCGAAGTTTGAAACGACCGCCGCCTCGAAGGACCCGATGAACCGGCTGCTGGCGCGCGGTCCCCGCCTGAGGCTCAGCGGAGCGGCGATCCGGGACCAGGCGCTGCTCGTTGCCGGGCTCCTCTCCGAGCGCCAGGGGGGACAGGCGGTGAAGCCGTATCAGCCCGCCGGTCTCTGGGAAGAGCTTTCCTTCGGGAACGGAAAAACAACCATCGACTTCTACGAGCAGGATCACGGGGAGAACCTCTACCGACGCAGCCTCTACACGTTCTGGAAACGCACGGTGGCACCTCCGCAGCTCGCCATCTTCGACGGCGGTGGCCGGGAAGCCTGCCGGGTCCGCGGCGACACGACGAACACGCCGATGCAGGCGCTCAATCTTCAGAATGACGTCACCTTCGTCGAGGCCGCCCGCCACCTCGCCCAACGGATGATGCGCGAGGGCGGGCCGACGGATGCGGAGCGACTCACTTTCGCCTGGCGCCTGGTCCTGGGACGGAAACCGGATTCCCCGGAGCTGGAAGTCCTGGTCAATGCCGCCGCCAGGCACCGCGAGAAGTATGCTCACGAGAAGGAGGAAGCGCTCAAGCTGCTGAGCAACGGCGAGTCCGCACGAGACGAGTCGCTTCCCCCGCACGAACACGCGGCCCTCACCGTTGTCGCACTCACGATTCTGAACCTCGATCAGGCGATCACCCTCGAGTGACCACACCACCACCTCGATGACTCAACCCCATTGGCTTTCATCGGCACCCGGCCGCGGAATTCTCCCCATGCCCGACCTCGGGCGTCGCCAGTTCCTCCTCAAGAGCGCCACCGGCATGGGGGCCGCCGCGCTCTCCGCGATGCTGGGGACCAACAGTTTCGCCGCGAGTAGCGGCGGGCTGCCGGGAGTTCCCCATTTCGCCCCGAAGGCGAAACGCGTCATCTTTCTCTTCCAGAGCGGGGGGCCTTCGCAGATGGATCTTTTCGATCCCAAGCCGCAGATGGAGGCCTACTTTGACAAGGACATACCTGACAGTATCCGCATGGGCCAGCGCATCACCACGATGACCTCGGGACAGAAGCGGTTTCCAATCGCGCCGTCGATGTTCAAGTTTCAGTAGTATGGTCAGAGCGGCCAGTGGTTCAGCGAACTCTTGCCTCACACCGCGACCCTCGCCGACAAGCTGTGCATCGTGAAGTCCATGGTGACGCAGGCGATCAATCACGATCCGGGTATGACGTTTTTTCAAACGGGCTCGCAGATTTCGGGACGGCCGAGCATCGGCTCGTGGGTGAGCTACGGCCTCGGCAAGGGCAACGACGACCTGCCCTCATTCGTCGCCATGACCTCGCGGGGCAAGGGAGGCGTGCAGCCACTCGCCGACCGCCTGTGGGGAAGCGGATTCCTCCCCACGACTCACCAGGGAGTCAAATTCCAAGGTTCCAGCGACCCGGTGCTTTACCTGAACGATCCTCCCGGGATCTCGCGGGACACGAAGCGCACGATGCTCGACGATCTCGGCACACTGAACCGCAAGCGGCTCGACGCCGTCGGTGATCCGGAAATTTCGACGCGCATCGCGCAGTATGAACTCGCGTTCCGGATGCAGGTGTCGGTGCCGGAGCTGACGGACATATCCGCCGAACCGCAGCACATTCTCGATCTCTACGGACCGGACGTGACCAAGCCGAGAACCTACGCCTCCCAGTGCCTGCTCGCCCGGCGGCTGGTCGAGCGCGGGGTGCGCTTCGTGCAGCTGTTTCACATCGGCTGGGATCAGCACGGAAACCTGCCGGAGGAAATCCGCGGCCAGTGCCGCGACACCGATCAACCGTCCGCGGCCCTGATCAAGGATCTCGAGGCTCGAGGATTGCTCGATGAGACTCTGGTCGTCTGGGGCGGGGAGTTCGGCCGCACCACGTTTTGCCAGGGCGATCTCAAGCCCGATAAATACGGCCGCGACCACCACCCGCGGTGCTTCTCGATCTGGATGGCCGGCGGCGGCATCAAACCCGGCATCAGCTACGGCAACACCGACGACTTCTCCTACAACATCACTGAGAACCCGGTCGACGTCCACGACCTCCACCCCACCATGCTCCACCTGCTCGGCATCGACCACGAACGCCTCACCTTCCGCGTCCAAGGGAGAGACTTCCGCCTCACCGACGTCCACGGCCGCGTCGTGCAGGCGCTGCTGGCCTAGCGAACGACTCACCATCATCCCCTCCCCCGAAGCCAGACGCCCTATCCTAAAAACCCGGATGGGAACCACGAAAAGCACGAAACACACGAAAAACCAAGGCGTTTCCCAATGATCACTGTCCATGAGCCGAGCCAATGGTAAAAGCGCAGGGTCAATGATGATGCCCTGTGAGTCTCAAATTTTTGAAATGGTCTTCATCATGAGTAATACATTGTTACAACGGGTCCGTATTGTTAACTCAACTATGAAATCGCCCTTCTTCCCTTGCGCCGGCGACAGACAGCGCGGCAGCGGCAAAGAGCGATCCTGGCGCTTAGGGTAGGCAGCGCGGTGAGCAGTATCCAGCGCCCGACTCCTGGATCCGCCGCCCGCCATGCGCCTCATTCCGCCCTTGGCATTAGCGACTTCTTTTATTTTGGCAGCACGACTTCCCAGCTGCCGTCATCGGAGAAAACCTGCATTGAGCGGGGCGTGGGCTGTCGCTAGGGTGCCACCACACATGAAAACCCTGCTTCTTTCATTGGTCGCGGCCCTGGTGCCGGTGCTAATTCAGGCTGAAGAGCCAACGGCCAAAGCCATCTTTGATGGCAAGACGCTTGCTGGGTGGAAGGGCATGGACGGGATCTGGAAGGTCGAGGACGGCGCCCTCACCGGCGAGACGACGGTGCCGAACCAGGTGCCATTCAACACCTTTCTGGTGTGGCAGGACGGGGAGGTGGACGACTTTGAACTGACCTTCGACTACCGCATCGTGGGCGGCAACTCGGGGGTTCAGGTTCGTGCGTATCAATCCCCGGGATCCAAACCGGAGGAGTTTCGCATTTCCGGCTACCAGAGCGACATTGACAGCGGGGAGACCTACTCCGGCATTGTGTACTCGGAGGGTGAGCGAGGGATTCTGGCCAACCGCGGTGAGCAGACCCGCGTGACGGACGAGGCGGAAGGCAAGCCGAAAGTCGAGGTGACGGCCAAGCTGGCGGAAAGCGCCGACCTGCAGAAGCTGATCAAGAAGGAGGAGTGGAACAACTACCGGATCGTCGCCGAGGGCCAAACCCTCACCAACTACATCAATGGCGCAAAGTTCGCGTCGATCGTCGACGAGGGGAAAGCGGCGCGGCGCAGCGGGAAATTGGCCATTCAGGTGCACCGTTGCGACACCCCGATGAAGATTCAGCTGAAGAATGTGATGCTGAAGCGCCTGCCGTTGAAGGACAAAAGGAAAATCGCCTTTTTCGCCGGCAACCCGAGCCATGGTCGCGGGGAACATGAACACCGTGCCGGCTGCCTGCTGCTGGCCGAGCAGCTCAACACGCATTTTTCCGACCGGCTGCTCGCCACGGTGTACACCGGCGGGTGGCCGAATGACCCGACCGCGCTCGACAATGTGGATGCGGTGGTCTCGTTCACCACCGGCGGCCGCGGTCATCCGCTCAACTACCACCTTAAGGAGCTGGACGTGGCGATGCGCCGCGGCGTGGGCCTTGGGTGCATCCACTATGCCGTGGAAACGACGGCCGGCGAGTTTGGGCAGAAATTTCTTGAGTATATCGGCGGCTATTTCGAGCCGCACTGGTCGGTGAATCCGCACTGGACAGCAAACTACACCTCACTGCCCGAACATGAAGTGACCCGTGGAGTGAAGCCGTTCGCCACCAACGATGAATGGTACTACCACATGCGTTTCCGGCCCGACATGGCCGGCGTCACCCCGATCCTGACCGCGCTGCCGCCGAAGGAAACGCTGAAACGCGGCGACGGACCGCACAGCGGCAATCCGGACGTCCGTGCCGCCATCGACAAAAACGAGGCCCAGCACATGATGTGGGTGGCCACCCGCGAAGGCAACGATGGCCGCGGTTTCGGATGCACAGGGTCGCACTATCACAAGAACTGGGGAGACGACAACTACCGCAAGCTCCTCCTCAACGCCTGCGCCTGGATCGCCAAAGCCGAAATTCCGCCCGACGGCGTGCCCTCGCCGCCCCTCAGCGACGAGCAACTCGCCGCCAACCTAGACCCTAAATAACCCAGCCGCGGATCCGCTTCCCGTCCTTCTGCTTTCAGGGAAGTGATTTCCGGCTCACGGATGTCGACGGCAATGTGGTCAAGGAGTGGATTTCATGAGCAAACATCAAATTCTTACCATGGCCGCCCCATTGCATTTCTCCGATTCCGCACCCGCGTCCATGGTCACTCTGAAACACGAAATTCCTGCCAGTCAGTCAGGATCCCATGAGCTGGAGCGCTCGATCTGTCGAATGAACAGCGCGTCCGATCTCAAGGACCGACGCAGGCTTGTCGCATCCAGCCAATGGAACTTTCTCGCCGCCAGTCTCCTGTTCGCCGCCTCGTTGACCATGGCCCGCGCACAGGAGATCACGCCGGAGCAGCGGGAGTTTTTCGAGGCAAAGGTGCGCCCCGTTTTGGCCGAGCACTGCTACTCGTGCCACAACAGCGTGGACAAGATGAAGGGCGACCTCGCACTGGATTACCGCGGCGGGGTGCTGGCGAAGGTGGTCATTCCGGGCGATCCGGCGAAGAGCCCGCTGATCCTCGCGGTGAAGCACGATAAGGACTATGAGCCGATGCCCTCGAAGGCGCCGAAGCTTTCCAGTCTGAGCATCAAGCATCTCGAGGAGTGGGTCGCGATGGGTGCGCCCGATCCGCGGGTGGAAAAGCCGACCAAGACTGACTTGGAGCAACAGATGGACTGGGGTGCGATGCGCGACCGGCGCGCTCAGTGGTGGTCGTTTCAGCCGGTGGTGAAATCGGAGCCGGCGCAGGCGGAGGATGCGGCGTGGAATGGCGGGGCGCTTGACCGGTTCCTCTACGCAGGGCTGAAGGCCAATGGCTTGCAGCCGGCATCCGTGGCCGATCCCGGCACGCTGGTGCGGCGGCTGCATCTTATTCTTACAGGCCTGCCTCCCTCGCCGGAGGTGGTGGCGGCTTTTGTGGCGCAGCCCACGGAGGAGGCCTACACTGCGCTGGTGGATGGCCTGCTGGCTTCGCCGCGCTACGGCGAGCGCTGGTCGCGCTACTGGATGGATTGGTACCGCTACGCCGAATCGCATGGCAGCGAGGGCGACCCCGGCATTCCGCATGCGCCGCAATACCGGGACTATCTCATCCGCGCCTTCAATGCCGACGTGCCCGGCGACCAGCTCATCGGGGATCTCAAGGATCGCGGAATGCTCGACGAGACGCTCATCGTCTTCACCGGGGAATTCGGCCGCACGCCCTTCTCTCAAGGCAGCAACGGCCGTGACCACAACCCCTACGGTTTCAGTGTGTGGATGGCCGGCGGAGGCATCAAAGGCGGTGTCGCCTACGGAGCCACCGACGACCTCGGCTATCGCGCCGTCACCAATGTCAGCACCGTGTATGACCTCTGGGCCACCGTGCTGCATCAGCTTGGCATCGACCACGAACGCCTCACCTTCCGCTGGAGCGGCCGCGACCTGCGACTGACCGACGTCCACGGGAACATCATCCGCGACATTCTGGCCTAACTAAGAGTCTGCCGGCAGACGCTGTCTCATACTTATCTACTCCAAGATAGAGGACAAACCGAATTTAACCACCCGCTCGAGAGCCTGAAAAATTATTGCCCGGCTGTTGATCTCACTCGGTCCAGCCAACCTTTTCCACGCACTGCCCACCAAAACATCTTCAAACCTTGAAATGAAAAGCATTCTTCCCGTCAGCACAGCCCTCGCCGTTCTCGTAACCGCCGGCATGTTCGTCCTGAAACCTGCCGCCGCCCAGCCAGGCAAAGCCGTCAAAAAAATCATCGTCTGCACCGTCACAACCGGATTCCGCCACCCCAGCATCCCCTCTGCCGAAGCCACATTGAAACAACTGGGCGAGGAGAACGGCGACTACGTCGTGGCAGACTGGGTGCAGCAGCCCACTGCGCCCCGGGCCCCGAAGAAACCCGGCAATCTGAGACCCGATGCCGACGACAAAGCCAAAACCCGGCACGCCGAGGAGATGAAGAAATACGAAGCCGACCTGGCCGCATGGACCCCAGAAAAAGAGGCCGCCTCCAATGCCGAGTGGGACGCCCAGATGATAGCCGGCATGGAGAAGCTCAGTCCTGAGAACCTCCGCAAAGCAGGCATCGACGCCGTCATTTTCGCCAATACCACCGGCGATCTCCCCCTGCCCGACCGCGAGGGTTTCATCAAATGGGTCGAGGAAGGCCACGCTTTCATGGCCATGCACTCCGGCAGCGACACCTTCCACGGCTTCACCGGCTACCTCGACATGATCCAGGGAGAATTCGCCGGCCACGGCGACCAGGTCCCCGCCAGTCTCGTCGCCGGAGACCAAGAGCACCCCGCCAACGGCGGCCTCGGCGAAAAATGGGACATCAAACAGGAAGAAATGTACCTCATCAGACACCACGACCGCACCCAACTCCGCTCCCTCTGGCACATGCGCCACCACCCGAATGAGCCCCAGAACGAAGGCTACTATCCCGTCTCCTGGTGCCGAGCCGCCGGCAAGGGCCGCGTCTTCTACACCTCCCTCGGCCACCGCCAGGACCTCTGGAGCGCCGACCCCAACCTCAAGAACCGCATCAATCCCGTCGAGACATCAAAACAATTCCAGGCGCACCTCCTCGGCGGCATCCGCTGGGCGCTCGGGCTCGCCGCGGGCAGCAGCGAACCGAATCCGGCTGTCCAGTAGGCCCCGGTGCCCGTCCCCGTCCATCGCCACTCCGGAAAAGTAGATTCTTTTCGCTCCGTATCGACCGACTCAGCCGCACAATCCCTGATGGCGCATACCAGCCGGGGATTTCCCGGACATGAAACTTTCCCCACTCCAGAAGCTGCTTGGCACGATCCCCCACCGCCTGCAACTGGCGGGCGGCTGGATTGACCAGCCCTTCGTGAACAGACACAACCCCAGCCCTCCCGGCTCGATGGTGGTGGTGCAAATCGAACCGGATTTCCGGCCGATGGACCGCAGTGGCATCGCCAGCGGCACGCGCCAGGTCGCGATGAAGCTGTGGAAGGGCAAACTGCCGAACCGCCCGCCCGCGGAACTCGTGCGCGAGCTTTACGAGGCGGAGAACAAAGGCAAAGCCGAGCCGAGCGGATCGCAAGACATGATTGGCCTGATCTATCCGGGCATGAACCGGCTCGACTACGACTTTGCGGCGAATGGCGGCGTGTTCCCCTCGCACATCGAATCGAATCACTCGCCCAGGGTCGCAAAGTGGTTGAGCGACGTGCTGCATCTGATTCCGATCGAACCGCGCCCGGATGGCTACACGCCACTCGGCATCAGGAACCTGAAACCCGTGTGGGTCGCCCGGCTCGGGCAGTCCGGCAGAGATTGCTATGACGCCATCTGCCGCCGGGATCTGACGGCACTCGGCACTTCACTGAACCTGACCATGAAGTGCTGGGAGAAACTGTTGCCGCAAACCGTCCGGCATCCGCTCATTAAGGTGGACCTGGCCGGTCTGCTCCATGTCTATCAGGAGCGTTATGCGGGCGCGATGTATTCGGGCTGCGGTGGCGGCTACCTGATCGTGGCGGCGGCCGAGCCTGTGCCCGGTGCTTGTAAAGTGAGGATTCGCACCGCATCCGCATGAACGCTCGTACACAAGTCATCGTCTCCGGCGGTTTCGACGACATCCGTTCGCGCCACCTGCGTTTTCTGGAAGAGGCGGCCAAACTCGGCGAACTGACCGTGCTGCTCTGGCCGGATGCCGCGCTCGAGAGAGTCACCGGCCAGGCGCCGAAATTTCCGCTGGCCGAGCGCCTCTACTTTCTCAATGCCGTGCGTTACGTCAGTCACGTCATCGAAGGGGCCCCGCAGACGCATCCGGACGCATTGCCGTCTAATCTGCGCCCGGACCTCTGGGTGGACGAGCCGGCGTCGACGAATGCCGCCCGTCGGAAGTTCGCGGCTGAAAATGGCATCGCCTATCGCGCGCTCACCGAGCCCGAATTGGCTGGCTTCCCGGCTCCCCCACCCCTGCCCTCTAAGCCGGGACGGCGCAGAGTGGTGGCCACGGGCTGCTACGACTGGTTTCACACCGGACACGTGCGCTTCACCGAGGAAGCCAGCGCGCACGGCGACCTGTATCTTGTCGTCGGCCACGACGCGAACATCCGATTGCTCAAGGGCGGGAGACACCCGCTCCTGTCCGCAGCGGAGCGTCGCTATATCGTCGGCTCCATCAGCCATGTGAAGCAGGCGCTGATTTCCAGTGGTGATGGCTGGCTGGATGCGGACCCGGAAATTCGCGCCATCAAACCACATATCTATGTGGTGAACGAGGATGGCGACAAAGGGGGCAAGCGGGAATATTGTCAGCGTCTGGGAATTGAATATCTCGTGTTGCAGCGCTCCCCTGCCCCGGGCCTGGCGCGTCGCAGCAGCACTGACCTGCGGGGATTTTAGTCATGAGAAGACCCGCATTCTCAATTCGCAGAGCCAATCGCTCCCGAGCCGAGAGCACCGCGCGTTTCCTCGACACGCCCGTCGCGCCGCCGGCAGCGCAGCTCTTAAAAATGCCATTCCCCTTCTCTCCCCGATTCTCAGGTCGCGTCCATAGCCACTCCAAATACGCAAATTCTCATTAGACCAGTCGGACAGAGAGAATACCTTCTTACCTCAGGCCCCACGAACTCATCCAAGTACAATGATTTTATGAAATTCCTCCAGCACGAACTCGCGTATCGCCTAGCCACCCAGCGCCAGCTTTCGCGGCGGGAAGCGCTCTTCAAAATGGGTTCCGGCATTGGCGGCATCGGGCTCGCGTCCATGTTCGGCAGCAATGCCATGGCGGCGGATCAGGCCTCGCCGCTCGCGCCGAAGCCGCCGCATTTCGCGCCGAAGGCGAAGCGGCTCATCCAACTCTTCATGCCAGGCGGGCCGTCGCAGGTGGATACTTTCGACTACAAGCCGATGCTGGCGAAACACGCCGGCGAGCGTCCCGCCATCGTGGACCGCAAGACCCTGCGAAACACCAAAATGGGCCTCATGCCCTCGCCGTTTGGCTTCAAGCAGTATGGCCAGTGCGGGAAGTGGGTGAGCGACATTTTCCCCGAGGTGGCGAAGTGCGTGGACGACATCACGTTCATCCACTCGATGCACACCGACATCCCCGAACACGCCGGCGGCATCCTCATGACCAACCTCGGCGCCCTTCAGCCGAATCGCCCGAGCCTTGGCGCCTGGCTGACATACGGGCTGGGCACGGAAACCCAGGACCTGCCGGGATTTGTCGCCATGTCCCCGCGCGCCTTGCCCCGCGGCAAGAACGCCAACTGGGGCAACGCCTTCCTGCCCGGGGCTTATGCCGGCGCTTATGTGAACATCCACGAGATGAAGCCCGAGGCGGTCATGAAAGACCTCATAAACGCCGGGCTTTCCTCTGCCCAACAGCGCGAGCAGCTCGATCTTCTGGCCAAGATCAATCAGATGCAATTAGCCCGCCTTGAACAGGATCAGAATCTTGAAGCCGGCATCCAGGCGATGGAGATGGCTTTCCGCATGCAGGCCTCGGTGCCGGAGGTGTTCGATGTTTCCAAGGAAAGCGAAGAGACCCGCAAACTGTATGGCGATTCCGAGTTCGCCAAAGGCTGCCTCATCGCCCGCCGGCTCGTCGAAGAAGGCGTGCGCGTGGTACAACTGTCGCACAGCATTGACGGCTACGACATCGCCTGGGACACCGGCCACGGCGACATCGTCGGCGGACACGCCACCCTGGCCAAAGCCTGCGATCAGGGCATCGCCGCCCTGCTCACCGATCTCAAAGGACGGGGCTTGCTCGACGATACCCTCGTCGTCTGGGGCGGCGAATTCGGCCGCGCGCCCACTTCCGAGGGAGACAAAGGCCGCGATCACGATCACTACGGCTACACCGTCTGGATGGCCGGCGGCGGCGTGAAGAGAGGCTTCAGCCATGGTTCCACCGACGAATTCGGCTGCTCCGCCGTCGAGAACCGCGTCCACGTCCACGACATGAACGCCACCATTCTTCACCTCATGGGCCTCAACCATGAAAAACTCACTTACCGCTACTCCGGCCGCGACTACCGCCTTACCGATGTGCACGGCCACGTCGTGCATGACATCATCGCGTGAAATGTCGCGCACGTCTTGGCTGGCCATTCCGCTGCTTCAGCATCCAAAATTAACCTGTCCGAAATGCTTGTCTTTGCACTCCGCCATACCCCCCTCCTGCTTGCCGCAAGCGTAGGGCTCGCCGCGGCGGAGCCGGTTAATTTCAGCCGGGAGGTGCTGCCGGTGCTCTCGGACCGGTGCTTCTCTTGTCATGGCCCGGATGAAAAGCACCGGAAGGCGGATCTGCGGCTGGATGTCGAGTCGGCAGCCAAGGCTGTCGGGGAAAATGGTGCGGCCATCGTGCCCGGGGCACCGGAGAAGAGCCTGCTGGTAGAACGCATTTTGTCGAAGGATCCGGACGAACTGATGCCGCCGCCGGAGGCGCACAAGGATCTGACGCCGGCGCAGATCGCGACTCTGCAGCGGTGGATCGCCGAAGGTGCGCCGTGGGGAAAACACTGGGCGTTCACGCCGCTGGAACGCCCGGTGGTGAAGGAGCCCGGGAATCCGGTGGACGCCCTGGTCGGCGCGACCCTGAAGCTTGAGGGATTGGATTTTTCGCCGGAGGCGGACCCCAGTACGCTGCTGCGCCGGGCGAGCCTGACGCTCACCGGTCTGCCGCCCACACCTGAGGAGATGGCCGTGTGGCTGGCGGATACGTCGCCGGCGGCATGGGA
Organism: Verrucomicrobiales bacterium; assembly: GCA_046155625.1. Lineage (GTDB taxonomy): Bacteria > Verrucomicrobiota > Verrucomicrobiia > Verrucomicrobiales > V1-33 > CAJBME01. The sequence goes on along the minus strand of JBJXFS010000245.1, from coordinate 5,919 downwards.
AAAGCAGGTGGACCGGTTGCTGGCCTCGCGGGCCTATGGCGAGCGGATGGCATGGGACTGGATGGAGGCGTCGCGCTACGCGGACTCCAACGGCTACCAGGGCGACAGCGAGCGCACGATGTGGCCGTGGCGCGACTGGGTGGTGAATGCCTTCAACCGCAACATGCCGTGGGATGAGTTCACTATTTGGCAACTCGCGGGCGATCTGCTCCCCAACGCCACGGACGAGCAGAAACTGGCCACGGCGTTTCTCCGGAACCATCCAATCAACGGCGAGGGCGGGCGCATCCCGGAGGAAAACCGCGTGGACTATGTCTTCGATATGACGGAGACCACGGGCACGGTCTGGCTGGGCCTGACCTTGAACTGCTGCCGCTGCCACGATCACAAATTCGACCCGCTGACGAACCGCGACTACTACAGCCTGACCGCCTTTTTCAATCAGACACCTTTGACCGGTGAGAGTCGGGATGGCCAACTGCCGCCAGTGTTGCGTGTGCCGCCTGCGGATGAGCCGCAACGGCTCGCGGAAGTGGACAAATCCCTGACCGAAAAACGCGAGGCTCTCGCCAAAGCGCATGTCGAGTCCTCACCCCGCCGGCCCGCATGGGAGGAGAAATTCCTCGCCGATGCCGCCGTGGACGAATGGCGGCCTCTGCGTCCGCAAAGCGCCAGAGCCGAGCACAGCACGCTGACCGCGCAGCCGGACGATTCCCTGCTCAACAGCGGCGAAAATCCTGACAAGGACAGTTATGAGGTGGTCGTGGTGCCCGGTGCGGGCCGCTGGACCGGTCTGCGTCTGGAGCCGCTGCGGGATCCCTCTATGACGAAGGGCGGACTGGCGAGATCCGACAACGGCAGCTTCTTCCTGACAACTCTCCGGGTGGAGCTTCCCGATGGCCAATCTCTGCCGCTCACCGCAGTCGCGACTACCCGGGAGCAAGGTGACCTGAAACTGGCCGGAGTCCTGGACGATGCCCCGGCCACCGGCTGGTCCGTGGGTGACGGAAAGGCCCTGGAACGCGATCATGCCGCCGTCCTGCGTTTCAATACTCCGCTGGAAGCCACGCCGGACACCAAACTGATCATCCGGCTGAAGCACGAATCAGAGCAAAAGCGCCAAAGCCTCGGCCGTTTCCGGCTCAGCCTGACGCGATCCGAAAATCCACGGCTGGACCCGACCGATCTGACGCTGCTCGCTGCAATCCGCACCGCAGAAGGCCAGCGGACAGAGGATCAGAGGAAGGCCGTGACGGCGGCGTGGGAGAAAGCAGATTCCGTTCTGACACCGCTGCAGAATGAAATCACGGAACTGGAGAAGCGCCGGAACGAAATAGGCCAGGCCGGACCTAAGGTGATGATCATGGAGGACCGCGACAAGCCCCGGCCTACTTTTATCCTCAATCTGGGGCTCTATAACAAGCCGGGGGAGGAAGTTCCGACCGCAGTGCCCGGATTCCTCGAGACGCTGCCGCCGGAGGCCCCCCGCAACCGGCTCGGTCTCGCGCAGTGGATCGTTTCGCCCGGGAACCCGCTCACAGCCCGGGTCACGGTGAACCGGTTCTGGCAGATGCTTTTCGGAACCGGTCTTGTGAAGTCATCGGAGGACTTTGGCGTGCAGTCGGAGTTCCCCGTGCATCCCGCACTGCTCGACTGGCTGGCGGCGGAGTTTCGCGATTCCGGCTGGAATCTGAAGCAACTGCTGCGGCTCATCCTGACGAGCCGCACATGGAAGCAAAGTTCACGTGTGACACCGGCGCTGCTGGAACGGGATCCCTTCAACAAACTGCTGGCCCGCGGGCCGCGCTTCCGCCTGCCGTCTTCGATGATCCGCGATCAGGCGCTGGCGGCCAGCGGCCTGCTCCGGCCCATGGACGGCGGGCAGCCCGTCAATCCCTACCAGCCGGACGGCATCTGGGAGGAAACCACCTTCGGAAACAAGAAATATAACCGCAGCAAAGGGGATGACCTCCACCGCCGCAGTCTCTACACATTCTGGCGCCGCATTGTCGGCCCTGCCCTGTTTTTCGACACCGGCTCACGCCTCGTCTGTTCGGTCAAGCCGCTGCGCACGAATACACCGCTGCACGCCCTCGCCACCACCAATGACGTCACGTTCGTGGAAGCGGCGAGAGCACTCGCACTGGCGACCGCTGACAAGACGGACGCTGGAGCCCGCGCGAATGCCATGTTCGAGCGCGTCCTCGGACACAGCGCCAGTGCGGAGCAAATGGCCGTGCTCCTCAGCGGGATGGAACGCCACCGGCAGCGCTTCGCCGCCAGCCCGGATCGCGCCGTCAAGTTCCTCGGCGAGGGCGAGGTGGTCCCGGCTGAGCCCGAACGCACCCCGGAACTGGCCGCATGGACAATGACCGCTCTGACCATTCTGAACATGGATGAAACCCTCAACCTTGAGTAACCGATGCATCCCATAGACCAGGCCAGACTGCACCTCACAAGGCGAGAATTCTTCGGACGCACGGCCACCGGCATTGGCACCGCGGCGCTGGCGCATCTGCTGGGTCGCGATGGCCTGCAGGCGGCCGCGCCTCCCGCGGTGAGCGGTTTCCCCGGCTTCGCGCCCAAAGCCAAACGCGTCATTTATCTCTTCATGAACGGAGGTCCCACCCATGTGGACATCTTCGACTGGAAACCCAAACTGAAAGAGATGCACGGCAAGCCGGTGCCGGATTCCGCCATCAGCGGGAAGCGCTTCAGCACCATGACAGGAGCCGCCGGCGGCAAACTGATGCTGGCGCCCGTGGAGCCCTTCAAGCAGCACGGCGCATCCGGCGCCACGGTCAGTGCGCTGATGCCGCACACGGCGGCGATTGCCGATGAGCTTTGTTTCATCAAGTCCATGCACACGGACGCGGTGAATCACGCCCCGGCAATCTCCTTCCTGCTGAGCGGTGGCCAGTTGCCCGGGCGGCCATCGCTCGGCGCATGGCTCAGCTACGGGCTCGGATCGGAGGCCGAAAACCTGCCGGCCTTCGTCGTGATGACGTCGGTGAGCAAAGGCACCAGCTGCGGCCAGATCTTTTACGATTTCTACTGGGGATCCGGCTTTTTACCGTCGCGCCATCAGGGCGTAAAGTTCCGCGGCAGCCGCGATCCCGTGCTTTACCTCTCCGACCCCGCCGGCGTGGAGCGCGACATGAAACGGGACATGCTCGACGACCTGGCAAAGCTCAATACACAGAAACTGCATGACTTTGGCGACCCGGAAATCGCCGCGCGCATCGCGCAGTATGAGATGTCATTCCGCATGCAGACCAGCGTGCCGGAACTGTCGGACTTCAGCAACGAACCGGCCTCCGTGCTGGAAAGCTACGGCCCCGATGTGAAGGAACCCGGGACCTTCGCGTACAACTGCCTCATGGCGCGCCGCCTCATCGAGCGGGGCTCCCGCTGCGTCCAGCTCATGCATGCCGGATGGGACCAGCACGGCTCCATCACCACCGAACTCTACACGCAATGCAAGGACACCGACCGCGCCAGCGCCGCGCTCGTCATGGACCTCAAACAACGTGGGCTGCTGGATGACACGCTCGTCATCTGGGGCGGCGAATTCGGCCGCACACCCTTCATTCAGGGGAACATCAACGACCGTCCCAAATGGGGCCGCGATCACCATCCGTATGCGTTCACCATCTGGATGGCCGGGGGCGGCGTGAAGCCCGGCCTGACTTATGGCGCGTCCGACGATCTCGGCATGGATGCCGTAGTAGACAAAGTCCACGTCCACGATTTCCAGGCCACCCTGCTGCACCTCATGGGCATCGACCACAAACGGCTCACCTACCGGTTCCAGGGACGCGACTTCCGCCTCACCGATGTCTTCGGCGAAGTGGTGAAGGGCGTGCTGGCCTGATAAACCTGAAGGTTGCCAAAGACAAACCAAGTAACCACTCAACAACCAATACCTTATGAAGAACTCCGCTCCATCCACTCTCTCCCGTCGCCGCTTTTTTGGACTCGCCGGCGGCACCGCCGCCACGCTGACTGCGCGCAGCTGGTCACAGGTCGATGGGGCGAATTCTGATCTCCGCGTCGGAGTCATTGGCGCGGGGGGGCGGGGCGGCTCGCACCTGTCAGCCTTCTCCAACATGAAGGGAGTCCGGCTCGTGGCGAAATGCGACGTCGATCCCAATGTTGCGGCGGAATATCGCGATCCCCGCAAGTTGCTCGATGAAAAAAACATCGATGTGATCTCCATTGCCACGCCGAATCACTGGCATGCCCTCGCCTCGATCTGGGCCGTTCAGAGCGGGCGTGATGTCTATGTGGAAAAGCCGGTCTCGCACAATGTGAGTGAAGGCCGGCGGATAGTCGAGTTTGCCCGGAAATACGGAAAGATCGTCCAGACCGGCACCCAGTGCCGGAGCAGCCGCACCGGCATCGGCGAGGCGGTCAAATGGGTCCAGGAAGGCAACCTCGGCAAAATCACTGTCTCTCGTGGTCTCTGCTACAAGAACCGCGGCAGCATCGGAAAAACGGAAGGCCCGCAGCCCATACCGGAAGGCATTGACTACGACGTCTGGTGCGGCCCCGCGGCGAAACTCCCCCTGCGCCGCTCGAAGCTTAAATACGACTGGCACTGGGTCTGGAACACCGGCAACGGTGACCTCGGCAACCAGGGCATCCACCAGATGGACATCTGCCGGTGGTTCCTTGGCGAAAATGCCCTGGCGCCGAAAGTGTTAAGCTTCGGCGGACGCCTCGGCTACGAGGACGACGGGGAAACACCGAACACTCAAGTCGTTTTCCAGTCGTATGCCAAAGCCCCGTTGCTCTTCGAAGTGCGCGGATTGCCAACGCAAGGGCACATGGGCGCAGGGGTCGGCTGCATCATTCACTGCGAAGGCGGGCACGTCGTCGTTCCGAGCTACGATTCAGCCATCGCCTACGACAAGGAGGGCAAAGAGATCAAAAAATGGCAGGGAGCCGAGAGCCATTTTGTGAATTTCATCAATGCGGTCCGCAGCCGCAAGTCCACCGATCTGCACGCCGATATTCTGGAAGGCCACCTCAGCAGCGCCCTCTGCCACACGGGAAATATTTCCTACCTGCTCGGGCAGAAAAAGACCCGGGAGGAACTCGAGGCCGCACTGAAAGCCGACACCAACCTGACGGAATCCTTTGGACGCATGGCGGAGCATCTCGCCGCCAACAAGGTGGACCTCGCCGCGACGCCCGCCACGCTCGGCATGGCCCTTACCATGGACCCGGCCACCGAGACTTTTCCCGGCAACGACGCCGCCAACGCCCTGCTCACCCGGGTGCCGCGCGCTCCGTATGCAGTGCCGGCAAAGGCCTGAGAGGCATCGCACTGGGAGTGGCGGCATTTTGCCGCCATTTTTCCCCCGCCGCCGCAGGCGCACTTCTCCGCGGACGTTCGCGGCCGGTCGGAAGATCGCTGCGCGTTGTTTGCACATGGCGGCCAGAGGCGCGCCACTCCCAGTGTGCTCCCGCGGCCGGCGGACGCTCCACCGAGCTTTTCATCGCGGTTGGGCACCAGGCAAACTCTTCAATCCCGAATAGAATCATGCAGGCCCTCCCCTCCATCCAACAATCCGGAAATTCGAATTCGTTACGGACAGAATTTAACTCGACCGTCCGTTCCGTTATCACCCCTTCCTATTAAGCATGCACCGCTCATTCCTGCTCCTCGCCCTCCTGCTCACCGCCAGTGTCTGCACCGCGGAGCCGCAGGTCATCACTATCAAAACCCTCCGCGCCCAGATGCGCTACGACGTTACCGACTTCACGGTGAAGCCTGTCGATGAGGTGAAGATCGTTTTGGACAACGTGGACGACATGCCACACAACCTGCTCATTTATCAGCCGGGCACAGATGTGCTGGATCTGGCGGCCAAGCTCATGGACAAACCCGAGGAGGCGTTCAAAAATGGCTAT
>JBJXFS010000241.1:0-18270 GCA_046155625.1 Verrucomicrobiales bacterium | reverse complement strand
ACCGCTGCCGCCACCTCGCGCAGCCAGCGCGCCAGCTGCCGAACCGGCACCACACGCTCCGTCAACGCGTGTCCCAATGTCCCGCCTTCAATCAATTCCATGACGAGATACGGCAGGCCCTCGTCTTCACCCACCTCATGAATCGTGACGATGTTTGGGTGCTTTAGCCGGGCCGTGGCTTTCGCTTCCTGCGCCAGCCGTTCCCGCGCCTCCGACCCCGCCAGATCTCCACCGGGCAATATCTTCACTGCCACTTCGCGCTCCAGCCTCAGCTGCCGAGCCCGCCACACCACGCCCATCCCCCCTCGCCCCAGTTCCTCGAGCAAAACAAAATCACCAATCATGCGCCGCTCCAGCCTCGGCTCGTCACTGGCGCAGAACGGGCAGAAATCATCCGGCGTGCCCGCCGGAAGCCGACACCCGCAGCTTCCGCAACAAGCGGGTGCGAGGGTGGCCACGGACGGTGTATTCATGGGTGACAGGGAACATGCTGGCATCGACAGCCCACTCAAGGAAACGATCGCTCCACTCAGTCGCGCAAGGCCGCGCGAAGGTGAAGCATTTCTTCCTCCAGCGCGGCTTTGTTGCTGACGGTTTCGGCCAGTTCGGCGCGTATGAGATCGCGCCAGCGGCGGCGCAGGCGCATGGCGAGCGAGCGGAGTGCGGTTTCGGAAAGGCCGAGGCGTAGGGCGAGGTCACGGTAGTTCTCGGCCGGGCTCTCGGCGGACGAGGGCAACAGAGCGGCGAAGACGGCGGCCTTGCCGGAAGCGGCGCATTCCTCGCCCAAACGCCCGCGGGCTTTTTCCACCAAGGCCATGGCCCACACGCGCTCGAACACGCGCTCGGGCGAATCAGCCGTGGTGGCAAGTTCAAGATAGCCTCGCTCGGCGGCCTCGGCGTCAAGCGAGACATGGACCGTGCCTCCGCCTCGTTTTCTGGCGGAGGCATGGGCGCGCCGGTCACTGAGGTGGTTGCGCAGTCCAGCGAGGAGAAAAGTGCGGAAGCGGCCTTGGCCGGGCGCGGTGCGCTCGAGCGAGCGACGACTGAGGAGCGCGGAAATGAACCCCTGCACGACATCCTCGGCATCTTCCCGCGAGCAGCCCCAGCGGCGCGCGTAAGCATAAAGCGGTCTCCACGCCTGCCGGCACAAGGCTTCCAGTGCCCTCGCCGACCGGGGGTCCGGGCCGGCCGCGGCCTGTACCTGACTCCATCGTGTAGTGAGAAAATCGTCGGCCATCAGCCGAAGCAAAGCAGTCATTTGACGGCTTTCCATCGCTCTTATGAAAACGCTTCGCGGTCAACCAGGCGCCCGCCTCTGGAACTCCGGGAGAAACGATTTGAACGCACGGGACATGTGGCAACGCCTTGGCTATTTGTGATATTCGTGTGATTCGCGGTTCCCATCCCGGTTCCAAGCCCGGGAGGATTATGCTCGCCACGGCAAATCCCAGATGCCAAAACGTTTGGGTCATGGAATTCCCCAGTACTCATTGGACGGCGTTAGCCCAGGCGTCGCTTCATGGGGACACATCGGCCGAGAAAGCGCTGGAATCCTTTTGCGCGCAGTACCGGCCGCTCATCATCATAATCCTGCGCAGCCGCGGAATGCCTCCGGATCGGCTCGAAGACCTGGCTCATGATTTCCTCCTTCAGTTGATGCGATCCTCCGCCCTGAAGCGGGCGGACCCGCGGCGCGGTCGATTCCGGGCCTTTCTTTCGGGCGCGCTTTCGAATTTCCTGGCGGACGATGGGGCCCGGCATCACGCGGCCAAGCGAGGGGGCGGGGTGGCTCCGCTCAGTCTGGACGCGGCCGACACGATGCTGGATCTGGTGGCAACGGAGGACGCCGATGCCGCACTGGCCCTCGATCGCGAATGGGCACTGCACCTCGTCGCCCGCGCACTCGAGCGTGTCCGTCAGCAGTGGCATGGCCCGGAAAAATCCGACCGTTTTGCGGTGCTGCGTGTCTTCCTCCCCGGCGCCTCCGAATCGCTCTCCCAGCAAGAGGCCGCCCGGCGTCTCGGGCTCTCCGATGAGGCCCTCCGCAAGGAACTCCAGCGACTGCGCGAATCTCTGCGCGTTGCAATCAGCCGCGAAGTCGCCGCCACCGTCGCCTCGGAGGAGGAAGTCGACGGCGAGATGCGTCATTTAATGCACGTTCTCCAGGCGGCTCCGGCGCCCTCACCACTTTCTTTGTCACAAACGCGCCACGAGGACTGAATGGTAAGTAAGCGCTTCAAACTCCTCTCCGCCATGACCGCCATTCTTCTCTCACCGATCAAGCGAATTCCGGTCCCGATGCACTATCAGGACACCTCGGTCCATTGCGGCCTCGCCTGCGCCATGATGATCCTGGATTGGTTGAAGCGGGGGGCATTTACCCGGCCATCGCCCCTGCCGGGCAGCGTCATGAGCCAATTCAGGATGCACTGGTGGATACATGATCAGTCATCCAAGGACGGGACGTTCTGGACATCACCCGCCCAACTCAGGATGCTCATCAACGAGTCACCGGTCGCGGCATCCTCGCTGGGCGGGATCCGCGCGTACGAAGTCGTGGGCACGCGTCAGGAAATCAGGGCGTTGATCGATAACGAGCTGAGCCACGGGCGTCCGGCCGTCGTCCACACCGCATCGTCCGATGCGGCTCCAGGTCATTGGGTGGTGGTGGTAGGCCGTTCTCCGATCCTGCCGGGGCGAGACGCGGGTTATTTTGTGCTCAACCCATGGGTGTTCAACGACGGTTGGGCCTATGGCGAGAAGGACGATCAGCCGGCTATCCTCTGCTACGACTACACGGGCCAGTCCGCGCCGAGGGTTTTTGTTCACACGCGAGGCCACGGTTGCGTCTGTCCTCACTGGCAGGGGCAGGACAATCCCGCGATCGGGGAGGAATTCATTCCTCGCCTTGCCTTGGAAGAACGGATCGGTTGGGGATCGGTGCCGCCGCGCGGACCCGAAAAATGCCACGCCGTCCTGCTTTCCCCGCCGATCCAGCTTCCGGACATCCCGGATCTTTTTGTCGATCTCAAGCCGCTGCCGCCGCCGGAACCCTTCGGGGACAGGATTCTCGCCGATCCTCGGTTTCTAAATCACGCCGCGGAACAACTGAAATCATTCGGCGTGGTGGGGCGCCGCGCTCCCGCCGTATGGAAGCGGGCTTTCGTCGACGCTCCGCCGACGGTGGTCGCGATTCAATCGCCCTCGAAGCCGTTGGTTCTTGCGGTCTGGTCGGAATCCAAGGACGGCAGCCGCCTCGGCGCCCTCTTCGACCGAGCCGGGAACCTTCAGGCGGCCGCGATCCTGCGCCATTGGCCGATCGTGCGTCCTCCAGCCGCCTTCGCCCGGTGGTTTCGGAGCCACGCCGTGCGCCTGTGCTCGCCGGCGGGGTTGGCCCTCGACCCCCAGTCCGCCGAGATCATGGTCAACGAGGAACTCTACTGGAAAGCCACGCCCCACTCGAGGTTCCCGTGGTGGCCGTTCTACGTCGTGCGTGTCGCCACCGCGGCCAAAGGGACGGTGAAGCTCTACGTCGACATGCAGGGCCGCGTGCACACATCGCTCCGAAGCGGCCAACGAATGGGAGGATGACCCGGTGAACTCCGAAGACACAGATCCTCCGACCGGCAGAATCTGCCAACGGTGCGGGGCCACGCTGCCCATTGGCCAAGAGGCGTGCCGAGCCTGCCTGCTCAGTGATCTCCGGTCCTCCGCGGACACCTATTTCGAACCGCCACCGGCATCTGGCCAGCCGCTGGAGGGGTCGGGTTTCCGTGTTTTGGAAGAGATTGGGCGAGGGGGGATGGGAATCGTGTTTCGCGGGCGCCAGATGTCGCCCGTCCGGGACGTCGCCATCAAAGTGCTGCTCCCGCATCTGGTGTCCTCTCCGGATGTGCGCCGGCGCCTCCTCTCCGAAGCGGAAGCCATGGCCGAATTGAACCATCCAGGCATCCTCCCGCTTTACGCTTCAGGCGAGTCCGATGGCCGGCCTTGGCTCGCCATGAAACTCGCGACCGGTGGCACCCTGGCGGCCCGCCGCGCCGAGTGGGTCGGGCGGTGGCGCGCCGTGGCCGAGCTGCTCGCAGGCTTGGCCGACGCCGTGCAGCATGCGCACGAACGCGGCCTGATTCACCGCGATGTCAAACCGGGCAACGTGCTCTTCGACGAGCAGGACCGGGCCTGCCTCGCCGACTTCGGCTTGGCGAAATGGCAGGATCGCGAGGCCAGCGACACCATGAGCCATGTCGTCATGGGGACGCCCGCCTACATGCCACCCGAAGTGGCGCGGGCCGGCGCCTCCGCCGCCACCACGGCCAGTGATGTGTATGGCCTCGGCGCGATGCTTTACGAACTGCTGACCGGGGTTCCGCCGTTCAAAGGCGTCGCCACCGCGGAACTCCTGCAAAAGATCGCCGCCGACGAACCATCACCCCCTCGCCACCGAAATCCCGCCATCCCCGGCGACCTCGAAATTATTTGTCTGAAGGCGATCGCCAAAGAGCCATCCTCCCGTTACGGCAGCGCGGCGGCCTTCGGCGGCGACCTCCGCCGCTGGTTGGATGGACGCGTGATCACCGCCCGCCGATTCACCCCCGCCGAACGCGCATTCCGCTGGGCCCGCCGCAACCCGCTCCCGGCCTCCCTCGCCGCCTGCCTCACGCTTGCCGTCCTTTCCGCGAGCGTGGTCACCTGGATCCAAAATCGACAATTGGCCGCCAGCAACGCCCGTCTCGAGGTTGCCAACAACCGCACCGAGGCCGCCCTCAACGCGGCGGAAAAGCGTGTCTACTTCATGACCCGCCGGCTCCCGCAAAAATTGGAGCCCCTCGGGAACCTCGCGATGCTGAACGAGGTGTTCGACCACGTGGACCAGTACTACCGGGAGTTCGGCCAGCCGATGGACCCTGAGAGCCTGGCCCGCCAATGCGGCTTTTACACTCAATGGGCGTTGATCTTGCAGCCGCAGGGGCAATCGGTCGAAGCCCAGGCCAAACTGGACACCGCCGTCGAATTAGGCCATCAGGCCATCGCTCTCGCCAAAGCCGGCCCCGACGCCTGGATCGCCTGCGTGGCCGCCCTGCGCCGACGGAGCGAACACGCCACCGCGAAATTCGAGTTTCTCACGGCCGAACGTTTCATTCAGCTCGCCGAGGAAACCGGGCAACGCGCTCAGCGACGTTTCCCCCACCATCCGGATGTGAACGCCGAGGTGGCCGATGTCGAGCTGGAATATGGCTACATGATTCGTGAGCGTGGCCACGCGGGCGACGCGCGGCTCGCGCTGGAGACGCTTCAACGGGCGCTGGACAATTGGCGCGAGCTGAAGGCGCAGCCGAACCTTGCCCTGGAGCAGAAACTTCGAATCGAAAGGCAGGAAGCCTACACGTTGTTCGAACTGGGACGGTGCTCGACTGTCCTGGGGGCGCATCGGGACGCGCTGGACTATTTTCGGCAGAATCTCGCGGCCCGCGATCGCGTGGCGAACGAGAACCCGGACAGCCCTGAAGACCGCCGGCAGGTGAGCACCGCATGCGTCCGTGTGTCCGACGCCATCTTCCAAGCCAATGACGCGGAGCACTCAGACTCGCCACTGGAGGAAGTCGAACGCCTGCTTCGCCGGGCCGAAGACATCACGCGGTCGCTTGTGCTGGAGGTCGACCCATCGAATCAAGTCTGGCGCTCCGAATGGGGATTGACGGCCTTGGCCCTCGGCCACCTCGAATTCCGCCGCGGCAATGCCGCGGCCAGCCGCCAATGGCTCACCGACACCCTCGACCGTCTGAAACTCGTCACCCCAGCCGCACGCTCCCGAGTCAACTTCGCCCGCGCCGAGGCGAATCGATTCCTTGCCGAAAACTACGGTGCTTCCGCAGATCCAACCAAAGCGGGCGAACACTGGAACCTGGCCCTGGATGCCGGTTTCAATCACCTCTGCTCCAATCCCTATGTCCGCGAAGATTACGCGCGCTGGGAAGAGCACCTGCAGCGCGCCTTGGGAAACTGGCAGCAGACACGGACGCCAGAGTGGATCGACTCCACCCTAAAGAATTGGGTGGCCAGAGTTCAAGAATCCGCCACCGCCGCCGGGGCCTCGCCCTGGTGGTGGCGCGCCCAGGCCTTTTTGCTGCGTCGATTCGCTGATCATTCCGAATCCCTGGGCCGCCGCGACGTCGCGGCGGCGTCAAACCGGAAAGCTCTGGAACTCCGGGTTAAACTGCTGCGGAACGAGCCCCGCTCGACGCCCGAACTGCTGTCGGAAATCACCAGCGCGGCCCGCCGGGTGATCGAGGCCAACCCCCCTCCCAGTGAGCTCATCGAATTGGTCGAGCACCTCGTGCATTCGGCGTCGCCTGCTTCGGCCGTCGACTCAGCAGGGCCATGGCGCACCGAATGGGCCGCCGCGATCGGTGACGCGCTCAAATCGCTCGATCGGTCGGAATCCGCGGCGCTCCTCCAGCGGGCGCGCGATCATCTGTTTCCGACTCAGTTCCATCGTCCCTGGTCTCCCGATGAAGTGAAGGCACGGGATTCTCTCGAAGAGCTCGAGTCAGCACCCCCATCCGCAGAGAACACGCCGGGAAATTAACTTGTGCTCAACCTATGACCTAGTAGTTTGATTTACACTTAGCCCGCCTCTCACACTATGATTCCTCTCTCCTTCTACACCATTCTCGGGCTGCTCGAGTCGACCGAAGTCATCGCCTCCGAATCTCTGGCGCCAGACAGCAGCGGGAAATGTGCCGACCCGAGTCGCGAGTCGATCAAACGCTTGAGCTTACTCCGGAGTGAACTCATCAAAGCGGAACTGGAACTCTCCCGGGCGTTCAACCAGGATGGCACCAAAAACAAACCGTCATCCACGGCCATGGCGAATTTCCGCGCTTCGGTCAGCCAGCTTTCGGGCGATCTGGTGGATTCCATCCATGAGCTGGAGTCAACCAATCGTTGGTTGAACGAACGACTGCTGGCGATTCTGCGGCTCCTCGTCGCGGTTCTGGAGCCGAGCGTTCCGAGCGAAGGAGGCGGGAACGGCGAGTCACCGCCGACTTGGCCCTCGGGTTATAGCTCGAGTTCCTCATCCAAATCCCGTCGTTGAGCCCCCTTGGCGCCGGACTCCCGCTGAACCTCCGGACTCACGACCCACCCGCGACTTGGCCGCATGGTTCCCGATCGCGTCTATGTCCTTAACCTTCCCTACAAGCCGGAACGCCGGGCTCAACTGGAGACGCAATTGGCCGAGCTGGCTTTGTTTCCACCGGATCGCATTCGGTGGATGCGGGCGCTCAGCGGCGACTTGAGCCCGGGACCCGATTGGTGGACAAGTGGGAATGGCGCGTGGGGATGCTTGATGAGCCACGTTCAGGTGGTGCATTCGGCGATCATGGACGGGCTGGAGAACTACTTGGTGCTGGAGGACGATGTGGTGTTTCATCCACGGGCCAGAGAGATGATGGAGCGATTGTTTGCCGAAGTTCCGTCGGATTGGGACCAAGTGTATCTGGGTGGTCAGCACCTCGCGGAGCCGCGAAAGCTGCTGGGACGCCCCTTCGTGTTCAGGGCGACCAACATCAATCGGACTCACGCGTACCTGCTCCGGAAGAAGGTATTCGCCCGCTTTCAACAACACGTCCTGCACGCCCCCGATTACATGGCCCGGCCCGGGTCGCATATCGACCATCAGCTGGGAGTGGCGCACGAACGCCAGGATTGGAACGTCTACTGTCCCGCGTGGTGGTTGTGCGGCCAGGAGTCCGGAAGCAGCAATATCAGCGGGCAGGAAACGCGCCGCCTGTGGTGGCAACCAAGAATGTACAGCCGACAATTGCCGCTCGTTCTGGTTGAACGCGGGCACCTAGGCGCCTTGCCCGGAGAGATCGCTCGCGCCCTTCATTTCGGCCACAACCTGCGGGAGGGCAGTCTGGAAGACGCGGGGCTGGCCGAGGCGGTGCGGAGCGACGAACGACTCAGGACATGGCTCGCGATGATCGCTGCTGAAGCGATGGATCAGGGAAAACTGCCGGCCTTGCAGCACTCAGAGGTCGACTTCGACCGCGTCCGTCGCCTTTGGCCCGCGGGCGTCTATTCGGTCGAGGACGCGCCGATTGAGAGATGGACTGGCTACCCCTGGAAGGGACAACTGGATCATCCGCTCAACGAGACCGGCCGCTCTTCGGCCGGCCCTGAAGTTTTTCCGCATTTGCCCCAAGCGCCGAACCCAAGTGCGGATGACGTAAGGGCATTGGCGATGCTGTCGAACACGACCGTTGGACCGTGAATCGGAAGAACCGGAACAGATGGAAGTCGCGTATCGACCAGCGCTTGAAGCTCGAGGTTGACGAGACCTCCCGAGCTCGTCGGCGGTGGAGGTGTATCATCTGGGGATGGTCCCCACTTCTCGATTGATGGTCGAGTGACTCACCCAGTGGGCTTTCGCCGACCGCCTGCCCCGTTTCCTCACCGCGGCCTGTCGACCAGCGGGTCGCCCGAGCGAGCGCCCTACTGCCACGATCCCCCCCAATGGTGGGCGGCCCGGGCCAGCGGGTAGCGCTCCACCGAGAACTCCCGAAAGGTGTGGTCCTCGAACCAATAGGGATACAATGTCTCCTGCCAGAAGGCGACGACATCGGTCGGCGCATACAGCATCCCCGCGGTTTGGCCGGTCTCGTCAGTCAGTGGCTGACCCTCCCATTCCCCGACCCAGGCGTTCAACGCGCCAGCGAAGGCGACCGGTCCCGTTCGCTCGATCACGTCCCACCAATGAATGGAAGGGCGGACTAGGTTCCTGCGAATCCTCCGTAAAAAGAATCCCCAGAATTCGAAGCCTGCCGGGGAGGCGAGGAATCCTGTGGCGGGCCTTCCAGACAGTTCGTCTCCGTAATGCAAGCAGCCGGGGACAAGCAGGTGGTCGAGCGGCCGGAGCAGTTCGAAATCGCAATCGAAGTACACGCCGCCCTGCTGGCGGAGGATTTCGTACCGCAGCACGTCGGAGCGCAATCCGACCGACAGGGAGCCGTCGGTCAGCTGACCGGGAAGGAGTGAGGCGTCGAGCAATTCCCTAACATCCCCATCGCGCCACAACCTGTACTCCCATCCTTCGGCGAAGCGTTCAATCGTCCTCATCCAGGGCAAAAAGTGGTCCGGAACCGGGCGCGGCCCCAACCAGATTTGGTGCACGCGGTGAGGGATGCGTTGGGAGTGGTTCATTGGGTGGCATGGTACGCGGAACGGGGACCTCTGTGTCAAGCGTCAGGATAGGGCGGCCACGGCCCGCCATTCCCAGGGAAGTATCGCCGCCAAGGCCGTGCAAGAAATCGCCAGACCGGGCGCTCTAAGGCCAAGCCGTCCAGCCGTAGACCGGGCCGGCTGCGTCGTCGGCGACCGGTGTCCGCGGAAGGCGGTGGCGGCTTGACCATTCGTTGTGATTGCCCCCTTCGGGGCCTTGGAAGATGATCGGTTCCCAGAGCCCGAGGACGCGATAATGTTTCATGAGCTGGGCGGTGAGAAGATCGACGCCCAGGTCGGCGCGCGCCGCGGTCAGGGCGGCGTCGTGGTAGGCCATGGCGAACTTTTCGGTGCACACGACCTGGGCATAGAGCCCGAGCATGTTGATCAATTGCACGTATGGGCCGCCCGCATCGCGCCAGCGCGACAGGGCGCCGTGTTCGCCTCCCTTCGAGGCGGTCATTTCCTGGGAAAGCCAGAGGGCGTCTGGCTGCAAGGAAATCGGAATCTCCACCTCGCGGAAATCAGGGGTTGGCCAGGCATCGTCCTCGAAAATGACGAAGGGATATCTCCCAGCGATCAAGCCGCGTTCCACGGTTTCCAGGTGGGCCAGCGAGGGACCGATGGGGTAACCGGGCACCGAGGCGCAGACGACCTCCAATGCCGCCCAGCCCAGTGACCGGAGTCGGGCCTCCGCCGCCTCCCGGCGCTCGGGCAGTGCAATTAAATAGGCTGGGCATTGGGTTACCGTCATCGCCCTATAGAAGCCAGGTACGGTCGTCGTCGAGGACCGATTCCTTGAGGGTGCCGATCGGAGGATTGTTCCTCGCCCGACGCGGCTATTGACAAACGGCGGCGGGGCATTAGTCTTCGCGCCCTTTTCCGAGGAGAATCGCTCTCCGGGCCGGACGCCAGTGCGTTGCGGGTGCCGCGAGAACACGAACTTCCGACCACCCCGTCACTGACCATGAGCCATCGCTCCACCCTGCAAGTCGCCCCCCGCAAACGATCCGGCACCGGCGCCCTGAAGCGCCTGCGCCGCGAGGGGCTCGTCCCCGCCATCGTGTACGGGAAGAAGTTCGACAACGTCAACTTGAAGGTCAACGCCAAGAAAATCCACGACCTGTTGGCCCATTCGACGAGCGAGCACATATTGGTCGACCTGCAGATTGAAGGCAGCGGCACGCAGCTCGCGCTGATCCAGGATGTGACGCACAACCCGCTGAACGGCAATATTATACATATCGATTTCCACGCGATCAAGGAGGACGAAAAAATTCATGCCCGGGTACCCGTGCGCGTCACCGGGGAGGCGGCGGGGGTGAAGCTGGGTGGCCTGCTCGAGCATCAGATCCACAATCTGGAAATTATCTGCCTCCCGAAGGACTTGCCGGAAGCCATTATGTACGACGTCAGTCACATGAACGTGGGAGACGCGGTGCACATCCGCGAGCTCCCGTTTCCCGAGGGCGTGCAGCCGAAACTCGCGGGCGACGTGATCGTCATTCAGCTGGCCGCCCCGCGCGTCAGCGCCGAAGCCACGCCGGCCGCCGCCGAAGCCGCCCCAGCCGACGCCGCCAAGGCCGCCGCCGCCACCAAAACGGCCGCCAAAGCCGCCCCAACCAAGCAGGCGCCGAAAAAATAAGCGGTTTTCCCACATCCTTCTGATCGCCGAAGCGAGGAAACGCGATCAGGGGCAGAAATGCCAATGCCCGATACACGCTGCCGGGTGATCCACGCGACCATCATTCGAGAAAGGGGAGACCATTCCCAGATGGTACGCCTTCACCGCCTCCGCGCCCGGTAGGTCGCATCCCACCTCAATGCCCGCGGCTCCCCCCCTTGGAGAGTCGTCCCACGACGAATTGAGCGTCCGAAATGGACAAACTCCAGTCCCAGGCCGTTGGCCCTGAGGTGGTAGCCGCGCCCCTATCCTCCAATCTTGTTGAGTCAGGGCTTGTATTTCCAGCGGCTGGAACACGAGGAACGCACCGGTGGAGTCGAGGACGAGGACGAGGACGAGTGGGGCAAAGGAGGGATGGCTGAAGCTGACGAACATTTCCAGCGGCTGGAACACGAGGAACGCACCGGTGAAGTCGAGGACGAGGACGAGGACGAGGACGAGTGGCGCAAAGGAGGGATGGACGAAGCCGACGAACAATCGCGTGCGCGGAAAAAACCTATTCAGCATGCTTGGAATCGTCCTCGAAATGGCCGCTCCGCTCACCCCCCTGCCACCCACGCCGGTGACTCTCCCTGGCCCCTCCCGCTTCGGTCTGAATACTGACCACTGAATACCGAAAACTGAATACCGCTCGCCGCCCTCCGACTGCCGCCCTCCGACCGCCGCCCTCCGACCGCCGCCCTCCGACCGCCGCCCTCCGACCGCCGCCCTCCGACCGCCGCCCTCCGACCGCCGCCCTCCGACCGCCGTCATTTCCCCTTGCGCCGGGCTGGTGGCCGACCACGTTATCTGCCCACATCCGCGCCCCCGCTTTCACGGAGCGGAGGCGCTTTTTCATTTTGAGCCTGCATCACCCGACTCTGTCCGCTGCCACCATGAACCAAATTGCCCAGAAAGTTGCCGCCGTCACGCCTTCACTCACCCTCGCCATCACGGCGCAGGCGGCCAAGTTGAAGAAGGAGGGAACCGACGTCTGCAGCTTTGGGGCTGGGGAACCGGACATGGACACGCCGGATTTCATCAAGGAGGCCGCGGTGAAGGCGCTGGCGGAAGGGAAGACGAAGTACACGGCGGCGGAAGGCTTGTTCGAACTGCGGGAGGCGATTGCCACGAAACTGATGGTCGACAACAACCTTGAGTACACGCCGCAACAGATCACGGTGAACTGCGGGGCGAAGCATTCGTGTTACAACGCGGTGCTGGCGGTGTGCGATCCGGGGGACGAGGTGATTATCCCGGCGCCTTACTGGACGAGTTATCCCGAAATGGTGCGCTTGGCGGGAGGCGAGCCGGTCATTGTCGAGACGCGGCAGAAGAGCGGGTGGAAGCTGACAGCGGAAGAGTTTGAGGAGGCGATGACTCCGCGGACGAAGATGCTCATTCTCAACTCCCCGGGCAACCCGACCGGCTCTGTGTACACACGGGCCGAGCTGGAGAAGATTGCGGAGATCGCGGCGGCGGAAGATATCATTGTCCTGTCCGACGAGATTTACGAAAAGTTGATCTACAACGATCGGGAGCATGTGTCGATCGCCAGCCTTTCCAAGGAGATTCAGGCGCTGACCATTGTGGTCAACGGGTTCTCCAAGCCCTACTCGATGACGGGCTGGCGGATCGGCTACACCGCGGCTCCGAAAGAGCTGGCCGAGGCCATGAACAACATCCAGAGTCACACGACGAGCGCGCCCACCACGTTCGCCCAGTGGGGGGCGCTGGCCGCCCTGACGGGAGACCAGCAGGTGGTGTCCGACATGCGCGACGAGTTCGACGTGCGGCGCAACTACATGCTCGACCGGTTTTCGAAGATCGCCAACGTCTCGGTGGTCGAGCCGCAGGGGGCCTTTTATTTCCTGGTGAACATCGAGAAGATGGGGCTCAAGTCGATGAACTTCGCGGAAAAGCTCTTGAGCCGCCAGCAGGTGGCGGTGGTGCCCGGGCTGGCGTTTGGGGCGGACCAGACGGTGCGGTTCAGCTACGCGTGCGGGCTGGACGTCATCAAGACCGGTCTGGACCGATTCGAGCAGTTTTGCCTGGCGCATTGAGATCGGCCTGACCCATGGCCGAATCCGCACAGCGCCGACGTCCGGAGATCTTTGTCATCTTTCTGACCATCTTCGTGAGCATGGTCGGGTTTGGGATCGTGATTCCGGTCCTCCCCGACTACGGCCGGAACGACCCGTTTCGGATGTCGAAGCTGGAGCTGGGCTTGCTCACAGGCGTTTTTTCGCTCGTTCAATTGTTCACCGCGCCGTTGCTTGGCCGGTGGTCGGATCGGATTGGGCGGCGGCCGGTCCTCTTGTTGAGCACGTTGGGATCGGCGGTGGGGTATTTCGTGACGGGGGCGGCGGTGGCGCCGTGGATGCTCTTCCTCGGGCGGATCATCGATGGGGCGAGTGGCGGGAATGTGGCGGCGGCCCAGGCGTGCATAGCCGACATGACGAAACCGGCGGAACGGGCGAAGTATATGGGGTTGATTGGGGCGGGGTTTGGACTGGGTTTCATGCTGGGGCCGGCGCTGGGCGGACTGCTCAGCTTATGGCATCATTCGGCGCCGTTTTATTTTGCCGGGGTCCTGGCGCTGGTGAACGCGTGGTTCATCCAGACCCGCCTCCCGGAAACCTTGACTCCGGAAAAGCGGCTGCATCCGACGGCGGCCGCTCCTCTGGCGGAAGTTTTCTCGGGCGGACGCGGGCGCGTGGTTTCCCTGCTCCTGCTGGCCGGCCTGCTCAGCACGACCGGGTTCGCCTTTGTCCATTTGCTGTTTTCGCTCTTCTGCGGCGACCATCTTGGCTACACCCGCGCGCAGATGAGTTTTGCCTTCGCGTACATCGGATTTCTGGGGGTTCTGGTGCAGGGCGGGTTGCTGCGAAAGCTCATGAAACGCCCGATCGAAAAACCGTTGATTTTGGTGGGCGCCCTGATGGTGGCGGCCAGCCTTTGGCTCCTCCCCCGGGTGCACGGGACGCCGGGATTCCTCGCCGTGACGGCGCTCATGGCCCTCGGAAACGGCTTGGTCGTCCCCACCCTCACCGGGCTCCTCTCGCGGAGCACCGACGGGCGGACCCAGGGGCGCGCACTGGGCTTGAATTCCGCGGCGGGGAGTCTCGGCCGGTTCCTTGGTCCCTTGCTGGCCGCACTGCCGCTGCCGCTGGGATTTTCGGAATTTGCGCGCCCGCTCACCGGATCAGAACTGACCGCGGTCGAGCTCGGCTATCGCGAGTCATTTACCTGGGCCGCTGGCTTTTTGGTGATGGCAGCCGTGATGGCGGCGCTGATCAGGCCTCCGCCGGCCGTGTCTCCAGCACCCAGCGGCTGACACACCCTTCGTCCGCTTGGGTGACGGTGGCGGCGAAATCGGCGAGATACCCGCGGCCCGGTGGCGGCGGCGGCGGGAAGGCCGGGCGGCTCGCCAAGTCGGCCTCGACCTCGATCGTGCCTGCCAGCAGATCGAAGGTGATTCGATCGCCGTCGCGGACGCGACCGATTGGCCCACCGGCGGCGGCTTCGGGAGCGCAATGAATGCCGATGCACCCGTGGCTGACCCCGGAGACGCGCGTGTCCGAAATGAATGCGACCTTCCCTTTGAGCGCCGGGGTGCTCAGTGCGGCCGTGGCCACCAGCACTTCCGGCATGCCGCTGGCCACCGGTCCCAGGCCACGCAAAACGACGACATGTCCTGGCTGGATGCGACCGGACGAGGCGGCATCCGAGACGGCCCGCGCGTCCGAGAAGCACACGGCGGTGCCCGAGAACCGGGGCTCGGCCAAACTCGAGCTTTTGAAGACAATGCCATTTGGGGCGAGGGTGCCAAAGCAAACCTGGATGTCCGCGTACGGCTTGAACGGCTGGTCGGGCGACGCCAGCAAGGGTGGGGAATCGGCAGGACCTCCCGTCCGCGGTCGGCAGGCGCTCGCACAATTTTCCGCCAAGGTGCGCCCGGTGACGGTCAGGCACGACCCATCGAGCAGCCCGCCTTCCAGCAGCCCGCGGAGGAAGACGGAAGTGCCGCCGAGGCGATGGAGGTCGACCATGGTACCGTGACCGCGAGGGGCAAAGTTGGCGACGACCGGGGTGCGACGGCAAATGGCTTGGATGTCGCGCAGGGTGAATGTCACGCCCGCTTCGCGCGCCAAGGCGAGGAGATGGAGCACGCCATTGGTCGAGCCTCCAGCTGCCGCGATGGCGGTCATGGCATTCGCAAAGGCCGCCGGCGTTAGGATGTCTCGCGGACGCACGTTCAGTTCCAGCAGCCGCCGAACCGCGCCCCCCACAAGCTCCGCTTCGTTCCGCTTGGCGGGATCGACCGCAGGGAGCGACGAGGAATCAGGGAGCATCAGGCCGATGGCCTCCATGGCGATGCCCCAGGTGTTGAAGGAAGCGGCGATGCCACAGCCACCGGGACCCGGGCAGGCCGCCCGAATAATCGCCTCGCTTTCAGCAGGGCTCAATGCTCCCTGGTCGGCTTTGGCCTGCGAGTCGTAGGCATCGAGGATCGTGACCGGACGGCCCTGGTGGCAACCCGGCAGGATCGAGCCGCCGCTGACCAGCAGGCCGGGAAAATTGAGGCGAGCCAGGGCCATGGCGAATCCCGGGCCGTTCTTGTCGCAATGGTGGAGCCCGATCATGGCGTCGTACGAGTGGGCGCTGACGACCATTTCCGCGCTGGCGGCAATCAGATTGCGGGAGACCAGCGAGGCGTTTCCCCCTTCCTGGCCTTGCGTCAGGTTGTCGCTGACGGCGGGGACGCCAAAAGGGAGTCCGATCAGGCCGCTGGCCGCACATCCGGCCTTGACGTGCTGCGCGAGGTCGTGGGCGTGCACATTGCACAAGTTGCCATCGAGCAGCGGCACGCCAATGCCGACCTGGGGCTTGTGGAAATCGGCCTCCTCCCAGCCGAGCCCCCAATAAAAGGCGCGCACGCCGCGCTGCCAGCCCTGGGTGAGCTGGCGCGAGTTCCAGTTGAGCGATGAGGGTGGGGGTGGGTCGGCGGTGCGCATCACTGGAAATGGGGATCGTGCGTCGCGAGTATCCACCAGCATGAAAAATGTACAAACTCCCGGGTCGGGCTACGGTCGCTCGCTCTGATCCAATCTCATGTGCGGCATCTACGGTTTTGCAGGCTTTCACGAAGACGACCTGCTCGACAAAATGGGACGCGTCCTCCGCCATCGTGGGCCGGACGACGACGGGTACTTCATGGCCACGGCTGGGGCGCCCTTTTCCATGGGGATGCGGCGGCTGGCCATCATCGATCTGGCGGGTGGGCGGCAGCCGATTTTTTCCGAAGATCGCCATGTCGTCGTCATCCAGAACGGCGAAATCTACAACTATGTCGAATTGGCGGACGAACTGAAGGCCAAGGGGCATGTGTTCTCGACCCATTCGGACACCGAGGTACTAGTGCACGGATACGAGGAATGGGGGATTGAGGGCCTGCTCGACCGCCTCAATGGCATGTTTGCCTTTTGCGTGTACGACGCCCGGACCGGCGGCTTCTTTCTCGCCCGCGACCGGTGCGGCCAAAAGCCGCTGTACTACACCCAGGCGAGCGGGAGGTTTTTATTCGCGAGCGAGGTCAAGGCGCTGCTGCAGAGCGCGCACGTCGAATCGCGCCCGAACTTTCGGGCCATTGATTCGTTTCTCACGCTGCGGAACGTGCCGGAGCCCACCACCCTGTTTGCCGGCGTGTTCACGCTGCCGGCCGCCCACTACCTCCATCACGCCGCCGATGGGAATGTGACCGTCAAACGGTACTGGGAAATCCAACTCCTGCCGGGCCAAGGATACGACTTCAAGAGCGACCACGATTACTTCGAGGCCTTCGAGGCGCTTTGGGATGACGCCGTCCGTCTGTGCATGCGCAGCGATGTACCGGTCGGCGCCTACCTCAGCGCCGGCGTGGATTCGTCGTTGACCGTGGCCGCGATGACCAAACACAGCTCGGACATCAACACGTATTCCATCGGGTTTGGCGCCCCCTCAGACGAGACGCCCGCCGCCGCCGAAACCGCGAAGTTTCTCGGGGTCAAACACCATGAGATCGTGGCGACCGCGGCGGACTTTAACCTGCTGCCCGAAATCGTCTGGCACATGGATCGGCCGGTCGGGGATGCGTTGATCATCGCGTTTTACAAGCTCGCCCAGGGAGCCGCCAAGGACCTGAAGGTCGTGCTCGGCGGCGAGGGAGCCGACGAAGCCTTCGCCGGCTACGAATTCCAAAAAGTCATCAATCTGGTCGAAAAATACCGGCGTCTCATGCCTCGCGCCGTTCATCACGGTGTGCTCCTTCCCGGCTTTCAGCTCACCCCCTGGAAATTGATGAACCTCTTTACCAGTTTCCCCGCCGCCCTCGGCAGCAAAGGCAAACAACGGCTCCACGACTTCCTGAAACATTACGACCACCGCGACCTCAACCACAACTACCTCGCCCTGCGCACGCTCTGGGCCATGGACGAGCGCCGCGACCTCTATTCCGACGAATTCAAATCGCTCGCCACCGACGCCTGGATGGGACGCGAACGCGAGCGCGACAAGTCAGGCCCGTTTCTCGACCGCCTGCTCAAGCTCCAGTACGACGAATGGCTGCAAGATTGGGCCCTCATTCGCCAGGACAAAAACACCATGGCCCACAGCCTGGAATACCGCCTCCCGTTCCTCGACCACCGCCTGATCGAATTCGCCTTCACCCTCCCCCCTCATCTCAAGATCAACCGCTGGACGGACAAAGTCATCGAACGCCGGCTCGCCGACAAGATTTTCCCGAAACGAATCGCGCGGCGCACCAAGCAGCCATTTTACATGCCCGTGGAGTTCTTCTTCGACCACCCGGAATTCAAAACCCTGGTCGCGGACACCCTCAACCCCGAGCAGCTCAAAAAGCGCGGCTACTTCAATCCGCGCCGTGTCGCCGCCCTCATCGAGGCCATGAATGCGACGCGCGAATTCGTCTACTGCAAGCAGGTCATGTCGCTCGTCATTCTCGAACTCTGGCACCGCGCGTTCATTGACAAGCAATACCACTTCTGAAGAATCAGGCACCCACTTTTCCGCCCCCTCTTTCGGCCCTCATCCCAGCCGCCTTGCCAGAACCATTGGAGGTTACCACATTGCTATTGTATGAGTTCCGGCAGGCGGTGAGATTCCAGATCAGACGGCATCGCCGTGATCCGACCAAAGGCTATCCACGAGCCGAAGGAACTAAAATGCTGGCGGACCTCAAAACGGATTTGGTCAGTGGAGATGTGGTGACCCTAGAAAGGGACATTTCAACCACGAAAATCACGAAACACACTAAAAATTACTGAGTTAGAACAAGCGGCCTTGTCATCCATCAGATGGACGGCAATTGTTGGCTAACGCTTTGG